>JBMOOW010000151.1:0-47276 GCA_049323195.1 Pseudomonadota bacterium | reverse complement strand
CCGTGCGCGCGCCCTCGCCCTGCTCGAAGCGCTGGAACAGGCGCGCGCGCTGCTCGGCCGACAGGCCCGGCCCGGTGTCCTGCACGACGAAGCGCACGCGCTCGCCCGCGCGGCGCACGTGCAGCGAGACGCGGCCCTGCTCGGTGAACTTCAGCGCGTTGTTCAACAGGTTGAGCAGCACCTGCTTGAGGCGGCTGGCATCGCCGCGCACGCCGGTGGGCAGGTCCGGGCCGAGGTCGAGCTCGAAGCGCAGGCCGCGGCGCGCGGCCAGCGGGCCCAGGAGTGCCGCCAGGTCCGCCAGCAGGGTGCGCAGGTCGAAGGCCTCGTCGACGAGTTCGAGCCTGCCGGATTCGATGCGCGCCAGGTCCAGCGCGTCGTTGAGCAGGCGCAGCAGGTGCTCGCCGGCACTGCGGATGGCGGCGACGTGGCTGCGCTGGCGCGCATCCAGCGGCGTGTCGAGCAGCAGTTCGCTCATGCCGAGCACGCCGGTCATGGGCGTGCGCACTTCATGGCCGAAGGTGGCGAGAAAGCGCGTCTTGGCCACGGACGCCTCCTGCGCGAGGCGCCGCTCGTGCTCGGCCTGCTCCCAGGCGTGGCGGCGCCGCAGCCGACCGCGGTAATGGGCCGCCAGCAGGCCCAGCACGGCCAGCCCGGCGAGCACGAAGCCCGTGATCGACCACCACGTGCGCCACCACGGCGGGCTGACCGAGAACCTCAGCTCCTGCACCGGCGCCCAGACGTGGTCGGCCGTGCGGGCCGTGACCTGCAGCCGGTAGTTGCCGGGCGGCAGTTGCGAGAACACGCGCTCGCCCAGGGTGCCGGCGTCGACCCAGCCGGCGTCGTAGCCGAGCAGCCGCGTCCGGTAGGCATGCGCGGACGGGTCGGCGAAGGCGAGCATGCGGGCGCGCAGGCGCAGGTCGCGGTCGCCCGGGGCCAGGGTGAAGGCGCGGCCGGCGTCGATGGGCGTGCGCAGGCCGTCGCGCAGCACGTCGACGGTTTCGAGCACGAGCTCCGGCGCCTCCGTGGCCGGCCGCACCACGGCCGGGTCGAACAGCACCAGGCCCTCGGGCGTGCCGGCCAGGATGCGGCCATCGGAGGGGCGGGCCACCGGCGGGTCGGTGAATTCCTGGCTGGGCAGGCCGTCGCGCACGCCGTAGACACGGCTGCTGCGCGCCAGCGGGTCGACGCGCACCAACCCGCGCACGCTGGTGACCCAGACGATGCCGCGGTCGTCCACGGTGAGGCCGCTCGGCGCCAGCCGCGGGAAACCCGCCTCGGCGCCGAGCCGCTGGCGCAGCACGGGGCGGCCGCGGCGCAGCTCGTAGCCTTCGACCGCGCCGAAACGCGCCAGCCACAGGCCACCGCGCGCGTCGGTGGCGATGCCGTGCACGGGGCCGGCGTCGATGCCGGGGACCGGCACCAGGCGTTCGCCGCGTGCGTCGGGCGTGAGCAGGCCATGCGAGGTGGCGATCCACATGCCGCCGTCCAGCGTGGGGGCGATGTCGTGCACGCTGGTCGCGCGCTCGAGGCCGCGGCCGTCGCCCCGGGTATAGCGGGCGATCACGCGGCCGTCCTCGTCGCGCACCTGCACCCCGTACTCGCCGGCGATCCAGATCGAGCCGTCGGCGGCCTGCGCCAGGTGCGCGGCATCGCCCGGCATCGCGCCGTTGTGCTGGCCCGACCACCAGCGGCGCACCTCGCCCGTGCGCGGGTCCACGCGCGCCAGGCCTTCCACGAAGGTCACCCAGACCTGCCCGCGGCGGTCCTCCAGCGCGGCATGCAGGATGAAGCCGTCGCCCACGTCCTTCACGGTGTGCTCGACAGCGCCGGATTCGCTGTCGAGTCGATCGAGCACGCCGCCGCTGCCGACGAGCCAGACGGTGCCGTCGCGCGAGGGTGCGATGCCGCGCACCTGCGCGTTCGCGAGCGTGGAGGGATCGTCCAGCCGGCGCGCGAGCACGGAGAACTGTCGCCAGCGCGGCGGCAGGTACCACAGGCCGCTGCTGTTGCTTGCGAACCACAGGCCGCCCTCGCGGTCCTCGTGCCCGTCGATCCAGGACGGCCGAACCAGCCCCTGCGCCAGCTCGCTGTAGAGCGGCACGGTCGCCACGCCGTCCTCGACGTCGATGCCCAGGCCCTCGGGGATGTCGAACCAGTAGCTGCCCGCGCGGTCGCGTACGAGCACGTGCAGGATCGAGCGCCCGGTATGCGCCCATGGCGTCGGCTCGGTGCGCCCGTCCGGCCGCCGCACGCCCACGCCGCGCGCGGTGCCGATCCACAGCGTGCCGTCGCGCTCCACGCTCAGGCCGTTGATGAGCGGCGATGCCAGGCCCTCGGCCGGCACGCGCTCGAAGCCGCGCCCGTCGAAGCGCGCCACGCCGTTGCCGGTGCCGATCCAGAGGCTGCCGTCGGGCGCGACCTCGAGCTGCCGTATGCCGGGGTCGGGCAGGCTGCGCGCATCGCCCGGCGTCGGCATGTAGCGCCGCACGCGCCCCCCGGCCAGACGGTGCAGGCCGGCGTCGGCGGTGCCGAACCAGAGCGCGCCGTCGCGGGTGGACGCGATCGACCAGACCTCGTTGCCGCCCACGCCGGGCGTGGCGCGGTCGATCCAGCGAAAGCGCCGGCGGTCGGCCCCGAGCACGGCCAGGCCGGCCGTGCGGGTACCGACCCAGACGCGGTCCTGCGCATCCACGTGCACCGACCAGACGAAGTTGTCGCGCAGGCCCTGCTCGGCACGCCAGACGCGGAAGCCCACGCCGTCGAAGCGCGCCAGGCCGTCGCTGGTGGCGATCCACAGGTAGCCGCGGCGGTCCTGGGCGATCGCGTTGATGCGGTTGGACGGCAGCCCGTCGGCCACCGTGAACTGGCGCGGGCGCGGCGTCTCCGGCAGGCCCGCGGAGGCCGTCGGAGCAAAGGCGATGAGGGCGGCGAGCGCCGCGACGATCAGTGCACGCATCCAGCAGTTTCCCCGAGCGGCACACCATGGCGGCCGCTCCCCGCGCGCAAGGCTCGGCCATCCGGGGCGGCGGGGCAATAGCGCACCCGCCGGCAACGACCCGTTGCGCGCCCTCATGCGGCGCGCGCATGGCCGGGGCCTAGAATCGGCCGACACCCGCCGGGACCCGCCGATGCCGCGCACGCCCCGCCCCGCCCTCGCCCTGCTGGCCGGCCTGCTGCTGGCAGCGCCCGCTGCCGCCGACGAGCCGGTCGACTTCGCCGTCGACCCCGTGCATACGCGCGTGCTGGTCGCCGTGGACCATGCCGGTTTCTCCCGTGCGCTGGGCGCCGCCTCGGGCAGCACCGGGCGCGTGCGCTTCGCCGAGGGCTGGGCCGGCGCGGAGGTCGACGTCACCGTTCCGCTGGATGCGCTGGACTTCGGCGATGCGCGCTGGAACGCCGCGGTGCAGGATCTGCTGGGCACCGACCGCCATCCCCGGGCGCGCTTCGTGTCGACCCGCGTGACGCCTCGCGACGCGGGCCACGCTGAGGTCTGCGGCGACCTCGCGCTGGCCGGCACCACGCGTCCCCTGTGCATGGACGTGACGTTCAACGCGCTCAAGCGCCATCCGCTGCCGCCGTTCCGTCGCACCGTCGGCTTCTCGGCGGTCGCGAGGCTCGACCGCATGGAGTTCGGCCTCGACCGCTGGGCCTCGATGGTCGGGCGCGAGGTGGAGCTGCGCATCGAACTGGAAGCCTCGCGCGGCCTCGGGGCCCCCACGGCCACCCCATCCACCGGGGACCCGCGTCGATGAGGCGCGCCACCGTACGTCCGGACCGCTGGGGACCTGTCAGCCAGGCCTTCCACTGGATCAGCGTCGTGCTGCTCGTGGCGATCGCAGCGGTCGGCCTGAGCATGGAGGACCTGCCCAACTCACCCGACAAGATCCGCCTGTACGCACTGCACAAGTCGCTGGGGCTGACGCTGCTGGCCATCGTCGTGCTGCGCCTGCTCTGGCGCTTGGCGCGGCCCGCGCCGGCCGACCTGCCCGGCATCGCGCCGTGGCTGCGCCGTGCCGCCAGCGGCATGCACTGGGGCCTGTACGCGATGATGCTGGCCATGCCACTGACGGGCTGGCTGCTCAACTCGGCGGAAGGTTTCCCGCTGCAGTGGTTCGGCCTGTTCAACCTTCCGGCGATCGCGCCGGAGAGCGAGAGCCTGGCCGAACTCGCCGAGGACCTGCACGAGAACGGCTTCTGGCTGCTCGTGCTGCTGGCCACGGGCCATGTCTTCGCCGCGCTCTACCACCATGTCTTCCTGCGCGACGGCACGCTGCAGCGCATGCTGCCGGGCCGTCGCCGCACACCGGAGTCGGCGCCATGAAGCTGCGATGCACCCTCGTCCTGGCCATGATGTCGGCGCCGGCCTTCGCCGCCGATTACGCGCAGGCACCCGGATCCACCCTGAGCTTCGCCACGAAGTACCAGGGCGAGGTCTTCACCGGGCGCTTTCCCGCGTTCACCACGCGGTTGAGCTTCGATCCCGCCAGGCCGGCGGCCTCGCGTCTGGACGTGACCATCGCGCTCGGCGGCACCACGACGGGCAACGAGGAACGCGACGCCACGCTCAAGCACGCCGACTTCTTCAACGTCGCGAAGTTTCCGCAGGCGCGCTTCGTCGCCACCCGGTTTCGCGCGCTCGGCGGCAACCGCTATGCCGCCGATGGCCAGCTCACGCTGCGCGGCGTCTCGCGCCCCGTCACCCTCGGCTTCACCTGGACGCCCGGGGCCGCACCCGTGCTCACCGGGCGCGCGACGGTGAAGCGGCTCGACTTCGGCGTCGGCGGCGGCGACTGGGCCGATACCTCGCTGATCCCCAACGAGGTCGCCATCAGCACGAAGGTGGTGTTCAGGCCCGTTGCACAGGTGGGCAAGTGAGGGTCGGCTGGCATCGCGACGACGGGCATGTGCCACACCGCGCACATGCCCGCGTGCTCCGCAACGGCGCCGCCTGGCCGCGCCGCCTCCGGGTGGCCATGTCGCTGCTCGTGGCCTGCGCATTCGCGGGCATCGCCCTGGGCGCGCCGCCCGCGCGGGACGTCCGGTACCCGCCCGAACTGCGGGGCGCGTGGTTTCCGGACGACGCCGAAGGCCGTGCCGGATGCGCCGCGCACCGCCTTCGTCCGACGCCGCGCGACGGGCGCGACTGGGGACGCATCGTCGGCGCGATCATGATCGGCGTGGACGTCGCGCATCACGTCTCCGACTACGGGGAAGGAACGTTCTACATGCCGACGTCGGTAGTCAACGTGGGCCCGGGGCGGTGGCGCATCGCCAGCCGCGTGGGGATCGACGGCGAGCCGGACCCGCAGGAGCCGCCGACCGTGACCGAGCTGCGCGTCGAAGCGGGGCGCCTGGACTGGCGCGACGTCGGCGATCACGCCGGCGCCCGCCCGCGCTATGCGCTCTGCAGCCGCCGTGTCCCGGGCGACGGGGGCTGATTCACCCTGCGCGCAGCGCCGCGGCGGCGGCGGCGTCGAACGGCCAGTCGAGCTCGATGCCCGTCGCCTGGTCCCGCAGCACCGGTACGCGATGGCCGTAGGCGGCCTCGAGTGCCCCGTCCCCGTCGATGAACACGCTGTCGAAATCGGGGAACGCGGCCGCGGCGAGCACGTCCAGCGCGAGGTCGCAGAGCTGGCAGTCGTCGCGCTGGAACAACATGAACCGGGTCATCGGGATTCGGCGCAGTACGGAAAAGGGCGGGTCGGTACGGTCGTAGAATAGCCGCCCTCCCCTTTCCTGCTTCGCTGGAGCCGCGGTGGCCGTCAGCACCTTCGACCTGTTCAAGATCGGCATCGGCCCGAGCTCCTCGCATACCGTGGGCCCGATGCGCGCGGCCGCGCGCTTCGTCGAGCGCTGGCTCGTCGAGAACGGCGATCTGCCGCGCACGGCGCGGGTGCGCGCGGAGGTGTTCGGGTCGCTGGCGCTGACCGGCCGCGGCCACGGCACCGACAAGGCGGTGCTGATGGGTCTGGAAGGCCACTGGCCGAGCCTGATCGACCCGGATGTCATCCCTGCCGCGCTCGAGCGCATCCGCGCGAGCAAGCGCATCCGCCTGCACGGGCAGCACGAGATCGGCTTCGACGAGAAGCACGATCTCATCATGAACAAGCGCCAGAAGCTGCCGTTCCACACCAACGGCATGCGCTTCACCGCCTACGACGCCGGTGGCGACGTGATCGCCACGCGCGACTACTACAGTGTCGGCGGCGGTTTCGTGGTCAACCAGGACGAGGCGGCGGAAGACCGCATCGTCGCCGACGAGACCGAGCTTCCCTATCCCTTCCGCAGCGGCGACGAGCTGCTGGCGCAGTGCGAGCGCACCGGGCTTTCGATCGCGCAGCTGATGTTCGCCAACGAGCAGGCTTGGCGCGCGCCGCAGGAGATCGAGGCGGGCCTGGACGAGATCTGGATCGCGATGCAGGCCTGCGTGGCGCGCGGCATCCGCGAGGCCGGCACGCTGCCGGGCGGGCTGCACGTCGCCCGACGCGCGCCTGCGCTGCATGCCGAGCTTTCCTCGCGGCCGGAAGCGGCGATGCGCGATCCGCTCACCACGCTGGACTGGGTGAACCTCTACGCGCTCGCGGTGAACGAGGAGAACGCCGCGGGAGGTCGGGTCGTGACGGCACCCACCAACGGCGCGGCCGGCATCATTCCGTCGGTGCTGCACTACTACGACCGCTTCATCCCCGGCGCGAACATCCAGGGCATCCGCACGTTCCTGCTCACGGCCGCGGCGGTCGG
Source organism: Pseudomonadota bacterium (assembly GCA_049323195.1). Lineage (GTDB taxonomy): Bacteria > Pseudomonadota > Gammaproteobacteria > Xanthomonadales > Xanthomonadaceae > Cognatilysobacter. The sequence continues at coordinate 40,535 of JBMOOW010000151.1, read as the reverse complement.
CATCCTCTACAAGGAGAACGCCTCGATCTCGGGCGCCGAGGTCGGCTGCCAGGGCGAGGTCGGCGTGGCCTGCTCGATGGCCGCCGCCGGCCTGACCGCCGCGATCGGCGGCACGCCGGGGCAGATCGAGAACGCCGCCGAGATCGGCATGGAGCACAACCTCGGGCTCACCTGCGACCCGATCGGCGGGCTCGTGCAGATCCCGTGCATCGAGCGCAATGCGATGGGCGCGGTGAAGGCCATCAATGCCAGCCGCATGGCGATGCGCGGCGACGGCAAGCACAAGGTCAGCCTGGACAAGGTCATCAGGACCATGCGCGACACCGGCCGCGACATGCAGGACAAGTACAAGGAAACCAGCCGCGGCGGGCTGGCGGTGAACGTCATCGAGTGCTGAGCGGGAAACGGCCACGAGGCCGCTGACGCCGGGCGCCGGCGCGTTGTCGGCGTGATGCGGGCGGCGGCTCCGGCTTTCAGTTCCATGGAAAATGGCCGATAAGGGCCTCGAGCGGGCCAACGACCGGGGAGACGGACGCATGCGCAGGATCGTGGCCGCATTGGCATGGCTCGCCCTGCTTGCCGCGTCGGCCGCGCATGCGCTGGATCCGGGCAGGGCCCTGCACCATCACGTGCGCAACGGCTGGTCCATCCAGCAGGGCCTGCCGCAGATCAGCGTGCTGGCGATCGCGCAGGATCGCACCGGCTACCTGTGGGTGGGCACGCAGGCGGGCCTGGCGCGCTTCGACGGCCTGCGCTTCGAGACGTTCACCCCCGATACCGAGCCGGCGCTGCCCGGCACCTGGATCCGCGCGCTGCACACCGCGCGCGACGGCCGTCTCTGGATCGGCACCTACAAGGGGCTGGCGGTCCACGACGGCCGCGTGATCCGGCCGGTCCCGGCACGGGATGCCCGCCGCTGGCCCGCGCTGGACATCACCGGCATCGCCGAGGACGCGCAGGGCGGGCTGTGGATCGCTTCGGCCTCCGGCCTGTTCCGCGTGCGCGACGACCGCTTGCTCCCGGTGGAAGGCAGCCCCACCCGGGTGCAGGCGCCGCTGCCCAGGCCCGACGGCCTCTGGCTGGGCGGCCGCGGCGCCGTGTACCGCCGTCTGCTCACGGGCCGCTGGGAAACCCTTCCCCTGCCGGCCGAGGCCGCGGAGGCCAGCGTCAACCACCTGCTTTCCGCGCAGGGCCGGCTGTGGGCGGCCACGTCGATGGGCCTGTTCCGCCTCGGCGCCGCCGGCTGGGAACATGCCGACGAGGTCCCGCAGTTGCGCGAGGCGCCCGTGGACGTGCTCTACGCCGACCGCGACGGCAACCTCTGGGCGGGTGGCGATACCGGCCTGGCCCGGCTGCGTGGTGGGGCGCTGGCCGAGTTCGTCGGCGTGCGCGACGCCGGCGGCATCCCCGGCCTGCGCTCGGCCTTCGAGGATCGCGAGGGCAATCTCTGGCTGGGCAGCCAATGGGAAGGCCTGATCCGCCTCTGGAATTCCTGGACACGGCGCTACAGCACCGCCGAGGGCCTGCACGAACGCATCGTCTGGTCGGTGGCGCAGGATCCCGATGGCCGCCGGCTGTGGGTGGGCAGCAACGACGGCGTGAGCGTGTTCGAGGACGGCCGGTTCCGCCGCGTGGTGGCGGGCGCGGCGCTGCCGCATCCGCATGCCTACAACCTGCTGGCCGAACCCGGCCGCCTGTGGATCGGCACGCGGGGCGGCCTGCGCGTGCTCGACCACGGCACCGGCGCGACCGCGCCGCGCGCCCTGCCCGAGCTGGCGGCGGTCGGTGGCGCGCAGATCAATGCGCTGCGCCGCGGGCCGGACGGCGCCCTGTGGATCGGCACGCCCGAGGGCCTGTTCCGCCTGCACGCCGGCCGCCTGCGCCGCTACGGCGTGGACGAGGGCCTGGCGGACCCACGCGTGCGCTACCTGCTCATCGAGGCGGACGGAACGCTGCTGGCCGGCACGCAGAACGGCCTGTTCGAACTGCGCGCCGGGCGATTCGCCGCCATTCGTGGCGAGGGCCTGCCGGAGACGCTGGACGTCACCGCCATCCACCGCCTGCGCGATGGTCGCCTGGCCATCGGCACGCTGGACGAGCGCACCTACGTCGGCGATGCGGGCCGCTGGATCGTGCTCGATTCCGCGCACGGTGTGCCCGCGAACGCGCCGTTCTTCCTCGCCGAATACGGCGGCTTCCTGTGGATGGCCGGCATCCGCGGCATCTCCCGCGTCCCGCTGGCGGACATCGCCGACGTGGCGGCCGGTCGGCGCAGGACGCTGCGCGGGGAGATGCTGCTCAACGAGCGCGGCGACCCCATGAGCGGGCAGCAGGGCTACTGCTGCAACGGGGCGGGTACGTCCAAGGGCCTGCTGCGCGGCTCGACGCTGTGGCTGCCCACGCGCGACGGCGTGGTCGCGCTGGACACGCAGTCGATCCGCAAGAACCTGACGCCCCCCGGCGTGGCCATCGAGCGCGTGCGCGCGGGCGGCCAGGTGCTGCCGGCCTGGCGCCTGGACGGAGAGCCGCTGCCGGGCGATGTGCGCGACCTTTCCATCGACTTCGCGGTGATCAGCTTCCAGGATCCGCGCAGCGTGCGCGCCGAGTACCGGCTGCGCGGCTACGACGCCGACTGGGTGGAACCCGAGGGCGGCAGCCGGCAGGCGCGCTATACCAACCTGCCGCCCGGCGACTACGTCTTCGAGGTCCGCGGGCGCAACAACGCGGGCATCGCCGCGAAGGCGCCCGCCGCGCTCCGCTTCAGGGTCACTCCGCGCTTCCACGAGACCGCGTGGTTCGCGCTGCTGGCCGCGCTGGTCCTGGCCGCCCTGGTCTACGCGGGCTACCGCTGGCAGCGCCTGCGCTACCAGCGCCGGCAGGCCGAGCTCGAGAGCCTGGTGGAGCAGCGCACCGAGGCGCTGGCCCTGGCCAACCGCCAGCTGGAAGAGGCCAGCCATACCGACCCGCTCACGGGCCTGCGCAATCGCCGTTACATCGGCTCGCAGCTTCCGGCCGACCTCTCGTTCTACGACCGCCAGGCCGCCGCGCGCCGCGAAAACGACAAGGCCATGCTGTTCGCGCTGGTGGACATCGACCACTTCAAGCAGGTCAACGACCGCTACGGCCACCGCGCCGGCGACCTCGTGCTGCAGCAGTTCGCGCAGGTGCTGTCCCGGCTCGTGCGCACCGGCGACTACGTGGCGCGCTGGGGCGGCGAGGAATTCCTGCTGGTGTTCCGCCCCATGCCGCAGCGCAACGTCGCCACGATCGGCGAGCGCATCCAGTCGGCGGTGGTGGCGCACGCCTTCGACCTCGGCAACGGGCTGGTGCTGCCGCTGACCTGCTCGGTCGGCCTCTCGCAGTACCCGCTCAGCCGCGACGACGGCGCGCAGCTGGGCTGGGAATCGATGATCGAGCTGGCCGACGAGGCGCTGTACTACGTCAAGACGCACGGCCGCAACGGCTGGGCCTCGTTCCGGCCGACCGGCACCACGGTGCTCGAGCGCCTGGTGGCCGACGTGCACGAGGACCTGCAGGGCATGCTCGATGAGGGTCGGCTGGACGTGATCGGCGAGATCGCCGGCGAGCCGATCGTGACGCGCCCCACAGGGGCCTGATCAACACGCACGCACGATGCGCAGCACGTCGTCGAGCAGCGCCGCGGCGGTGACGCCGGCGCCCGCGCCCGGGCCCTGGATCACGAGCGGCTGCGCGCGGTAGCGGTCGCAGCGGATCGCCACGCGGTTGTCGGTGCCGGCGCCCGCACACAGGGGATCGTCCGGCGGCAGCGACTCGATGCCGACGCTTGCCCGCACGCGGCCCTCGCGCACGTCCAGCCGCGCCACGTGGCGCAGGCGTTCGCCGCGCTTGTAGGCATCGGCGAAGCGCTCGCGCAGCGGCGCGTCGAGCGCGCCGAGCGCGCCGTCGACCTCCGCGAGCGAAAGCGCGGCGAGCGCCGGCGGCACCACCGATTCGACGTGCACGTCGTCCACGTCCAGCGCGAAGCCCGCCGCGCGCGCGAGGATCAGCAGCTTGCGGCGCACGTCCTCGCCGGAAAGATCCTCGCGCGGATCCGGCTCGGTATAGCCCGCCTCGCGCGCCTGCCGGACGAAGCCGGAGAAGGGCCGCAGCCCGTCGAAGGCACCGAGCAGCCAGGCCATGGAGCCCGACAGCACGCCCGCGATGCCATGCACCGCGTCGCCGCCTTCGCGCAGCGCACGCAGGCTGCGCAGCAGCGGCAGGCCCGCGCCCACCGTCGCGCTGTCGCCATAGCACGCTCCCGTGCGTCGCGAGGCCGCGTCGATCGCACGCCAACGCGCGAGCGAGGCACCCTGCCCGAGCTTGCTCGCGGTGACCACGTGCAGCCCGGCGTCCAGCCAGCGCGCATGCGATGCGGCGACCCGCTCGCTTCCGCTGGCGTCGACCACGATGCCGCAGGCGGCGCCACGCAACGTGGTGGCGGGATCCACGAAGGCGTCAGGCCCCGCACGCACAAGGCCCGCCGCGGCCGAAGGATCCACGCCGCTGCCGCGCGTCAGCCCATGCCTCGAGTTCGCCACGTGCACCAGCCGCAGCGGCGCACCCGCCCGCTGCAGCCGCGCGAACCGCCGCAGGAACTCGCCGCCCACGGTGCCGATGCCGAGCAGCGCGACATCGGCCTGCGGCGGCCGCGATGCCACCGCGATGCGCGGTGCGGCGGACGTAGCCAGCGTTTCCATCACGCCACCGCCCCGGCCACCCGCTCGCGCGCACCCACGCCCAGCGCGTCGACCCGTGCCAACGCATCGCGCAGGTCGCGGCGCAGGTCGTCCACGTGCTCGATGCCCACCGACAGCCGCAGCAGCCCGTCGCCGATGCCGGCCGCATGGCGTGCCTCCGGCGACATCGCCGCATGCGTCATGGTCGCCGGATGGGCGACCAGGCTCTCCACGCCGCCCAGCGACTCGGCCAGCGTGAAGCAGTGCAGCCCCTGGAGGAACGCGCGCACGCCGGCCTCGCCATGGGCGACCTCGAGACCGAGCATCGCACCGAAGCCCGACTGCTGCCGCGCCGCGAGCGCATGGCCCGGGTGCGTGGCCAGGCCGGGGTAGTGCACGGCGAGCACGGCCGGGTGCGCGACGAGCAGCTCGACCAGCGCCTGCGTGTTCTCCTGGTGGATGCGCAGGCGTGCGTCGAGCGTGCGCAGGCCGCGCAGGGTGAGGAAGCTGTCGAAGGGCGCGCCGGTCAGGCCCAGCGCGTTCGCCCACCACGCCAGGCGCTCGTGCAGCGCCGCGTCGCGTGCGACCACCGCGCCGCCCACCACGTCGCTGTGGCCGTTGATGTACTTGGTCGTCGAATGCAGCACCACGTCGGCACCCAGCACCAGCGGTTGCTGCAGCGCCGGCGAGAGGAAGGTGTTGTCGACCACCGCCAGCGCACCCGCGGCATGGGCCGCGCGCACGGTCGCTTCGATGTCGGTGATGCGCAGGAGCGGGTTCGACGGCGTCTCGATCCAGACGAGGGCCGCGCCGTCGGCCAGTGCCGCATCGCGAGCGGCCGCGCAGGTGAGGTCGACGGTCACCAGCTCGAACGCGCCCTTCGCGGCCAGCGCGTTGAACAGGCGCCAGCTTCCGCCGTAGGCATCGTGCGGCACCACCACGCGCTGGCCGGGCGAGGCGAGCGCATGCAGCACCAGCGTGATCGCCGCCATGCCGGTGGCGGTGACCACGCCACCCGCGCCACCCTCCAGGTCGGCCAGCGCATCGCCCAGCAGGTCGCGCGTGGGGTTGCCGCTGCGCGTGTAGTCGTAGGCGCGCTTGGCGTTGAAGCCGGCGAAGCTGAAGTTGGACGACAGCACCAGCGGCGGGGTCACCGCGCCGAAGGCGGCATCGCGGTCGATGCCGGCACGCACCGCGGACGTGGCGGGCCGGAAGCCTGCGCGGCTCATGCCCGCACCCCGGCGTCGAGCGCCTCGGCCAGCACGGCGGCGATGGCCTCGGGCTCCTTCAGGAACGCATCGTGCCCGTAGCGCGAGCGCAGCACGCGCAGGCGCGTCTCGCCGCGCAGTTGCTGGGCCAGCGCATACACCTCGGGCAGGGGCACCAGCCGGTCCTGCTCGACGGCGACCAGCGTCACCGGGATGGCGATGCGCGCCGGGTCCACGTCCTGCAGGTCGATGGACTCCGACAGACGCAGGAATGCGGCGGGTGGCGTGCGTTGCGCATACGCGTTGCCGCAGTGGTCCAGGTAGTCCTCCGCAGCCACGCGCACGCGGCCCTCGACCACGCGCGCCGGCCCGAAGCGCTCGCCGAACTCCTCCGGCGTCCGGTAGCTCAGCAGCGCGAGCTGGCGCGCGAGCACCAGGCCGTCGACGTCGTCGCACTGCAGCGCACCCAGCGCCACCGCCCGCCGCTGCAGCGCGCGCCATGCGCTGGCATAGGGATGCGCGCGATGCGTGCCGCTGATGGCGACCAGTCGCGCGAGCCGCGCCGGGACGGCCGCGGCGAGCTGCAGGCCCACCATCGCGCCGTAGGAACTGCCCACGAAGGCGCGCAGCACGCCGATGCCGAGGTGGTCGAGCAGCGCGGCGATGGCGGCCGCCTGGTCGGCCGGGTCGATGGGCGCGTCCAGGCTGCCGTCGGCGCCCAGCCAGTCGATCGAGAGCAGGCGCCAGTCGGCCGGGTCGAGCACCCGGCCGGCACCCACCTGCGCGTCCCACCACCCGGGCGCGGCGTCGGCGGCATGGGCGGCGAGGTGGCGATGCGCGGAGATGCCGCCGGCGACGAGCACCGCCGGCGCGCGCACGTCGCCCACGTCCTCGTAGCGCAGGCGCAGGCGGCGACGGCCGGCATGGCGCAGGGGCAGGTCGAGGTCGAATTCCGCGCGACGCGCGGCGGGCGGGTGCGCGTCGTCGAGGCAGGGCCCGGCGGGCGGCGGGTCGATACAGGAAACGGGGGCGAGGCTCATGGCGGGGCTCCGGCAAAGGTCACGGGGCCATCGAGCCTGCGACGCTCCCGCCTTGCGGCAGGAGGGCACGACCATCTTCCGGCATGACGCCGCAGGAATTGGCACCTGGCACTTGCGTGCTGGTTGCCCCGGCGTCAAAGGGCCTGTCCCTCAGCCGGTCTCGATGGATGGACGGAGTCTGCGCACAGTGCGGCCGACTGTCAATCTCTTCATCCTTATGAAGCGATGGAATAACCGGAACGCTGGCCTTACGGGCTGTCGCGGACGCGGCCACCGCACGCCACCGCCGCCTTACACTTTCGCGATGAGCCCCCGCCTTCTCCTGCTTGCGGCCGCCCTGTTCGCCGCCGGCTGTGCCACGCGCGCCCCGTCCGTGGCGCCGCCCCCGCCCGCCGCGGTCGTCGCACCCGCGCCCGTGGACGTCACGACCGTGCGCGAGCGCTACGTCTCCGAGGACACCGCGGCCGACGAACTCGATTCGCTGGCCACCTGGACCACCGAGGAGGGCCGCACCTGGCTGATCGCGACCGCCAAGTCCACGCACCGGCTGGTGCTCTTCGACGGCGACAGCGGCGCACGCCTGCGCGACTTCGGCGGCGAAGGCGGCGCGCCGGGCCAGTTCCGGCGCCCCAACGGCATCGCCGTGCACGGCGACATGCTGTTCGTGGTCGAGCGCGACAACCGCCGCGTGCAGGTGCTCGCGCTGCCCTCGCTCGAAACCCTCGCCACCTTCGGCGAGAACGAATTGCGCAGCCCGTACGGGATCTGGCTCACGGAGACCGAACCGGGCGAGCTCGACGTCTACGTCACCGACAGCTTCATGTACGGCGCGCGCTTCGACCAGTTGCCGCCGCTGGCCGAGCTGTCGCAGCGCGTGCGCCGCTACCGCGTGCAGGTGGGCGGTGGCGACGGGCGCCTGCGCATCACGCATGCCGGCACCTTCGGCGACACCAGCGAGGCGGCGGCGCTGCACGTGGTCGAGTCCATTGCCGGCGACCCGGAGAACGACCGCCTGCTCATCGCCGAGGAGGACGAGAAGCGTCCGTCGACCCTGCGCGAGTACACCTTCTCCGGCCGCTACACGGGGCGCAGCCTGCCCCAGCATGCCTTCGCCGCGCAGGCCGAGGGCGTGGCGCTGTGGACCTGTGCCGGCGGCGAGGGCTACTGGATCGCGGTGGACCAGCTCGCGCCGCTCACGGTCTTCCACCTGTTCGACCGCGTGAGCCTCGCGCCGCGCGGCAGCTTCCGCGGCGGCGTGACCGCGCATACCGACGGTGTGGCGCTGCATGCGGCGTCCACCCCGAGCTTCCCCGGTGGCGTGCTGTACGCCGTGCACGACGATCGCGCCGTGACCGCCTTCGACCTGCGCGAGGTCGCGCGCAGCCTGGGCCTGCCGGACGGCTGCACCGGCTGAGCATGCGCACGCGCCACGCCCTGCCCCTGCTGGCCGCGCTCGTCGCGGCGGCGGCCTTCGGGCCGCGCATGGCCGAAGCCGCGCGCGTCCTGCGCTGGACGGGCCCCGATGGCGTGCGCCATTACGGCGACCACGTGCCGCAAGACACCGTCACGCGCGATGTCGAATCCCTGCCCGTCCACGGCGAGCCCTCGGCGATCGCCGGCCTGCGCACGCGCCCCGTGGCCGGTGGGTACCAGGCACTCGCCGACAACCGCCTGGCCGGGCCCGTCGAGGTGCGCCTGCGTTTCGTCCATGCCCGCAATTTCCGCGCCGACCCCCTGCTGCCGGCACGTGTGGTGGTGCCGGCGCGTTCGAGCGTGGTCGTCGCCACGCTGTCGGTCGTCGACCCGTTCGCCGGCGCCGACTTCGAACTGGACATGGACGCCGAGCGCGGCGATCCGCGTGCCCGCCCCCACGACGTGGAGTACATCCTGCCCCTGCGCGGCGTGCCGCTGCGGATCGAGCAGGGCTTCGGCGGCAGCTTCAGCCATGCCGATGCGCAGAACCGCTACGCCATCGACTTCACCGCGCCCATCGGCACGCCGGTGCTTGCAGCGCGCGACGGCGTGGTCATGGAGGTCGAGTCGGACTTCGCCCGCGGCGGGCTCGACGCCGAGCGCTACGGCGGCCGCGCGAACATGGTGCGCCTGCTGCACGAAGACGGTGCGATGTCGGTCTACGCGCACCTCAAGCCCGACGGCGCGCTGGTGCGCCTGGGCCAGCGGGTGCGTGCGGGCGACGTGATCGGCCTCTCCGGCAATACCGGGTTCACCAGCGGCCCGCATCTGCACTTCTCCGTGCAGGTCAACCGCGGGATGCGGCTGGAGTCCATCCCCTTCCGCATGCGCGGTCCGCAGGGGCCGCTGCGCCTGCGCGGCAACTGAGGGCGCGACCCATGCCGATAGCGTCGAACAGGCCCTACGCGTCGGCCTCCTCGGCCAGAGCCTGCCACCGGGGCAGGTTCTCGATCTGGCACACGGCGCGCAGGTAATCCTGGTCGACCGGCGTGCCGGCCACGAGGGCTGCCGCGACGTGCACCGCGCCCGGCACCCAGAAGCCGGACATGCGCACGCGCGCGGGGCGGTGGTGGTGGGCCACGGCCTCCACGATGGGCATGGGCAGGCCCCAGAGGCCGAGCAGATAGGCACCGGCCTCGGCGTAATGCGGCCCCGTCTCGCCCTCGCCGCCCCGGTTGACGCCCGGCAGCAGCTTCCCGACCTCCGCCAGCAGCCCGGCCGTGGCCGCCAGCTCGGCACTGGGCCCGGAGACCAGGCGCGCCGCCAGCCGTGACGTGCGCACCGCCCGCTCCTGCATGGCTTCGCGGTCCAGCCCGGGCACGCCGGCCTCCGCATAGGCCTCGCTCGCCAGCACCATGCGCTGCAGCGTCTGCAGGCCCAGGCGGGTGATCGCGCTGCGGATGTCGGTGATGGAACGCCCGCGCGAGAAATAGGCCGAGTTGCACAGGCGCAGCACCTTGGCGACCACGGCGGGATCCTGCGAGACCAGGTCCGCGACCTGCCCCGTGCTCACGTCGGGGTCCTGCATCAGGCGCCCGAGCGCAAGGAACAGCTTCGGCGGCGGCGGCAGCGAGCCGATGCGCCCGATGGCCTGCACCAGCGCGGGATTGGTCAGCACGTCGCGCAGGTCGGCCACGCTTTCCACGGCATCCACCAGCTCGCCCGCGTCCAGCGGCTTGCTGAGCAGCCGGTGCGCGACATCCAGCGCCTGCAGCGCATCGGTGCCGTGGCCGCGGTCGAGCAGCAGGATGCGCGCCGCCTCCGGGTGCAGCGAGCGCACCTGTTCCAGCAGCCTGGTGCCGGCCAGCGCGCCGATGCGCAACTCCGCCACCATCACGTCGATGGGCTGCTCGCGCGGAATCGTGAGCGCGCCGCCGGCATCGGTGAGCCAGCGCACGGACCAGTCCAGGCCGAAGTCATTGAGCGCGAGCTGCAGCTCGCTGGCACGTCCGCCCTCTTCCCCGACGATGACGATGAACACCCGACCTCCCCGGCGCCGCGGGCGCCCTCCGGGGCGGTATCGGCCAGCGCGCCGGAAACTTTGACGCCGGGCCGGCCCAGGGCGGCCGCTATAATCCGCGATCCTCCCGACCGCCCGCCGCGCGCCCGTGCGCGCGCACCGCCATGTCCGACGTTTCCCTGCAGGCGCTGCGCCGCCGCACGTTCGCCATCATTTCCCATCCCGACGCCGGCAAGACCACGCTGACCGAGAAGCTGCTGCTGTTCGGCGGCGCGATCCAGATGGCCGGCTCGGTCAAGGGCCGCAAGGCCGCGCGCCATGCCACGTCCGACTGGATGGCGCTGGAGAAGGAGCGCGGCATCTCGGTGACCAGCTCGGTGATGCAGTTCCCGTACGAGGGCCGCATCGTCAACCTGCTCGACACCCCCGGCCACGCCGACTTCGGCGAGGACACCTACCGCGTGCTGACCGCGGTCGACAGCGCGCTCATGGTCATCGACGTCGCCAAGGGCGTCGAGGAGCGCACGATCAAGCTCATGGAGGTCTGCCGCCTGCGCGACACGCCGATCATGACCTTCATCAACAAGCTCGACCGCGAGGGCAAGAGCCCGATCGACCTGCTCGACGAGGTCGAGAGCGTGCTGAAGATCCAGTGCGCCCCGATCACCTGGCCGATCGGCATGGGCCAGCGCCTGAAGGGCGTCGTGCACCTGCTGACCGGCGAGGTGCACCTGTACGAGCAGGGCCGCAACTTCACGCGGCAGGACTCGACGATCTTCCCGTCGATCGACGACCCGGGCCTGGAAGAGCGCATCGGCAGCCAGATGCTGCAGGAACTGCGCGACGAGCTCGAACTGGTGGAAGGCGCGTCCAACCCGTTCGACAAGGACGCCTACCTGCGCGGCGAGCAGACGCCGGTGTTCTTCGGCTCGGCGGTCAACAACTTCGGCGTGCAGCTGCTGCTGGACTTCTTCGTCGAGCACGCGCCGGCGCCGAAGCCGCGCGCGACCACCGGGCGCGAGGTGCAGCCGGTGGAGGAGAAGCTGACGGGTTTCGTGTTCAAGATCCAGGCGAACATGGACCCGCAGCACCGCGACCGCGTCGCGTTCATGCGCGTCTGCTCCGGCGAGTTCAGGGCCGGCATGAAGGCCTTCCACGTGCGCAGCGGCAAGGAGATCAAGCTGGCCAACGCGCTGACCTTCATGGCCAGCGACCGCGAGATCGCCGAAGCCGCCTACCCGGGCGACGTCATCGGCATCCACAACCACGGCACCATCTCCATCGGTGACACCTTCACCGAAGGCGAGTCGCTGTCCTTCACCGGCATTCCCAACTTCGCCCCCGAGCTGTTCCGCCGCGCGCGCCTGCGCGACCCGCTCAAGCTCAAGCAGCTGCAGAAGGGCCTGGCGCAGCTGTCGGAGGAAGGCGCGACGCAGTTCTTCCGCCCGCTGATGAGCAACGACCTGATCCTCGGCGCGGTCGGCATGCTGCAGTTCGACGTCGTCGCCTATCGCCTGAAGGACGAGTACGGCGTGGACGCGACCTTCGAGCCGGTCCAGGTCGCCACCGCGCGCTGGATCCGCTGCGACGATACGAAGAAGCTCGAGGAGTTCCGCGAGAAGAACGCGATGAACCTCGCCATCGACGCCGCCGGCGAGCTGGTCTACCTCGCCCCCACGCGGGTGAACCTGCAGCTGGCGCAGGAGCGCGCGCCGGCCGTCCGGTTCCTCGCCACGCGCGAGCACGCGCATGCGGTGGCGATCGACTGAAGGAGCGCCCAGGTCCGCCAGCGAGCCCATCGTAGGCGGGAAAGCGGGCGACCATGGACGGCGCGGCGCGGCTCCCCGCCCGTGCGTTTTCCGCCGCCGCCACGCACCCTACGCCTGCGTACGCTAGCATCGGCGCATGGACGCCTCCTCCACCCTGCCCGCCGAGCGGGCCGAAGGCCCACCGCGCCACGCCACCCACGAGCTCGCCAATGCGCTGACGCACGGGCTCGGCGCCATCGCGGCGCTGGCCGGCGGCTCCGTCCTGATCACGCTGGCCGCCGTCTACGGCGATGGCTGGCAGCTGGCCGGCGCGATCGTCTTCGGCGCCTGCCTGCTCCTGCTCTACCTGGCCTCCACGCTCTACCACGCCATCGCGCACCCGGTGGCCAAGGCCCGGCTCAAGGTCTTCGACCACTGCGCGATCTACCTGCTCATCGCAGGGACGTACACACCCTTCACCCTCATCGCCCTGCGCGGCGCCTGGGGCTGGAGCCTGTTCGCGACCATCTGGACGCTGGCGATCGCCGGCATCGTGTTCAAGCTCTTCTTCACCGGACGCTTCAAGCGCCTGTCCACCGCGTTGTACGTCGCGATGGGCTGGGTCGCGCTCGTGGCCATCGGCCCGCTGCTGCGCGCGCTGGACGGCGCAACGCTGGGCTGGCTGCTCGCCGGCGGCGTCGCCTACACGTTGGGCACCGCGTTCTACCTGCGCGAGTCGCGCTTCGCGCATGCCATCTGGCACCTGTTCTGCGTCGCCGGCAGCGTCAGCCACTACGTGGCGGTGATGCGGCAGGTCGTCGCCGCCTGATCGACCACGGACGCCGGCGCATCGCCCGGCCTCCATTCGTCGACGAGGTAAAGCGGGCGCTGCTTGGACTCCATGTAGAGCCGCCCCAGGTATTCGCCGATCAGGCCCAGCGCGATGAGCTGCACGCCGCCCAGGAACAGGATCACCGCCATCATCGTCGGCCAGCCAGCGACCGGGTCCCCCCAGAGCAGCGCCTTCACGACGATCCACATGCCATAGGCGAACGCGACGAACGCGGTGGCCAGGCCGAGATAGGTGGCAAAGCGCAAGGGCGCGGTGGAGAAGCTGGTGATGCCCTCCAGCGCGAAGTTCCACAGCTTCCACAGGTTGAACTTGCTGCCACCGGCGATGCGGGCGTCGCGCTCGTAGGGAATCGCGACCTGCCGGAAGCCGACCCAGCCGAACAGGCCCTTCATGAAGCGGTGCCGCTCGCGCAGCTGGCGCAGCGCGGCGACCGCGCGCGGCGACAGCAGGCGGAAGTCGCCCGTGTCGGCCGGAATCGGCGTGCGCGACAGGCGTCCCATCACGCGGTAGAAGGCATGCGCCGTGGAGCGCTTGACGATGCCGTCGCCTGCGCGCGCCACCCGCGTCCCGTGCACGTCGTCGAAACCTTCGCGCCACTTGGCGACGAAGGCACCGATCAGCTCCGGGGGGTCCTGCCCGTCGGCATCGAGGATCAGCGCCGCGCCCTGGTCGATGCGGTCCAGCCCCGCGGTGAGCGCGGCCTCCTTGCCGAAGTTTCGCGATAGCCGCAGCAGCGCCACGCGCGCATCGCCCTGCGCGATGCGCTGCAGCGCCTCCCAGGTGCCGTCGGTGCTGCCGTCGTCGACGTAGAGCACGCGACCGTCCAGTCCCGGCACCGCCTCCAGTGCGGCGACGATGCGCGGATGCAGCAACGGCAGCGCATCCGCCTCGTTGTAGGCGGCCACCAGCACGGTCAGGCGATCGGAGGACATGGCGCGATCCTAGCGCGGCGAGGGCGTGCGGCCACTCAGTCGAGCGTGCGCAGGTAGGACGGCCCGCCGATCAGGCGCATCTGGCGCTGGATCGCGCGGGTGCGCCGCTGCACGTACGGGCCGGGCCGCACGACGCTGTAGCGCTTGGGGCTGGGCAGCACCGCGGCCAGCCGGGCGCTCTCGGCAGCCGAAAGGCGCCGGGCGTCCTTGCGGTAGTAAGTGCGCGCCGCGGCCTGCGCGCCATAGACGCCATCGCCGAATTCCACCACGTTGGCATAGACCTCGAGGATGCGCCGCTTGGGCCACATCGCCTCGATGAGCAGGGTGTACCAGGCCTCGACGCCCTTGCGCAGCCAGCTGCGTCCGCTCCAGAGGAAGAGATTCTTGGCGAGCTGCTGGCTGATCGTGCTGCCACCGCGGACCCGGCGGCCCCGCGCGTTGCTGCGCTGGGCCTTCCCGATCGCCTTCAGGTCGAAGCCGAAATGCTCGGCGAAGCGCTGGTCCTCGGCGGCCACCAGCGCCACGGGCAGGCTCGGCGAGATGTCCTCGAGGTCGCGCCAGTCGTAGGCGATGCGGAAGCCGAAGTCGCCCTCGCCCAGCGCCTCCACCTGCCGGATGGCCATGAAGCTCGTGAACCACGGGTCGACGAAGCGCATGGCCGCGACCTGCGCGATGGTCGCCGCGGCCAGCAGCACCGGCACCAGCACAAGCCAGCGAAGCCGGCGCCACCCGCGGCGTCTCCTGGTCCCTTGTTTCGATCCCACCACGCCCCCAGTTTCGCTGTTCCATCGCGCCGCACCGGCGCGCGCGGCGGCATTATCCGCCAACCCCGCCTTCCCACTGCCCATGACCGATACCGATACCGGGCGCGACCAGCTCGCGCGCTTCCTCATCCGCGACGCCGGCGTGCGTGGCGTACACGTCCGCCTGGACAAGACCTGGCGCCAGATCCGCGAGCGCGAGGCCTATCCCGCGGGCGTCGCTGCCCTGCTGGGCCAGGCGGCGGCCGCGGCCGCGCTGTTCACCGGGCATGCCAAGGTCGACGGACGCCTGTCCGTGCAGATGCGCACACAGGGCCCCATCCGCACCCTGTTCGCCGAGTGCACCGCCGCAGGCACGCTGCGCGGCATCGTGCAGCTTCCGGAGGATGCGCCGGCCGACATCGCCGTCGACCTGTCCGAGCTGGGTCCCGGCGGGATCCTGGCCATCACCATCGAGAACCACGGCGGCGACGGTCGCGAGCCCATCCGCTACCAGGGCCTCGTTCCGCTCGAGGCCCACCGCCTCGACCACGCTTTCGAGGACTACTTCCGGCAGTCCGAACAGCTCCCCACGCGCCTGCTGCTGGCCGCTTCGGCCGATGCCGCCGCGGGGCTGATGCTGCAGAAGCTGCCCGGTGACGAAGGCGATGCCGACGGCTGGAACCGCATCGGCATGCTGTTCGACACGCTGGGCGCGGACGAACTGCTCGCCCTGGATGCGACCACGCTGCTGCACCGGCTCTTCCACGACGAGGGCGTCGACCTGCTCGGCGGAAAGACGCTGTCCTTCGCCTGCTCCTGCTCGCGCGAACGCGTGGAGTCCATGCTGGTGGCGATCGGCCAGGAGGAAGCGCGGCTTGCGGTGCGGGATGGCGAGGCGACGATCCGCTGCGAGTTCTGCGGGCAGACCTACCGCTTCGACCTGGCGGGCATCGACCGGCTTTTCACGGCGCCGGCCGGCGTGGATGCGCCGACGCGCCTGCAATAGGCCGCGATTGTTAAATAACGGTAAAAGCGCTAGACTCGGCCCGTAAGGCCCCCGGAACTTTCCGACCCCGACCCGGTCCCAGCCGTCGTGAATCGCACCCGCCTTCTCCGCAGCGCCCTGCTCGCCAGCCTCCTGCTGGCGCCGGCCGCGCACGCGCAGATGGCGCCGACGCGATCCGAGGCGCTTCCGGTCGTCGACAAGGCCAGCGGCCGCGTCGAAGCGGTGCTGCTGCTGGAACCGCTCTCGCGCAAGGCCTGGCAGGTCGGCAATACCCGCGTCGACGCAGGCTTCGGCGCCGGCTCGGGCAGCCAGCTGGGCCTGGTCTGCGACCGCACCGCAGGGCTGACCTCGGCGATCGGCAACCTCGTCGACAACTGCCTGGTAGCCAGCTTCTCGAATCCGCGCGATACCCGGCAGTCGGCCGCAGGTGCCAGCCTCGCGCGCCCGGGTGGCCGTGTCGGTGTGAGCATCGGTTCCAGCCGCCAGACGCTGCCTTCGTGGCTGATGCCCTCCGGCCGCGGCGCCGCGCGGGTCAACGAGAACACCCTCACCCTCAAGGGCGAGCGCAACCTGGGCCGCGAGGCCACCGTCTCGATCGGCGGCACCCTCGCCCGCGCCCGCCTGGTCAGCCCCGACGCGGTGCCCGCGCTCAGCGACCGCTGGGACGTGCGCAGCGTGAGCGTGGGCGCGAACGTGGGCCGCTTCGGTGCCAGCATCGTCGGCCGCGTGGTCGACTCGCCCGAGAGCGCCGAACGCTGGCGCGGCCTGGACCTCGGCCTGACCTGGCGCACGCCCTGGAGCGGCCAGCTCAGCGTCGGTGCCGAGAACGTGGTCACGCGCGGCCGCAACCCGTTCGCACCGGGCGCCGGCAAGGACGACGAGGGCACCGTGCCTTACGTCCGGTACCAGCAGGACCTATAAGCCCGCGACGCGATTCCCGCCTCGGCTTCCTTGGCCGCGTGATCCCAGTCCGGGCACGCTCACTGCCGCAGACCCGACGTAAATAGCGGGCATTCGACGACGTGGGCTCGCCGCGCGGTTCATCGCCCCGGGGACATCTGCACGCCTGCGGAATCTTCAGGCCGCCCTGCAACGCGCCCCGCCGTCAGTACGCAGGCAGGCGCATCGCGCAGGCGACCAATGCACCTGCAAATCCACATGCACGGGCCACGAGCGGCGGCTGGGACGCGCATAACTGCCGTTCGTCGGTCACGTGCTGAAAGCCGTTCCGGTTTACGAATATTTCACATACGCTCCGAGCGCCGTCGTGAGGCGGTTGACATTCACTGTTGGGGTCACCTTTTGGAGGATTCATGCGATTGAAGAACCATCCGCTGCGCGACGCCATCGGCCTCGCGCTTGCGCTGGGCACGTTCGGCTTCGGTGGCGTCGCGCTGGCCCAGACCGCGCCCGCCGCCGACCAGGACGAAGACGCCCAGGAACTCGACCGTGTCCAGGTCACCGGCAGCCGCATCCGCCAGGTCGACATGGAAACCGCCCAGCCGGTGCTGACCATCAGCCGCCAGGACATCGAGAAGCAGGGCTTCCAGTCGGTCGCCGACATCCTCCAGAACATCAGCGCCACGGGCACCCCGCCGATCAGCCGCGCCTCGCCGCTGTCCGCAGGCGAAGCCGCCGGCGGCACCTTCATCAGCCTGCGCAACCTCGGTGCGCAGCGCACGCTGATCCTCATCAACGGCCGTCGCCTGCCCGCCACCACGAGCGGCCTGGCCGACGTGTCGCAGATTCCCGCCGTCGCGGTGGAGCGCATCGAAGTCCTCAAGGACGGCGCCTCCTCGATCTACGGTTCGGACGCCATCGCCGGCGTCATCAACATCATCACCCGCTCGAACTACGAGGGCGCCTCCGCCTCGGTCTACTACGGCCAGTACGACCAGGGCGATGGCGCGATCACGCGCGGCGAGTTCCTGACGGGCTTCACGGGAGACCGCGGATCCGTCACAGTGGGCGCCGAATGGGTCAGGGAAGACCGCGTCGCCGCGGCGGACCGCGACTTCAGTGCGTTTCCGCGATCGAGCCTCCACCCCACCGACAACTGGACCACCGTCGGCTTCAACGGCGGCTTCGTCACGACCGCGACCACCCCGGTGCCGGGCGTTCCGACGGGTACCCGCGTGGTGCTCCGCCCAGGCGGCAACCCGCGCAATCCCGCCGACTACATCCGCCAGGACACCAACACCGGCACCTGCGTTGGCGCGACAGCATCCACCGGCTGCACCCCGGGCTCGACGGTGCACAAGGCGAACACGAACCTCCAGACCGACCTGCGCACCCCGCTCGAGCGACGCGGCGTCTTCGTCAACGGCGTGCTGGACATCACCGACAACGTCCGCTTCCGCTCCGAGCTTCTGTACAACTTCCGCTCCAGCGAGCGGCAGGTCGCCGGCTACCCGATGCAGGCGGCCCCGTTCAACACGCCGATGTCCGGCCAGAGCTACTTCAATCCGTTCCCGGGCCAGACGATCTCGAACTGGTGGCGTCGCACGTGGGAAGTACCGCGCGTCAGCACGGCCGACCTGACGACCTACCGCTTCGCCGGCATCTTCGAGGGCGCGTTCGACCTCTTCGAACGCTCGTTCGACTGGGACGTCAGCTACCAGTACAACAACAGCAAGCTGCTGCAGAGCACGTATGGCAACCTCAACCTCGCCAATACGCGCCTTGCGGTAGGTCCGTCATTCCTCGACAACGGTCGTGTGGTCTGCGGCACGCCCGACAATCCGGCCACCCCCGCCAACGAGCGCAACGTGATCGCCGGCTGCGTGCCCTTCAACCCGTATCTGCCCTTCGGCGTCGTCGGACCGGGGGGCCTCACGGGCAACCAGGCGCTGATCGATTACCTGTTCCAGGAAGAGCACGCCACGGGTGAAACGACCACCGAGGTGATCGCGGCGAACCTGGCAGGCAGCATCGTCGAGCTCCCGGCCGGTCCACTCGGCTTCGCCGTCGGCGTCGAGACCCGCAAGGAAGACGGCAAGTTCGTGCCCGACGCGCTGGCCGTGACCGCAGGGTCGACCAACCTGGCCTCCGGCCCGACGCGCGGCGGCTACAGCGTCGACGAGATGTACGCGGAGCTCGAGATCCCGCTGCTGTCGGACATCCCGTTCGCCCGTGAGCTCACGGTCAACATCGCCAGCCGCTTCTCCGACTTCGACACCTTCGGCGAAACCACGAACAACAAGTTCATGCTGAAGTGGAAGCCGCTCGAGTCGCTGCTGCTGCGCGGCACCGTCGCCGACGGCTTCCGCGCTCCGACGATCAGCGACCTGTACGGTGGCACGTCGGATACCTTCTCGTTCTTTACCGACCCCTGCGACGTCGTGTTCGGCGATTCGCGCTCGAACCCCACGACCCGTGCGAACTGCATCAACGGTGTCGGCGGCCAGAACGCCCTCGGTGCGCTCGGCAACACCTTCCGCCAGCTCGGCCAGGGCCTGGTGCCGGTAGGCGCCCCGAACACGCAGACCCCAATCGCCTTCCGCTCGGGCTCCAATCCGACTCTGACGCCGGAAATCTCGAAGTCTCAGACGATCGGCGCGGTGTGGAGCCCGGGCTTCCTCGAGGGCTTCAACGTTGCGGTGGACTGGTGGAAGATCCGCATCCAGGACACGATCGTGGCGGACAGCCCGAACCAGATCCTCAACGACTGCTACGTGCAGGGCATCGCGAGCCGCTGCTCGACCGCCCTCTTCACGCGTGACCCGGCGCTGGGCTACATCAACTTCCTGTCCTTCGGCGGCCGCAACGCGGGCTATCGCAAGACCGAGGGCTTCGATTTCGACGTGGCCTACCGCCTGCGCACCGACAACTGGGGCAACTTCTCCTTCGCCTCCAACTCCACGTACACCGTCCGCGACATCACGATCGCCACGAACGACCCCCGCTACCCGCTGTCGAGCGTTGGCTTTGCGAACTTCTTCCGACTGCGTTCGAACTTCAACGCCAGCTGGGAGCGCGGCGCGTTCGGCGTGAGCTGGATCGCCCGTTACTATTCCGGCATGAAGGAAGGCTGCACGTACTTCGTGCCCGGCTCGACCGAACCGAACCTGGAGTGCAACGAGATCACGTACGCCCCGACCGGCGCGTTCGTGCCCGGCACGACCACGCCGGCCAGCTCGCTGTCCCGCCGTCGCGTCGTCGGCTCGAACACGTTCCACGACATCCAGTTCCGTTGGCAGGCCCCGTGGAACGCGACCGTTGCCCTCGGTGCGAACAACGTGTTCAACCACGTCGGGCCGGTCATGTACACACAGCCCAGCGCGAACGTGTCCTACTACGGCGGCTTCGACATCGGCCGCTTCCTCTACATGCGTTATACGCAGCGGTTCTGAGTCGCACGTCATCTCTCCTTCCCGGGCCCTGGTATCCAGGGCCCGTTTTTTGTCCGAGGCACCCTTAACGACCCTTTAATTTATTCGCCGGGGCCGCTACCATCGGGCAGCCCCGCCCTGCCCGTCGCCCGTTCAGGTTTGGTCTGGCGGAGGCTCCCATGGGAAACACCAAGACTCACTTGGAGAGAGAGATGACCTTTAAGACCACCAAGCTCCGCGACGCGATTTCGTTCGCGATCGCCGTGGGCGCGCTCGCCGGTACCGGCGCAGCGTTCGCGCAGGATCCGGCGCCGGCCGACCAGGAAGGCACCAACGAGCTCGAGCGCGTTACCGTCACCGGTTCTCGCATCCGTCGCGCCGAGGTCGAGACCTCGCAGCCGATCTTCCAGCTGAAACGCGAAGAGATCCAGGCGCAGGGCCTGACCTCCGTCGGCGACGTGATCCAGAACATCAGCGCCAACGGTTCGGCGCTGAACTCGACGTTCAACAACGGCGGCAACGGCGAGACGCGCGTCAGCCTCCGCAACCTCGGCTCCAACCGTACTCTCGTACTGGTCAACGGCCGTCGTTGGGTTGGTGGCACTGGTCTGGGTGGTGCGGTCGACCTCAACACGATTCCGACCGCTGCGGTCGAGCGTATCGAAGTGCTGAAGGCCGGCGCCTCATCGATCTACGGCTCCGACGCGATCGCGGGCGTGGTCAACGTGATCCTGCGCACCGATTACCAGGGTGCCGAAGCGAACGCCTATCTCGGCGCCTTCGACAAGGGCGATGGCTTCCGCCAGTCCTATGACCTGACCGTCGGCACGACCGATGAGCGCTTCAGCGCGATGTTCGGCGTGGGCTACGTGAAGGAAGAGCCGGTTATGGCGGGCGATCGGCGGATCTCCGCCGAGCCGACATTCGGCACCGGCGTGGCCTTCGGCAGCTCGACGACCCCGTTCGGCCGCTTCGCGCTCTGCCGCGCCCCGAACACGATCAACCCCGTCACCGGCGTCTGCTCGGGCCCGGAGACCCGCCCCAACGGCACGACCGGCCAGTTCACCTACGATCCGGGCCGCTCGGGCACGCAGTGGCGTAATCGCACGAGCTCGGATCTCTACAACTTCGCGCCGGACAACTATCTGCTCACGCCGCAGGAGCGCAAGTCGATCTTCGGCCGCGCCACCCTGAATCTGACGGACGACGTCACGGCCTTCATGCAGGCGACGTACAACAACCGCCGCTCCGAACAGTTGCTCGCCGCGATGCCGATCGTGCTGGGCTCCGGCCCCGGCGCCGGTACCCAGGCTCGCACCATCTCGATCAGCGAGTTCAACATCTACAACCCGTTCGGTGCGCCGGTGTCGCGCATCCAGCGCCGTGCCGTCGAGACGGGCGGTCGCTCGTTCAACCAGAACGTCGACACGTTCGGCTTCTCCGGCGGTCTCGAGGGCTCGTTCGAGCGCTGGAACCGTTACTTCACCTGGGACGCGGGCATGGTGTATGGCCGCAACGACCAGAACGACACGACCTACGGTCTGTTCAACATCCTTGCCCTGCGCAACGCGCTCGGTCCGTCGGAGTTCCGCAACGGCCAGGCCGTATGCGTGGATCGCCCGGGCGGAAACGTGATTGTCGGCTGCGTGCCGCTGAACCTGCTCGGCGCCCCCGGTACGATCACCCCGGAGATGCTGAACTACTCGAGCTTCGTCGCGCACGACGAGTTCGGCTACAAGATGAAGCAGTACTTCGCCAACATCACCGGCGAAATCACCGAACTGCCGGGTGGCATGCTGGCGTTCGCAGCCGGCTTGGAGCGCCGCACAGAGTCGGGCTACGACTCGCCGGATGCGCTGATCAACTCGGGCAATACCACGGGCAACGCGCGTACCGCCACGGCGGGTGGCTACTCCGTCGAAGAAGCTTACGCGGAGCTCTCGATTCCGTTGCTCAAGGACGTTCCGTTCGCCAAGCAGCTCGAGTTCTCGCTGTCCAGCCGCTACTCGGACTACAGCAACTTTGGTGACACCACCAACTCGGCCTTCGGCTTCAAGTGGCGCCCGATCGACGACCTGATGATCCGCGGTAACTGGGCGGAGGGCTTCCGTGCCCCGTCGATCGGCGAGCTGTTCGCCGGCGTGGCCGACTCGTTCCCGTCGATCTCCGACCCCTGCTCGACCACCTTCGGCGGCGGCTACAACGGCCTCACGGCCGAGCAGCGCGCGCGCTGCACGGCGCAGGGCGTGCCGACCGGCGGCTACGACCAGGGCAACTCGCAGATCCGCATCAGCGTCGGCGGCAACCCGAACCTGGCTCCCGAGACGTCCACCACCAAGACCCTCGGCCTGGTGTGGAGCCCGAGTTTCCTGGCCGGCTTCGACGTGTCGCTCGACTGGTGGCGCATCGAACTCGAGAACACCATCACGTCGTTCAGTGGGCAGTTCATTCTCGACCAGTGCATCCGCGAAGGCATCACGGCTTTCTGCAACCAGTACTCGCGTAGCCCGGGCGGCGCCATCGACAACCTGCTGTCGAGCGGCGTGAACATCGGCGCGGCCAATGTCGAAGGTTGGGACCTGACGCTGAACTACCGCACCCCCGAGACGAGCTTCGGGCGCTTCAGCTTCAACTGGGATTCGACCTACATGTCCCTGTCGGAGAGCGACAACGACGGCGACGGAGACATCGACAGCGATGACGGCGGCAGCGTGGTTGGCGAGTACAGCGGCGCGGGTGTCAGCAACAACTGGCGCATCCGAAGCAACCTGCTGACCCGCTGGGAGATGGGTGACTTCGGCGCCACGTGGTTCACGCGCTACTACTCGCGACAGGAAGAAGCCTGCCCGTTCTACTACAACGACTACGGCTTCGGCGAGCTCTGCAACGACGCTACGGTCGATGCCAACGGCTTGGTCCAGCCTGGTTCACAGAACCACATGGGTGCCACTACGTATCACGACGTCTCCGTGTACTGGAAGGCGCCGTGGAACGCCCGCGTCACGCTGGGCGTGAACAACGTGTTCGACAAGGAAGCGCCGCTGTCGTTCACGACGTTTGCCAACAGCTTCGACCCGCAGTACGACCTTCCGGGCCAATTCTTCTACGTCCAGTACAGCCAGAAGTTCTGACCCTCAGCGTCACCGCAGTACCTGCCACGGCCCCGCAAGGGGCCGTGGTTTTTTTGCGGCTGATTTCCGTTCGTCGAAAAGTGGCGTGAACGCATTGTGAAGACGGCAGCGGCCGTTGCACTATCGGCACATGACAGGGACCACGTTGCCATCCCAGGCCGAGATCGGCTCGATGTTCGCGGTGCCGCTCGCACAGGCATGCCACCCCGAGCCGGCAGCGATCAATGCGGAACTGAAGGCGCTTCTGCTTGCTCGCGCGGCGGACCCGGCGTATGCCAACCCCCACCCCTCTCTGAAACAGCAGGCCGGCGTCTTCGAGAGCGAGTTCAATCTGTTCGCCTGGCCGGAGGCCTGCGTCCAGCGCCTGAAGGCTTACTGCTGGACCGAGCTGGGGCGCGTGATACAGGGTGTGAACGGCTACAGCGCCGAGGAGATGGCCGAGCTGCAGATATTCTCGCACACGTGGTTTCACGTGACGCGTCGCGGCGGCTTCGTCATCGCACACACGCATCCGATGGCGTCGTGGTCCGGCGTGTATTGCGTCGACCCCGGCACGACGCCAGCCGACAGGCCGGAATCTGGCATCCTGCGGTTCCACAACCCGCACTACTACAGCAACATGTTCCTCGACCCGGGCAATGCCCGACTGGGCGCGCCCTACCACCATGGCTGCTGGTGCGTGAAGCTGCAGGCCGGGCAGCTCGTGCTGTTCCCATCCTGGGTTTCGCACGAGGTACTACCTTTCTATGGCGACGACGAGCGCATCACGATCGCCTTCAACTGCTGGTTCGCGATGCGCGACCGTTGACGGTCAGACCCGCAGGACCTCGCCGTAGGCGGGAGCGAGTCCGCGCTGCAGTACCGCGAGATGGCGCTCGTAGTGTTTCCACACCTGTCCGCGGTCCTTGCGGAAACCCTGGCGGGCGGTCGTGGCGCTGGGAGTGGAAACCGTGCCGCTGCGCCGGGAGATGTCCACCATTCCCTCCTCGAAGTCGAGCCCGCAGTGCGCCGCGACGCGGCGCGCCATCGCTTCGGGGTCGTCGATGAGCGCGTCGTAGGAGATGTCGAGCACGCGGCCGGACAGGACGCTGCGCCAGTGCGCCATCGTGCGGCGGTAGAGCAGGTAGAAGCGCGCGAGCTCCGACTGGTCGTAGGAATAGAGCGCCGCGCCGGAAAAAAGCTGCCTCAGGTTCGAGAAGCACGTATCCATCGGATCACGGACCAGGTGCAGGAAGCGCGCCTGCGGCAGGGCCTTCGCGATGAAGCCCACGTTGAGGAAGTTCTGCGGCAGCTTTTCCGTGAACCACGGCTTGCCACGGCTCAGCCAGCGCGCGCGCTCGGAGTAGCCTCGCGCTACGCGCTCGAAGTCGGCCGCCCGGGCGGCATCGACGAACGCGGCGTCGGGCCCCGCGGGGGCTGCACGGTCCACCGCGAGTTCCATCTCGGCATGGAAGGCCGAGGTCTCCCCGGCGTCACCCACGCGTGAGTGACCGGCCAGCATGCGCTCGAGCAGCGTCGTGCCCGACCGGTGCATGCCCACGATGAAGATCGGCACGTGCTCCAATCGCGCTTCGCAGGTTCCGGCGAGGAAGGCCGGCGTGCACACCTCCATGATGCGGTCGACCAGCGCGGCGTCGGCCGCAGGGCGATACTCGACCTGCCTGCGCTTGGCTGCGCATCCGCGCCGTAGCGCGTCCCAGGCCTCGTCGTAGCGCGCAAGCTCGTGGAGCTGCTTGTGCAGGGCGAACGAGAGATAGACCTCGCCGCTGCCTCCGGGGCGGGCGGTCCGCAGTTGCCCGCGGATGCGCTCGACCAGGTTGCGCTCCGGCGTCGCCGGCCGTACCCCGGCGAGCATGAGCGAGTTCTGGAACAGCAGCGGATCGCTGCGCAGCGATGCTTCGTAGCAGGCTTCGGCCTGCTCGGCCTCGCCCTTGAACAGGTGGAAGTTGCCGCGGACATGCAGGCAGGCGGCGTCCGTGGCCTTGCGCTGCAGGCCGCGCTCCACCAGCCAGGTCGCCTGGTCGTGCGCGCCGATCGAGCTCAGCATCACCGCCGCCTTGGCGATGATGTCCGCAGGCGCCGACTGCGCGAACGCGGGATCGCCCAGACATTCGACCAGCCGCGCGAACTCATGGAAGTAGCGCAGTCGCTGCGCGATGGCGTAGATGAGCGGCGCCACCGGTGGACGCCGGGCGAACGCGCGCAGGGTGGCGTCGTGCGCTTCCCGATGGCGGCCGAGCTGGGTGAGCGCGGTGGACAGGCCGATGAGCGCCGGTACGAAACCGGGATCGACCGCCAGCGCCATGCGGAAGGACGCCTCCGCGCGGCCGGCGTCCTTGCGCTGTAAGGCCTGTTCGCCGGCCAGCCAGGCCGAGTGTGCTTGCTGCATCGTGATCAGTCGCGGTCGGATCGCGGATGGGACGCGGCACCGAGGCGCCAGTCGCCGGGAATTTCCAGTGCTTCGCCCGGCATGGACGGCGCCACATGGCGCTCGAACCAGGCCTTTGCGGCGGAGAGGTTGGCATCGTAGCGCGCGCCGATGGCCCGCGCCTCGGCAGCCCGTTGTGCCGGCCCATAGGGGCGTGTGGTGGCCTTGGCGTGGTGGGTGAATTCGCGTTCGGCATGCGCGCGCGTGACGGCTTCGGGCGCGTCCGAGCCGAGCCAGCCCGCCACCGCGGCCACCGCGTCGGCCGGGGCCTGCAGCAGCCGGTCAGAATCCAGCCATCGCAGTCGCGACGGGCCCAGGCGCGTGGCCAATCCGTACGCCAGCATGCGTTGCCCGGCCCACTGCAGGGCAGCGGCGGCGAGGAGATCGGGCGGCGCCAGCGCGGCCGGACCCAGCCGGCGACCGAAATCCGTGGCGTTGAGGGCGCGTTCGGCGAGTTCGGGGATGCGACCCTGGGTCTCAGGTGTCTTCTTGATGTTGGACACCAGGAAGTCGTCGAGCGTCGATGTAAGCAGCACCGCGCGACCGGGCGAGGCGGCGATGAGATCGGCGGCGACGTTGAGCGCGACGTGCGTGGGCTTGACGATCACCAGCCCACCCGGCGCCCAGGGACGCCCGAGGAGCCGCAGCGTCGGTTCGATGAAGGCGTCGACCGGCAAGCCCGCATGGCGCGCATCGGCGAGGCGTCGCAGCACCAGTGGCTCGCGCAGCGCGACCTGCGCCGCGCCCAGGTGCAGCGCCCGCGCGAGGACCGTCGAGCAGCAGAAGGACGTATGGAGCAGCCAGCCCATGCGCCCCGGTGGCGGAAGCGCGGGCAGTGCGTCGAGATCGACGAACACGGCCTGCTCGAGCGGCGCGTCGATGCGATTGTCCAGGAACGTGGACCGCTCGAGGACCTCGAGGCCCACGTCGAGGAAACCGAACTGGCGGTTCGGCACGTGCAGGTCGACGGCGAACACCCGTGCGTCCGTGAAGGTGCCCGGATCCATCAGGCGGCGGGTTGCAGCTTGATCGCGAACATGTAGCGCGGGTGGTAGCAGGTGCGGTTCGGCGGCCGGGCCACGTGATTGATCGCCCCGTCGAAGATCACCAGACGCCCGGGCCGCGGCGGCACCGCGAGGGCGATTTCGTCGGCCGCGTCGAAAAAGACGGTCTCGCCACCCCACTCCACGTCCCAGGACTCGCACAGGTACCAGACCGCCGTCAGGCCGCCCTGCCCGGGCAGGCAGTCGACGTGGGTGACCAGCATGTCCCCGTACCGCCCGATATCGGTGTACGCGCGATAGGGCACGTAGCGCTGCTTCGGCGCGGCGGCGCTCGCCGTCCGCTCGCCGAGCGCCCAGATCGGCTGGCGTCGCGGAGCATCCAGGCGCGTCTCCATGACCCAGCGGCGGTAGCCGGCGGTGTCCGGTCGCGCGAAATCCGTGCGGGTGAACGGCGCCTGCGACAGCGCGTCCACATATGGACGCGTGTCGTCGAGCAGGTCGTCGAACAGCCAGACGCCGCGACCGTCGACGATGAACCGGCGCGACGGCGCGGGCGCGCCCATCAGGCGGCGCGCTGGCCTTCGGCCAAGCCTCCGGCGATCCGCCGCTGCTCCTCGTGCAGCGCCTGCGGCATGCGCGGGCCGTACTCGCGCAGGTACTGGCCGATGCTCTCGAACTCGGCCTTCCAGCCTTCGCGGTCGAAGCCGAAGAGCTTGGCGCGGGCCTCGTCGCTGAGTTCGACGCCGTCGAGGTCGAGGTCGGTCTCGCGCGGGAGGGCGCCGATCGGCGTCTGGACGGCGCCTGCGCGGCCCTCGACGCGCTCGATCATCCACTCGAGCACGCGCAGGTTGTCGCCGAAGCCCGGCCACAGGAACTTGCCGTCGTCGCCCTTGCGGAACCAGTTGACGTGGAAGACCTTCGGCAGCCGCACGCCCTCGCGGTCGAACGACAGCCAATGGGCGAAGTAGTCGGCGAAGTTGTAGCCGCAGAAGGGCTTCATCGCCATCGGGTCGCGGCGCATCACGCCCACCGCACCGGTCGCGGCGGCGGTGGTTTCCGAGCCCATCGCCGCGCCGACGAGCACGCCGTGCGTCCAGTCGCGGGCTTCGAACACCAGCGGCACGAGCGAGGCGCGGCGGCCACCGAAGACGATCGCGGAGATCGGTACGCCGGTCGGGTCCTCGGCATGCTCGCTGTAGCTGGGGCACTGCCTGGCCGACACGGTGAAGCGCGCGTTCGGATGCGCGGCCGGGCCCTTGCTGCAATCGTAGTCATTTCCGCGCCAGTCAATGGCGGGCTGGCCCTCGTCCAGACCCTCCCACCAGGGCTGGTTGTCGGGAGTCAGGCCGACGTTGGTGTAGATCGTGTTCTTCCGGATGGTGGCGAGCGCGTTCGGATTGGACCTGGCCGACGTGCCGGGCGCGACGCCGAAGAAGCCGGCCTCCGGGTTGATGGCGTACAGGCGGCCGTCCGGGCCGGGCCGCATCCAGCAGATGTCGTCGCCGATGGTCCAGACCTTCCAGCCCTTCTCGCGGTAGCCTTCCGGCGGGATCAGCATCGCCAGGTTGGTCTTGCCACAGGCCGACGGGAACGCGGCGGCGATGTAGTGCGTCTCGCCCTGCGGGTTCTCGATGCCCAGGATCAGCATGTGCTCGGCCAGCCAGCCTTCCTGGCGGGCCTGGTACGAGGCGATGCGCAGCGCATGGCACTTCTTGCCCAGCAGCGCGTTGCCGCCGTAGCCCGAGCCGTACGACTTGATCGTCAGCTCCTCGGGGAAATGCATGATGAAGCGGCGGTTCGGATCGAGCTCGCCGGTGGAGTGCAGGCCCTTGACGAAGCTTCCCTCGCGCTCGATGCGCGAAAGCGCCGCGGCGCCCATGCGCGTCATGATGCGCATGTTGGCGACGACGTACGGGCTGTCGGTGATTTCCACGCCGCAGCGCGCGATCGGCGAGTCGATCGGGCCCATGCAGTAGGGGATGACGTACATCGTCCGCCCTTCCATGCAGCCCTCGAACAGCGCGTCCATCAGCGCATGGCCATCGGCCGGCGACATCCAGTGGTTGTTCGGGCCGGCGTCGTCCTGCTCGGACGTGCACACGAACGTGAGGTGCTCGACGCGGGCGACGTCGTCGGGATGCGAGCGGTGCAGCCAGCTGCCCGGGTTCGTTTCCTCGTTGAGGCGGATCAGCGTGCCGTCGGCCTCCATCTTCGCGATGAGCGCGGCGTTCTCGGCGTCGGAACCGTCGCACCAGTGGATGGCGGCCGGACGCGTCAGCGCAGCGGCCGACTCCACCCAGCCGGCGAGGCTCCGGAGGGACGTTCCGCTGCCCGTGACGGCGGGTTTGGCGACATCCTGTACCTGGGCGTTCATGCGGACCTCCGGTTGCTGCGAGAAAGAAAAGGAAAGCGGCCGCGTCAGGGAATCAGCGTGGCCATCATGTGTTCGACGAAGGCCTCGAACTCCTCGCGCGGCAGGCGCTGCTGCCCCATCTGCAGGTTGAGCTGGAGGAAACCGACGTAGGCGGCATAGGCCAGGCGCGCGCGGTGCAGCGCGGCGGTAGCATCGAGCCCGGCCTGGCGGAAGGAAGCGGCCAGCCATTCGAGGCGGCGCTGCGAGACGCGGCCGATGACCGGTGCGACGATGGGATGGTCGAGCGCCTTCAGCAGCGCCGAATAGATGATGTGCGAGGTGTACTCGTGCGCGACCAGGTCGAACAGGCGGCGCAGGCGCTCGCGGGGGTTGGCGATCTGCTCGAGCTGGCCGAAGATGGCTTCCTGCTCGGTCTTCTCCCAGCGCTCCAGCGCGGCGACCAGCAGCGATTCGCGGGAGGGGAAGTGCCAGTAGAAGCTGCCCTTGGTCACGCCCAGGCGGCGTGCGAGCGGTTCGACCGCCACGGCGGCCACGCCCTGCTCGGCAATCAGGTCGAGCGCGGCCTGCGCCCAGTCGTCGGCGCTGAGGCGCCCGGTGCGATCGGACTTGGCCGGGGTGTCGGTCGTCATCGGGGAAGTTTAACCGTACGGGTCCGACCGGGACAGTATGCGTCCAGCACCTACCACCCGCGGCCGCTTCCGAAGCCGTTGACAGCGGTTCGCGGGCGTCACCATACTCGCCCGTATGTCGGGTGTTTCATGCTGCCGTTTGAATCCGCCCGGCCACGCCATCCATGATCACCCGCGCGGACGCCGCGTCCGCTGGAGCGCTCCATGAGCATCGCCGCACCGTTCCTCGTCCTGCTGATCCTCGGCGGCGTGGCCGCCTACCACCGCCTGCGCCTGGCGACCTGGGTCGCACTCTCGGCGGCGGGCCTGGTGGCCTGCGCGCTGCTCGGCGCGAACGCCACCGCCACCCTCGTGGCTGCGGTCCTGCTGGCCCTGGTGGCCGTGCCGCTGCTGGTGCCGGCGATCCGACGCGCACTGGTCACCGCGCCGCTGTTCGGCGTCTACAGGAAGATCCTGCCGCCGCTTTCGGAGACCGAACGCGTGGCCCTGGAAGCCGGCACGGTGGGCTGGGAAGGCCAGCTGTTCTCCGGCAAGCCGGACTGGAACGTGCTGCTCTCCCAGCCCAAGGCGGAGCTGCGCCCCGACGAGCAGGCCTTCCTCGACGGCCCGGTCGAGGAGCTCTGCCGCATGGTCAACGACTGGGAGATCACCCACGTCCACGCCGACCTGCAGCCCGAACTCTGGGAGTACATCAAGAAGAACCGGTTCTTCGGCATGATCGTGCCGAAGGAGTACGGCGGCCTGGGCTTCACGGCGCTGGGCAACCACAAGGTGATCGAGAAGTTGGCGTCGATCTCGTCGGTGGTGAGCTCGACGGTGGGCGTGCCCAACTCGCTGGGCCCGGCCGAACTGCTGATGCACTACGGCACGCAGGAGCAGAAGGATTACTACCTGCCGCGCCTGGCCGACGGCCGCGAAGTGCCCTGCTTCGGCCTGACCGGTCCGTGGGCGGGGTCGGACGCCACGTCCATTCCCGACTACGGCATCGTCTGCATGGGCGAGTGGAACGGCGCGCGCGTGGTCGGCGTGAAGCTCACCTTCGACAAGCGCTACATCACGCTGGCGCCGGTGGCCACGCTGATCGGCCTGGCCTTCCGCATGTACGACCCGGACCACCTGCTCGGCGAGAAGGAGGACATCGGCATCACGCTGGCGCTCCTGCCGCGCGACACCCCGGGCGTCGAGGTCGGACGCCGCGCCATGCCGCTGAACTCGCCGTTCCAGAACGGCCCGGTGCGCGGCAAGGACGTCTTCATCCCGCTGAGCCAGCTGATCGGCGGCGAGGCGTACGCGGGCAAGGGCTGGCAGATGCTGGTGGAATGCCTGTCCATCGGCCGCTCGATCACCCTGCCCTCCACCGCATCCGGCGGCTCGCGCCTGGGCGCGCTGGTGACCGGCGCCTACTCGCGCATCCGCAAGCAGTTCGGCCTGTCGGTCGGGCGGTTCGAGGGCGTGGAAGAGGCGCTCGCGCGCATCGGTGGCAACGCCTACACCGTCAGTGCCCTTGCCGAGGCCTCGGCCGCGGCGGTGGCACGCGGGGAGCTGCCGGCGGTGCCGTCGACGATCGCCAAGTACCACTGCACCGAGATGGGCCGCGAGCTGGTGCGCGACGCCATGGACATCCACGGCGGCAAGGGCATCATCCTGGGCCCGCGCAACTACCTCGGCCGCGCCTGGCAGGCCTCGCCGATCGGCATCACCGTCGAGGGCGCGAACATCATGACGCGCTCGCTGATGATCTTCGGCCAGGGCGCGATCCTCTGCCACCCGTGGGTGCTGAAGGAGATGAAGGCGGCGAACAATGCCGACCGCGCGCAGGGGCTGCGCGACTTCGATGCGGCGCTGTTCGGCCACATCGGCTTCGCCATCTCCAACGCGGTGCGCTCGTTCTGGTACGGCATCACCGGCGCGACCATCGGCTCGGCCCCGGGCGATGCCTACACCAGGCGCTACTACCGCAAGCTCAACCGCTACTCGGCGGTGCTCTCGCTGCTGGCGGACACCTCGATGCTGCTGCTGGGCGGCAAGCTCAAGTTCAAGGAGTCGCTCTCGGGCCGCCTGGGCGACGTGCTGAGCCAGCTCTACATCGCCAGCGCGATGCTCAAGCGCTACGAAGACCAGGGCCGCCCGGCCGCGGACCAGCCGCTGCTGGCCTGGTCGTTCCACAACGCGATGCACAAGCTCGAACTCGCGCTGTCGGCCGCGCTGCGCAACTTCCCGGTGCGTGGCATCAGCTGGCTGCTGTGGGCGCTGGTGTTCCCTCTGGGGCGCCGCGCGGTGGCGCCGAGCGACCGCCTCAGCCGGAAGGTCGCGCAGATCCTCATGTCGCCCAACGAGGCACGCGACCGCCTCGGCCGCGGCGCGTTCCTGACGCCGGGCCCGAACCATCCGGCCGGCCGCATCAACAGCTACCTTGCCGCGGTGGTCGCCGCCGAGCCGGTGGAGCGCAAGTTCCAGAAGGGCATCAAGGGCGCGGAGTTCGGCACGCTGGACTACGCCGGCCAGCTGGCGCTGGCGGTGGAGCGCGGCATCATCACCGCCGAGGAACGCCAGCAGCTGGAAGAGCTCCGGAGGATGACGATCGACACCATCGCGGTCGACGACTTCGACCCGGAAGAGCTTCGCTCGGCCGGCTACGCCAGGCTGGCGGAAGGCCAGGCGCCGCGCGCGGCGGCCTGAGACTGCCGGCATCGGCCGATACACGACGGCGGGCTTCGGCCCGCCGTCTTCGCATGCGGAGATCGCACGTGCACCTGTTGGCTCTTTACGCACGCCTGACCCGCCTTCCCGCGGGCCGCTGGCTGTTCTCGCGCGCCGTCTGCCTCAAGGCGCCCTACTTCGCCAGCATCGCCCCGCGCGTCGACGCCTTGGAGGCCGGGCACTGCGTGGTCTCGTTCGCGCACCGGCGGCGCGTCACCAATCATCTCGGCACCGTGCACGCCATCGCGCTGTGCAACGCGGCCGAGCTGGCCGCGGGCCTGGCGACGGAGGCCGGGGTGCCGCCGTCGATGCGCTGGATCCCCAGGGGCATGTGCGTCGACTACCTGCACAAGGCCAGCGGCCGCATGAGGGCGACGGCCCGTGCCGCGGCGTCGGTCGGCGATGGGCAGGCGCGCGAGGTGCCCGTCGACGTGGAGATCACCGACCCGCGCGGCACCGTGGTCTTCCGCGCGCGCGTGGCGATGTGGGTGTCGCCGCGCCCGCAGCGCTGAAGGCTCAGCGGCGCGCGCGCAGCGTCAGGCGCGAGATCTCCGGCGGCATGCCGATGCGCACGGGCACGATGCTGGTCCCGATACCGGGCGATACGAACAGGTGCTGGCCGTCGTCCTCGTAGTGGCCGACCACGTAGCGGCCCTCTTCCTTGCCCCACATCGCGGGCTGCCCCACGCCGGGCAGCGAGATCTGCCCGCCGTGCGTGTGGCCGGCCAGCATCAGCAGCCCGCGCGAGGGCATCTGCGGGAACAGCGCGGGGTTGTGGGTGATGGCGATGGCCGGGTCGGGGCCGGCCACCATCGAGAACGCCTTGGCGACGTCGTGGCGCGCCTCCCACAGGTCGCCGATGCCGACGATCCACACCGGGCAGCCGCCGAGCGTGACGTGGCGCGCCTCGTCCTCGAGCATGACCACTCCTGCGGAAGCGAAGGTCTCGCGGATGTGCTGGCCGTTCTTCCACCAGTCGTGGTTGCCCAGCACCGCGTACACCGGCTTGCGGGCGGTCAGGCGCCGCAATCGCCGGGCGATGGGCTCGGGTCCGACGTAGGTCCCGAGGAACACGCTCAGGATCACGTAGTCGCCGGTCATGACCACGGCCTGCGCGTCGCTGGCGACCAGGCGGTCGACGATGCGGTCGAGGTTGTCCAGGCCGTTGTGCGGCGATCCGGTGTGGATGTCGCTCACGTGGTCGATGCGCAGGCCGTCGCAGGCCGCGGGCCAGGCGTCCATCGACAGCGCATGCGGGCGTTCGACCAGCCGCCCCGGCTCCCAGGCCAGGCCGTAGACGCCCACGGCGAGGCCCACGACGATCCACGCGATCAGCAGCCGGCGCAGCCAGGGCCAACGCCGCAGCAGCGCGACCAGCGACCTCATGCGTCGATTCGCATCCCGCGCCTGGACAGACGCCAGCCGATCGCCGCGGCCAGCGCCGCCGCCCCCGCGCCGAAGGCCGCGAAGCCGGCGATGCCCACGCCCAGCGCGCGTCCCGCATTCATGGATAGCGCCACCAGCAGGTCTCCGAATCGCCATACCGCGGTGTCGACCGCGTTCTGCCCCTTGTAGCGCTCGTTGCGCGGGACCTGGGTGAACAGCGCGTGGCGGGCGGGCTCGGCCATGCCGAAGGCCAGCCCGCGGCTGATGATGGTCGCGAGGGCGACGGCCGGCATGCCGGCGAGCAGCGGCGCGTAGGGGTCGTCGGCGACGATCACGAGCCCCAGCGCGGCCATCGCGATCACCGCCCAGACCACCAGCACCCGCCCCGGCCCGAGCGCGGGCATCAGCCACCAGGTGATGCCGGCCTGCAGCAGGATGATGAGGCTGTTGGTGGCGAGATCGACCGTGGCGGCGAACGCCGTGCGCGCCTCGTCGCTGGCGAAGGTGGCGCCGGAGTAGTCGGCCAGCAGGGCGTAGTTGACGCCACCGATGCCGTCGGCGAGCACCAGCAGGATCGCCATGTTGCGCATGAAGGGGTCGGCGACGATCTGGCGAAGGCCATCGAGCATGCCGCCGCCCAGGGGCGCATCGTCGGCCGCGACCGCGAGGCGGTGGTCGCGCGCCCAGCGGCCCACCAGGACGGACAGCAGCGTCGCCAGGCCCAGCAGCGATGCCGAGACCACCAGCAGCGGCGCCACACCGATCGCATCGACCAGCGAGCGCGTGAGCATCGGGCCGGCGAGCGAACCCAATGTGCCTGCAATGGCGATCAGCGGAAACAGCCGCCTGGCCTGCAGCGGTGTCCAGACATCGGACATGAAGATCCAGAACACCGAGACCACGAACAGGTTGAACACGCTCACCCAGACGAAGAACACCACGCCCAGCAGGCGCGGGCCCAGAAGGGAGGTGTCGACGAAGAACGGGATGAAGCCCAGCAGGCACAGCACGAAGAAGCCGTACACCACCGGCACCATCACGCGACGCCGGTAGCGCGAGACCAGCGCTGCGAACAGCGGCGTGAGCGCGAGCGTGGCCACGAACGTGGCGCCGTAGAACCAGGGCAGCTGCGTCGAGCCCACGGCCGCGGCCAGCTGCTCGCGCACGGGCCGGATCACGTAGTACGCGGTGAGCACGCAGAAGAAATAGGCGAACGACACCAGCAGCGCCGGCCATTCGCCCCGCTGCACGCGGCCGCCTTCGGAACCTGCTTCCATCGCATCGACCCGCTTTCTGGACGCGCACCGTACTCCGCCCGCGCGCGGCCCGCCAGCGCGGCGCTATCCTCGATGCCGGGGGAGGTCGCCATGTTCGACTACATCATCGTGGGTGCCGGCTCGGCCGGCTGCGTGCTCGCCAACCGCCTGTCCGCCGATCCGTCGGTGCGCGTGCTGCTGCTCGAAGCCGGCCCGGCCGACCGCCATCCCTTCATCCACATGCCCGCGGGCCTGGCGAAGCTGGTCACCCGCCGCGACATCAACTGGGACTACAGCACCGCCCCCGAGCCCCGGCTGCAGGGGCGCCGCCTGTGGTGGCCGCGCGGCCGCGTGCTCGGCGGCTCGAGCTCGATCAACGCCATGTGCTACGTGCGCGGTCATCCACGCGACTACGACGACTGGGCCGCGGCCGGCGCCCATGGATGGGCCTGGGACGACGTGCTGCCCTGGTTCCGCTACAGCGAGTGCAATACGCGCGGTGCCGACGCCCTGCACGGGGGCGATGGCCCCCTGCACGTATCCGACCTGCGGCATGCCAACCCGCTCTCGCACGTCTTCATCGAAGCCGCGGCACAGGCGGGCATCCCGCGCAACGACGATTTCAATGGCCGGGTGCAGGAAGGCGCCGGGCTCTACCAGGTCACGCAGAAGAACGGCGCCCGCTGCTCCAGCGCGGTCGCCTACCTGCACCCGGTGCGCGACCGCCGCAACCTGGTCGTGCGCGCGGGCGCGCAGGCCAGCCGCATCACCTTCGAACGCGGCCGCGCCACGGGCGTGGCCTTCGTGCAGGGCGGCCGCGCCTTCCACGAGGTCGCCGCGCGCGAGGTCCTGCTCTGCGGCGGCGCGATCAATTCGCCGCACCTGCTCATGCTCTCGGGCATCGGCCCGGCCGCGATGCTGCGCCGCCACGGCATCCAGGTGCTGCACGATTCGCCAGGCGTCGGCGCGAACCTGCAGGACCATCTCGACATCTGCACCCTGCACGCCTGCCGCCAGCGCATCACCTACGACCGCGCCAGCGACGCGCGCATCGCCTTCGACTACTACCTGCGCGGCCGCCGCGGCGCCGGCACCAGCAACGTCGCCGAAGCCGGCGCGTTCGTGAGGTCGGCCCTGGCGGTCGACGAGCGCCCGGACGTCCAGCTGCACTTCGTGCCCGCGCAGCTCGACGACCACGGCCGCAACCGGCTGCCCGGCGACGGCTACACCATCCATGCCTGCTGGCTGCGCCCCGCCAGCCGCGGGCGCATCGAGCTGGCCAGCGCGAGCGCGGGCGATGCGCCGCGCATCCGCGCCAACTACCTCTCCGACCCCGACGGCGCCGACCTGCGCGGCATGCTCGAATGCGCGCGGATCGCGCGCAGGATCCTCCTGCAGCCGGCCTTCGCCCCCTTCCGCGCCGGACCGGTCATCCCCGCTCGAGACGATCTCGACGATGCCGGCCTGGAGGCCTTCATCCGCGCCAAGGCCGAATCGGTCTACCACCCCGTCGGCACCTGCCGCATGGGCAGCGACGATGCCAGCGTGGTGGACCCGCAGTTGCGCGTGCGCGGCGTGGACGCCCTGCGCGTGGTCGACGCCTCGGTGATGCCGCGCTTGCCCGGCGGCAATACGAACGCGCCAACCATCATGATCGCCGAGCGCGCGGCGGCCTTGGTCCTGCAGGGTGCAGCGGCGCCGCCCGCGCCGCCCGGCACGCCGTGTAGACGCCGCCTTCACCGGGATTGAATGCCCGTCGTCGCTGAATGCGACTTCAGGGATGTCACGGCGGCGGGCCCTTTTGGGTCGCAAACGCGTGAAAGCGGCCGGGATGGCGTCACCTTTTCCAACGAAATCAGAAAGCTGAAAGCGTTTCCTCTTCCACGACGTAATCACGGCGTTATGATCGGGAAACGTGAAGAGCCTGTGGACGCCGCCGATGATGATCACCTCTGCGAGCCGCCCCTTCCGCCGCGCCTGGTCCATCGGTGCGCTGGCGTTCCTGCTGCCCGTGGCGCTGGGTTCCGGTGCCGGCGCGCAGACGCAGCAGCCGGTCAACGCGTCGACGCTGGCACGTGCGCCCACCGTCACGCGCAACCCGCTGCCGATCGCAGCCGACTTCGACGTCCGTGCCATCGAGTCGATGGCGCAGGCGCTGGTCGCCGGCCAGAAGGTGCCCGGCCTTGCGATGGCCATCGTGCACAAGGGGCGCGTGGTGAGCGCGCGCGGCTACGGCATCACCGACGTTGCCGCCGCCGAGCCCGTCGACGCGCATACCGTGTTCCGCCTCGCCTCGCTGTCGAAGGGCTTCGCGGGCACGCTGGCCGGCATGCTGGTCAACGACGGCGTGATCCGCTGGGACAGCCGCGTCGCCGACTTCAAGCCCGACTTCCGCCTCGCGGATGCCGCCGGCGGCCAGACGGTCACCGTCGCCGACGTGCTCAGCCATCGCGTGGGCCTTTCGAGCAATGCCTTCGATCGTGACCTCGAGGCCTACGTCGACTACCCGACGCTGACCCGCCGCCTGGCGAACGCGCCGCTCAAGTGCGCGCCCGGCACCTGCTACGCCTACCAGAACGTCGCCTTCAGCCTGGTGGGCGACGTGGTCTTCGCAGCCACCGGCAATTTCTACGGCCAGGAAGTGC
Organism: Pseudomonadota bacterium; assembly: GCA_049323195.1. Lineage (GTDB taxonomy): Bacteria > Pseudomonadota > Gammaproteobacteria > Xanthomonadales > Xanthomonadaceae > Cognatilysobacter. The sequence continues at coordinate 2,991 of JBMOOW010000151.1, read as the reverse complement.
AGCGCCGCATCTTCAAGCCGCTGGGCATGAACGATGCGAGCGTGGGCCTGGAGGGCATCCAGTCCAGCCCGCGCTGGGCGCGGCCGCACGTGCACGGCCGCGGCGGCTGGGTGTCGGTGACGCCCAAGACCACCTACTACCAGGTGCTGCCGGCCGCCGGCGTCAACGCCTCCGCCGCCGACATGGCGCAGTGGCTGATCGCGCAGACCGGCTACCGCCCGGACGTGCTCCCGGAGTCGCTGCTCGCCACCCTGCACCAGCCGCGCGTGGACACGCCGAGCGAGACCCGCGCTTCGGCCTGGCGCCGCGAGCGCCTGGGCTCGGCTGGTTATGGCCTGGGCTGGCGCGTGTACAACTACGCCGGCAACGAGCTGGTCTTCCACGGTGGCGCGGTGCAGGGTTATCGCGGCGCGGTGGCCATGCTGCCGGACCGCGACTTCGGCATCGCCCTGATGTGGAACAGCGAGAGCTCGCTGCCCTCGGCGCTGGTGCCGACCATCCTCGACCGCGCGCTCGGCATCACCGGCCAGCGCTGGCTGCGCGAGGAGTTCGAGGAGCCGACCCTTTACGTGCAGGGTCCGACGCCCGCCGACGGCGCGCCCGGCAGCACCGCGAGCAAGTCGACCGCCGCGCCGTTCTGAAGCGGCGTCTTCGAAGAAGCGAACAGGCCGGCGCCTGCTGCCCGGCGAGGCAACCTCAAGCCCGCCGTTGGCCTCCTGCACGTGGCTGGCGAGCCCGACCACCTCATTGGCGATCGGCTGCAGCTCGACGGGCACGTTGCGCAGCGGGGTGCGGGCAGCGTGCTGATCGCTCGCGATCGAGTGCAGCTCGACGCGAGTGATGCGCCCATCCGCCGAAGTCGCCAGCACCGTCACGAACCGGGGAAAAAGCGCCTTGAGCCCCCGCCCGGTCCGGCGGCTCGCCATACGCGGTCGCATTCGAGGCGGCGAGTGTCACGGCCGACGCATGCGCCTGCACGAACTGGTCGATGGACGTGGCGGTGAGCTTGGCTGCCAGACGCAGTTCGTCCCCTTCCGTTGGCTGTCCGCGGCCCGCGATTCGATAAACCACTGCAGTCCGCCGATGGCCAGCGCGGGTGCAAGAATGGCGCCCAGCACCAGACGCAGCACGCGCCGACGCACGCGCGGCGGACGATGGTCTTCGGCAGGCCCCAATGCGCCAGAGACAGGCACCGCCGACAGGGGCGACTGGCACGCGGTATCAGGCCTCGTCGGGTCGGGAAACGACCGCGAGGTCGGGAGTGCGCCCTGCATCCGTGAGCAGCATCTGCATGTCCTGCTGGAACTGTGCGACCCGCTCGCCGACGACTTTCCCCAGCAGCCGGTCGACAGGGGGCACCAGGCTCAGCAGGTGGTCGAGGTCGCGCAGACGACCGCGCGCGTCGGCGAGCTGGCCCTGCCGCGAGAGGAACTGCGCCGCATCGCGCACGACGAAATCCGTTTCCGCCTGCCACCGCACATTACGCAGGTCTCGTATCATCCTGCGCGCCTTGCGCAGGTCGGCGGATAACCAGGGTGCTGACCGGCCGCCGGCGGTGTCGCTCCACGCGCTGAAGCGGGTGCGCGGCATGAGGCGCGGCGCAGCCGTGTCAGCCACGCATTTTGCCGGCTCACCCGCCCATGTAACGGTCGCGACCTGCTCGCGGTGCAGCAGGACCAGATGCGTGAGCGTGTCGACGCGAAGCGCGAGCAGCCCTGCCCAGGTGGCGTCGCCCTCCCGGCGCCAGGCCGCTGCCTCATCGACGGTGCTGACGTCGGCATGTCGATGACGATCCAGCCAGCTTGCGGCATCTTCCAGCGTTGCAGCATCCACGCCGGCACTGCCGGCATGCCAGGCGCTTCCGACACGGATGGCGAGCCCGTCGGCCGCGAACAGGCGGCGTACCGGTTCGGACCAACGCGCGACAGCTTCGATGAGGCTGCCGCTGCGCTTGCCGCTCTCCGTGATCGCACTGCTGAGGTAGTCGACCGCATGCAGGTCCTCGAGCGCCGCCTCCTGCTGTTGGGCCGTGACCCGAAGCGACAGGAATCGGCCGAAGAGCTCGAGCGCGCTGCGTGTGCCTGGGTCGAGGAACAACGGGCTGCCGTGGTGGCATGCGACCAGGCCCCAGAGGCGGTCGCCGCAGACGATCGACACCGAAAGCGACGCTGCGACGCCCATGTTGGCGAGGTACTGCAGGTGGACCGGCGCAACGCTGCGCAAGGAGTGCAGGCTCAGATCCAGTGGGGTCGCATCGCGCGACACCAGTGGCACCGGGACGTAGCGTGCGTCGGGAATCGCCCGGATGCGGTTGAGCAGGTAGAGGCGCCGCGCCTGGGGCGGGATGTCGAACGCCGGGAAGCGAAGCCCGAGGTAGGTGTCAGCGTGCGGCGCGCGGGCTTCGGCCACCACTTCCCCCGAGTCATCTTGCAGGAAGCGATAGACCATCACCCGGTCGAACCCGGTCAACGCGCGCACCTGTCGGGCGCAGACGTCGAAGAACTCGCCGGTCTTGTCATTGGCCACGCGAGCGATCAGTCCGTCGGCCAATGCGGAGGGCAGCGCGTTGATCCTGTGACGTAGCGCCGGCTCGAATTCCAGGTGCAACAGATCCGCGGTGCGATGAACGAGTACGTCGCACACTGCGCCGAACGGGCCGACGGCGGCGCGGCTGCAGCGCAGGGCGGGATTGTCGACAGGCATCAGTGCGACCACGTCCTCGATCGCGCGCACCAGTTCGCCGGAAAGCTCGGTTCGCAGGTCGCTGCCCAGGAGCGAGTGTGCATCGCGTTCGAGAAGCGCATCGATGTTGCGCGAGACGTGTACGACTTCCCAGCTGCCGTGCCGGCACGACACAAGAAAACGGTTCTTCTCCCAACTGAGGGAGAGGCGCACGGCCGACCCGGCAGACTTGCTGTTCTCAAGGCAACAAACTGGGGCCGACCGTGGCCGATGGGGATTGTATGGCCCGGCTGGGAGGCTGGGTCGGCT
>JBMOOW010000150.1:0-2609 GCA_049323195.1 Pseudomonadota bacterium | reverse complement strand
ACCAACCTGGTCGAAGGCATCAACAACAGGATCAAGGTCATCAAGCGCATGGCCTACGGCTACCGTGACGACGCCTACTTCTTCCTGAAGATCCGGGCCGCGTTCCCCGGAGTTGGGTGAAGAACCTGAAAAAAGCAGGCCCCGCCGAAGCGGGGCCTGCCTGTCTGCGGTACCGACGCGACGGGCGGTGGCGCAGCGCTGCGGCGGGTTGGACCACGCTGCCCGCGCCGTGCCACCGGGCGCGATCAGAAGTCCATGCCGCCCATGCCGCCCATGCCCGCCGGGGCACCGGCCGCCTCTTCCTTCTTCGGCAGCTCGCCGACCATCGCCTCGGTCGTGATCATCAGGCCGGCGATCGACGCGGCGTTCTGCAGCGCGGTACGCGTGACCTTGGTCGGGTCGAGGATGCCGGCCTCGAGCATGTCGACGTACTCGCCGGTGGCGGCGTTGTAGCCGAACGAGCCCTGGCCTTCCATGACGCGGTTGAGGATGACCGACGGCTCTTCGCCGGCATTGGTCACGATCTCGCGCAGCGGGGCCTCCATCGCACGCAGGGCGATGGCGATGCCGTGGTTCTGGTCCTCGTTCGCACCCTTGAGGTCGCGGATCGCGGCCTTGGCGCGCAGCAGGGCGACGCCGCCGCCCGGCACGATGCCTTCCTCGACCGCGGCGCGGGTCGCGTGCAGCGCATCTTCCACGCGCGCCTTCTTCTCCTTCATCTCGACTTCGGTCGCGGCGCCGACCTTGATCACCGCCACGCCGCCGGCGAGCTTGGCCACGCGCTCCTGCAGCTTCTCGCGGTCGTAGTCGGAGCTGGTCTCCTCGATCTGCGCCTTGATCTGCTTGATGCGGCCCTCGATGGCGGCGGTGTCGCCGGCGCCGTCGATGATCGTGGTGTTCTCCTTCGAGACCTGCACCTTCTTGGCGCGGCCCAGGTCCTTGATCGTCGCCTTCTCGAGCTGCAGGCCGACTTCCTCGGAGATCACGGTGCCGCCCGTCAGGATGGCCATGTCTTCCAGCATCGCCTTGCGACGGTCACCGAAGCCCGGCGCCTTGACGGCGCAGACCTTGACGATGCCGCGCAGCGTGTTGACCACGAGCGTCGCCAAGGCTTCGCCCTCGACTTCCTCGGCGATGATCAGCAGCGGCTTGCCGGCCTTGGCCACGCCCTCGAGGACGGGCAGCAGGTCGCGCACGTTCGAGATCTTCTTGTCGTGCAGCAGGATGAACGGATCGTCCAGCTCGGCCTGCATCGACTGCTGGTTGTTGATGAAGTACGGCGAGAGGTAGCCGCGGTCGAACTGCATGCCCTCGACGACGTCGAGCTCGTTCTCCAGGCCCGAGCCGTCCTCGACGGTGATCACGCCTTCCTTGCCGACCTTGTCCATCGCCTGCGCGATCAGGTCGCCGATGTTGGTGTCGGAGTTCGCCGAGATGGCGCCGACCTGCGCGATCTCCTTCGAGGTCGACGAGGGCTTGCTGATGTTCTTGAGCTCGGCGACGGCGGCGTGCACCGCCTTGTCGATGCCGCGCTTGAGGTCCATCGGGTTCATGCCGGCGGCGACCGCCTTCATGCCCTCGCGGATCAGCGCCTGCGCGAGCACGGTCGCGGTGGTGGTGCCGTCACCGGCGTTGTCGGAGGTCTTGGACGCGACCTCCTTCACCATCTGCGCGCCCATGTTCTCGAACTTGTCGGCCAGCTCGATCTCCTTGGCGACGGACACGCCGTCCTTGGTGATCGTCGGGGCGCCGAAGCTCTTCTCGAGCACGACGTTGCGGCCCTTCGGGCCGAGCGTGGCCTTGACGGCGTTCGCGAGCACGTTCACGCCGCGCAGCATCTTGGTGCGCGCGTCTTCGCCGAAGCGGATTTCCTTGGCAGCCATTGTTGAAACCTCGGGATTAGGGATTCGGGATTAGGGATTCGTCAAAGCAAAGGCGGGTCCGGTGATGCGGGGAACGGGACGAGAGCGACCGACGCTTCTACGAATCCCGAATCCCCAATCCCGAATCCCGCGCTGTTCTCGCTTACGCGAGAACAGCGAAGATGTCGTCTTCCTTCACCACCAGGTACTCGGTGCCGTCCAGCTTCACTTCCGTGCCGCTGTACTTGCCGAAGAGCACCTTGTCGCCGACCTTGACCTTCGGGGCGCGCACGTTGCCGTTGTCGAAGGCCTTGCCCTCGCCGACCGCGACGACCTCGCCCTTGATCGGCTTCTCGGTCGCGGAGTCCGGGATCACGATGCCACCGGCCGAGACCTTTTCTTCTTCCATGCGCTTGATGACCACGCGGTCGTAGAGCGGCTTGATGTTCATGCACGAGCCTCCGAGCAGGGTTGTAAGTGGTTGAAATTGAAGCGAAAGGCGGGAAATTTTAGCAGTCGCTTGGTCCGAGTGCCAAACCCGGGGCGCGACGGGCCCGCATCGCGGACGGGGCGGGATATGGGATGCCCGCACGGGCTTTCAAGGGGCGTTCACGAAAAAATTTGGTTCTTCTCCCAACTGAGGGAGAGGCGCACGGCCGACCCGGCAGACTTGCTGTTCTCTAGGCAACAAACTGGGGCCGACCGTGGCCGATGGGGATTGTATGGCCCGGCTGGGAGGCTGGGTCG
>JBMOOW010000149.1:0-49665 GCA_049323195.1 Pseudomonadota bacterium | reverse complement strand
ATTGGACAAACTCACGTTGCCGCGCTGCCGTGGCAAGCAATGCTCAACTACCGAAAATTGCTCTGCAGTAATCTCCATGCGCGAAGTATCGCGCATGGATCAAATAGTGTGAACACGCCCTAGTCGAGTTCGCGGTGGTGCACCGCGACCTCCGGCCAGGCCTGCTCGCGCATGTGTTGCGCCAGGCGCTCGGCCAGGTAGACCGAGCGATGGCGGCCGCCCGAGCAGCCGATCGCGACGGTGGCGTAACTGCGCGTGCTGTCGCGGTGCAGGCGGGGCAGCCAGGTGTCGAGGAAGTCGCGCAGCTGCTCGTAGTACTGCACGACGTCGGGCTGCGCGAGCAGGTAATCGCGCACCGCCGCGTCACGGCCCGAGAGCGGCCGCAGCGCGGGGATCCAGTGCGGATTCGGCAGCGCGCGCGCATCGAACACGAAGTCGGCATCCGCCGGCACGCCGTGCCGGTAGGCGAAGGACTCGAACAGCAGCGACATGCCCGCCTCGCTGCCCAGCCCGAGTTCGGTGGTCACGTGCCGGCGCAGCTGGTGCACGTTCATGTCGCTGGTGTCGACGACCGAGTCGGCGAGCTTGCGCAGCGGCCGCAGGACCTGCCGCTCCAGGGCCAGCGCATCCGGCAGCGACAGGCCCAGCCGGCTCAGCGGGTGGCGGCGGCGGGTGTCGGCATAGCGCTTGAGCAGCACCGCGTCGGCGGCATCGAAGAACGCCAGGTGGGGGTCGAAGCCCATCTCGCCGACCGCCGCCAGCGCATCGGGAACGCGGTCGAGGTCGTCGTGGCGGTTCCGCACGTCGATGCCCACGGCGATCTTCGCCGGCCCTCCGCCGTCGGCACCGGTGACGTCGCGCACCAGCGCCGGCAGCAGGACGGCGGGCAGGTTGTCGACGCAGTAGAAGCCCAGGTCCTCGAGCGTGTTGAGGGCGACCGACTTGCCCGAGCCGGACATGCCGCTGACCAGTACCAGCGTGGAAGCCGCGGGCGTGTTCATGCGTCGCCGCGCTCGAGGAAATGGCTGTGGCGCGCCATGAAGGCGGCCGCCGGGTCGACGCCCTTCGCCCGCAGGATGTGGGCCCGGGTGGCGGCTTCGGTGAGCACGGCCAGGTTGCGGCCGGGCATGACCGGCAGGGTGATCATGGGAACGTCGAGATCCAGCACGCGACGCGCGCCGAGGTCGCCGGTGATGCGTTCCAGGCCGCCGGGCTCGGGGTACAGGGAGGGCTGCGTGAGGTGCACGATCAGCCGCAGGTACTTGTTCCGCTTGACCGCCGTGTCGCCGAACATCTGGCGCACGTTGAGCACGCCCAGGCCGCGGACTTCCAGCAGGTCCTGCAGCAGCTCGGGGCAGGCGCCGTCGAGCACGTCGGGCGCGATCTGGGTGAACTCGGGCGCATCGTCGGCGACCAGCCGGTGCCCGCGCGTCACCAGCTCCAGCGCCAGCTCGCTCTTGCCCGCGCCGGACTCGCCGGTGATGAGCACGCCGATCGAGTAGATCTCCATGAACACGCCGTGCAGCGTCACCCGCGGGGCGAGCTTGCGCGCGAGGTGGTACTGCAGGTGGTTGAGCAGCTCATGGCCGCGCCGCGGCGACACCCACAGCGGGGTGTCGCTCTCCTCGGCGGCCAGCCTCAGGTCCGCCGGGCAGGCCTGGCCCTTGCTGACCACGAGCGCGAGCGGGCGGAACTGGATGATCTTCTCGATCGTTTCCCAGCGCAGGCGCGAGTCCAGCGCGTCGAGCCAGGCCAGTTCCTCGGTGCCGAGGATCTGCACCTTGTTGGGATAGATGATGTTGAGGTAGCCGGCCAGGGACGGGCGCCGCGCGACGGTGTCCACCGATTCGAGAAGGCGCGCGGCGCCGCGGCGGCCGGCGATCCAGCGAAGTCCCAGCCGGTCGAGCTGCTGGTCGAACAGCTCCTGCGCGCTGATGCGTGCGTTCATGCCGCCTGCTCCGGCAGCAGCAGGCCGGCGAGCGCCTGCTCGTCCTCGGCCCCGCGCAGCGCGGCGCGGAAGGCCTCGTCGGAAAAGCGCTCGGCGATTTCCGCCAGGTGCGCCAGGTGGCCCGCGACGGCCTGCTCGGGCACGGCCATGGCGAAGACCAGGTCGACCGGGCGGCCGTCGGGCGCGTCGAAGTCCACCGGCGCGGCCAGGCGCAGGAACGCGGCGCGCGGCCGGTCCAGGTTGCCCAGGCGGCAGTGCGGAATCGCCACGCCGTGGCCCAGCCCCGTGCTCGCCAGCCGCTCGCGCGCGGCCAGGCGGTCCACCAACTCGGCCGCCGGGAGGCCGGGATCACCCGCCGGCCGGGCGAGCAGCCCGGCGGCGCGTGTGATCACGGCTGCATGGTCCATGGGCGCGCCGATGCACTCGACGCGCTCGCGGCTGAGCAGGCGGGCGATCGGCACGGGAGGGTCAGGCCAGGTCGCCGGTACGCGCGAGGCCCTCGCCGCGGTGGTGGTCGACCAGCTTTTCCTTGTGCTTGAGCAGCAGGCGGTCGAGCTTGTCGGCGAGGGCGTCGATGGCGGCGTACATGTCGCTGCCGTCGGCGTCGGCATGGAACGCGCGGCCGGCCGGGGTGAGCGTGGCCTCCGCGCAGTGGCGCGACTTCTCGACGGAAAGCACCACCCGCACGTCGAAGGGCTGGTCGAAATGCCGCGCAAGCCGCTCGAAACGCGTGCCGACGTAGGCGTTCAGCGCAGGCGTGACGTCGATGTGCTGCCCGTGGATCTCGATGCGCATGGACTTTCCTCTTGGATGCATGGATGCCGCGTCGCGGCATGTCCAGCATGGCACGGCGGACGCGTCGATGCGACCGCTCAGGCCATGCGTACGCGTTCCTGCGACGAGGGGATTCCGATGGATTCGCGGTACTTGGCGACGGTGCGCCGGGCGACCGGCACGCCGGCGGCACGCAGCGTCTCGGCGAGTTTGGCGTCCGACAGCGGCTTGCGCGGGTTCTCCGCCGCCACGAGCTGCCGGATCATCGCCTGCACCGCCGCGCTGGAGGTCTCCTCGCCGTTGCCGTCGGCGACGCCGGAGGCGAAGAAGGCGCGCAGCGGCAGCGTTCCGCGCGGGGTGCGCACGTACTTGCGGGCGATGGCGCGCGAGACGGTCGATTCGTGCAGCCCGAGTTCGGCCGCGACCTCGCGCAGCGTCAGCGGGCGGAGCGCGCCGTCGCCGAACTCGAGGAAGCCGCACTGGCGGCGCACCAGGCAGCGGGTGACGCGAAGCAGTGTCTCGCCGCGGGCCTCGAGGTTCTTGAGCAGCCAACGGGCTTCCTGCAGGTGCCCGCGCAGGTAGGCGGCATCGGCGGCGGATGCGCGCGTGACCAGCGACTCGTAGCTGCGGTTGATGCGCAGGCGCGGGCGGCCCTGGTCGGCGAGCGCGACCTTCCACTCGCCGCGCTGGCGCCAGATCACGACGTCGGGCGTCACGTAGGTATCGGCCGATACCGCGCCCAGCTGCGCGCCGGGGCGGGGGTCGAGCGAGAGCAGCAGCGCGATGGCCGCCTCCACCTCGGCGACCGGCTCGCCGAGCTCGGCGGCGAGGCCGCCTGCGCCCAGCCGCGGCAGGCGCTCCAGCCAGCCGTCGGCGATGCGCAGGGCGGTAGCGCGGCCGGGCGTGTCGGCATCGAGGGCGCCGAGCTGGATAGCCATGCATTCGGCCACCGAGCGCGCCGCGACGCCCACGGGGTCGAAATGCTGGATCTGGTGCAGGACGGTCAGGACCTCGTCCTCCTCCGGGGCCAGGGCGCCCAGCGAGGCGACGATGGCCTCCAGCGGCTCGCGCAGGTAGCCGTCCTCCGACACGGCCTCGATCAGTGCGGCACCGATGGTCCGGTCACGGAGGGAGAGCGGGCTCAGGTGCAACTGCCAGAGCAGATGGTCGTGCAGGCTGTCCTGCTCGGCGACCTGTTCCGCGGCGAGACCGTCATCGTCGGAGGCCGCGGGGCCGGTGCGTTCGCTCCAGCCGTCGAGCTCGGCCTCGTCCCAGCGTTCCTCGGCGGGCGCGGCCTCGTCGCCGGCAGGGGCCTCGGGCGCGGCGGTGAGCGTGCCGGCGTCCTCGTCGGTCCATTCCAGCAGCGGATTGGTCTCCAGCGCCTCGGTCATCTCGGCCTGCAGCTCCACCGCCGACAGCTGCAGCAGGCGGATCGCCTGCCGCAGTTGCGGCGTCATCACCAGCTGCTGGCCAAGCGAGGTCTGGAGGCGCGGCTTCATCGACAGCGAAGGTACACGCCGCGGGCGCGGGCGCGCGAGCGGCCGCGGGGCCGCCGGTCGGTTGCCGCGGCGGTCCCGTCGGGAGGCGTCACAAGCGGAACGTCTCGCCCAGGTAGACGCGGCGGACGTCGGCGTCGGCCAGGATCGCCTCGGGGGTGCCCTGCGCCAGCACGCTGCCCTCGGCGAGGATGTAGGCGCGGTCGCAGATGCCGAGCGTCTCGCGGACGTTGTGGTCGGTGATCAGCACGCCGATGCCGCGCTCGGTGAGGTGGCGCACGATCTTCTGGATCTCGCCGACCGAGATCGGATCGACGCCCGCGAAGGGTTCGTCCAGCAGCATCAGGCGCGGCCGGGCCGCCAGCGCGCGCGCGATCTCGACGCGGCGGCGTTCGCCGCCCGACAGGCTCGCGCCGATCTGGTCGGCGACGTGGGCGACCTGCAGCTCGTCGAGCAGGCTCGAAAGCTCGCGCTCGCGGCCCCTGCGATCGAGGTCCTCGCGAAGTTCGAGCACCAGGCGGACGTTGTCGGCGACGCTGAGCTTGCGGAAGACCGAGGGCTCCTGCGGCAGGTAGCCCACGCCGGACCTGGCGCGTGCGTACATCGGCTCGGCGGTGATGTCCTTGCCGTCGAGGACGATGCGGCCGGCGTCGGCCGGCACCAGGCCGACGATCATGTAGAAGCAGGTCGTCTTGCCGGCGCCGTTCGGGCCGAGCAGGCCGACGACCTCGCCGGCTTCCAGCGTCAGGCCGAAGTCGCGCACGACCTCGCGGTTGCGGTAGCGCTTGCGCAGCCCCTGCGCGGTCAGCATCAGGGCGCCCCGCCGGCGGTGCCGCGCGGGAGGATGCGCATCTTCACGCGCCCGCCGCCCTCGTTGCCGCCACCGCTGTTCACCTGGCCGGTGCGCATGTTGTAGACCACGCGCCCGCCGGCCAGCGAGCCGCGCGGCTGGGTGATGCTGACGTTGCCGGTGAACACCACCGTCTCGGCGGAGAGGTCGTAGTCCACCCGCGAGGCCACCGCGCTCATCGGCGTGCCGTTGTCGAGCTGCTGGCTCAGGCGCACCGGCGACCCGGTGAGGACCGCGCGCGAGGGCTCGCCGTTGCGCATGGAGATCTCGGCGCGGGCGGCGTCGATCCTCAGCGTGCCCTGGCTGATCGTCACGCCGCCGCTGATGATGGTGGGGCGGGTGTCGTCGACCGAGTAGTCGGCCGCGCCACCGTCGATGTCCATCGGCTGGCGGCGGTCGGAGGAGCGCGCATCGGCCACGGCGGGCGCCAGCAGCAGGGCGGTCGCGGCGAGCGTCGCCAGCTTATGGAGTGCGTTCATAACGGGCCTTGATGTCCTTGAGGAACACGCGCTTGGTGTCCAGTTTCGCCTCCAAGCTGTGCCCGTTCAGTATAAAACCGGGCTGTTTGAGGCTGACCTGTACGTCGGACGTGGCGCGCTTGGTCTCCGGGAAGACGTTCAGGCGCTGCGTGTCCATGCGCAGCGGACGCCCCGAGGCGTCGGTGCTGGTGGCCTGGACGTCGCCGCGCAGGCGGATCTCGTCGCCTTCGGCGCTCACCCAGCCGGTCCGCGCGCGCAGTTCCCAGGGGCTGCCGCGGCCGGCTTCGCGCGGGGGGATCAGGAACAGCGGCGTCGCGATATCGAGCGTGCGCACGGCCGGGTCGCGCTGCAGCCGCGGCGCGCGCAGGGTGAAGGCCTCGCGGCCGTCGCGGTCCAGCGAGATCAGCTCGAAGTCCTCGAGCACGTAGTCGGCGCGGCCGCCGACCACGGGCAGGGTGTCCTCGCCCGGGCGCTTCCACATCGACCAGCCGATCGCGGCCGCCGCGACGGCGAGCGCGACCGTGAGCCAGAGGCGCCAGTTCACGACTGCGTCCCCAATGCCACCGGCTCCGGCGCCAGCAGCGCATCGATGATCGACTCCACATGGCCCTGCGTGAGCAGCAGGGCGTCGGCGAACTCGCGCACGGCACCCGCGCCGCCGGGCCGCCGCGAGCGCCAGGCCGCGCGCTCGTGGATCCACGGGTGAGCGTCCGCGGGGCAGGCCGACAGGCCGACGCGCATCATCACGCGCAGGTCGGGCAGATCGTCGCCCATGAACGCCACCTGTTCCAGCCCGACTCCGGCCGCGCGCGCGATGCCTTCGACGCAGCGCAGCTTGTCGCCGATGCCCGTGCATGCCTGCACGCCCAGTTCCGCGGCGCGGCGCTCGACGACGGTGCTGTGGCGCGCCGTGACCAGCGCCACCTCGATGCCGGCACGGCGCAGCAGCACCAGGCCCTGCCCGTCGTGCACGTGGAAGGACTTCGACTCGCGGCCTTCGCTGTCGTAGGTGAGACGGCCGTCGGTCAACGTGCCGTCGACGTCGAAGCAGGCCAGTCGCACGCGGCGGACGCGCTCGGTGAGGTCGGAGGAGGCGGGGCTGTCGGTCATGCGAGGGCCGGTTAAACCACCCGTGCGCGCAACAGGTCGTGAATGTTGAGCGCGCCGACCACGCGGCCCTCGCCATCCACCACCAGCAGGCCGTTGATCTTGTGCTGCTCCATCACGTGCGCGGCTTCGACGGCGAGCACGTCGCTGGAAATCGTGCGTGGAGCGCGCGTCATCACTTGCGCGATGGGCGTGGAGCGCAGGTCGAGCTGCGCGTCGTCCAGCGTGCGGCGCAGGTCGCCATCGGTGAAGACGCCGAGCAGGCGGCCCTCGGCATCGGCCACCGCGGTGAGCCCCAGGCGCTTGCGGCTCATCTCCACCAGCGCCTCGCTCACCGAGGCGTCGGGACGCACGCAGGGCAGGTCGTCGCCGGCATGCATGACGTCGGCGATGTGCAGAAGCAGGCGGCGGCCCAGCGCACCCGCCGGGTGCGAGCGCGCGAAGTCGTCGGCGGTGAAGCCGCGCGCCTCGAGCAGTGCCACGGCCAGCGCGTCGCCCATCGCCAGCGAGGCGGTGGTGCTCGACGTGGGCGCAAGGTGCAGCGGGCAGGCCTCGGCGGGCACGGAGACATCCAGATGCACGTCGGCCTCGCGCGCCATCGTCGAGGCGGCGCGGCCGGTCATCGCGATCACGGCATTGCCCTGGCGCCTGAGCACGGGCATCAGGGTGAGGATCTCGTCGCTCTCGCCCGAATACGACAGCGCGAGCACGACGTCGGCATCGGTGATCATCCCCAGGTCGCCATGGGCGGCCTCGCCGGGATGCACGAAGAACGCCGGCGTGCCGGTGGAGGCCAGCGTGGCCGCGATCTTGCGCGCGACGTGGCCGGACTTGCCCATGCCGATGCAGACCACGCGACCACGCGCGGCGAGCATCAGGCGGCAGGCTTCGACGAAGGGGGCATCCAGGCGCGCGGCCACGGCGTCGAGGGCCTGGCGTTCGACGGCGAAGACGCGGCGGCCGCTTTCGAGCAGGTCGGGGCCCGCGGCGGGGCCGGCAGGGGAGTCCGCCATTTCGGGCAGGGTCCTTATCCTTTAGGCTAAGCCGCCCATCTTAAGCGGTTCAGGCCATGCCCGCCGGGCAGCGGGCTGTACCTGCGCATTCCAGGTCCCGACGTGAATCCCGACATCATCCGACAGCTCATCGAACAGGGCCTGCCCGGCGCCCGCGCCGACGTGCGCGGCGACGACGGCGTGCACTTCGAGGCCACCGTGGTCTGCGAAGCCTTCCGCGGCAGGCTGCCGCTCGCGCGCCACCGCATGGTCTACGCCACGCTGGGCGAACGCATGGGTGGCGAGATCCACGCGCTCGCGCTCAGGACCTTCACTCCCGACGAGGCGGCCAACTGACGATGACCGCCAAGATCGTGGTCGAGGGCGGCGCGCCGCTCGAGGGCGAGGTCGCCATCTCCGGCGCCAAGAACGCCGTGCTTCCCATCCTCTGCGCGACGCTGCTGGCCGACGGGCCGATGACGCTGCGCAACGTGCCGCACCTGCACGACGTGCACACCACCACGCGCCTGCTGGCCGAGCTCGGTGCGCGCGTGGGCGACGGCGGGCCGGGAGTGGTCACGGTCGACCCGACCTCGGTGCACAGCCAGGTCGCGCCCTACGAGCTGGTCAAGACCATGCGCGCCTCGGTGCTCGTGCTCGGCCCGCTGCTGGCGAAATACGGCCATGCCGAGGTCTCGCTTCCGGGCGGCTGCGCGATCGGCTCGCGCCCGGTCGACCTGCACATCAGGGGGCTGCAGTCGCTGGGCGCGGAGATCAGCGTCGAGAACGGCTACATCAAGGCGCGCGCGCCGAAGTTGCGCGGCGCGCGCCACGTCTTCGACTTCGCCAGCGTCGGCGCGACCGAGAACGTGCTGATGGCCGCGGTGCTGGCGGAAGGCCGCACGCTGCTCGAGAACGCGGCGATGGAGCCGGAGATCGTCGACCTGGCCGAATGCCTGATCGCGATGGGCGCGCGCATCGAAGGCCACGGCACGGGGCGCATCGTCGTCGAGGGCGTGCCGGCCCTGCGCGCCGCCGGGCACACCGTGGTGGCCGATCGCATCGAAACCGGCACCTTCCTCATCGCGGCCGCCATGACCGGCGGCCGCGTGACCACGACGCATGCGCGCCCGGACACCCTGGACGCGGTGATCGACAAGCTCAAGGAGGCCGGCGCCGAGCTCGACTGCGATGGCGACCGCATCACCCTGGACATGCGTGGCCGCCGCCCGCGCGCGGTCGACATCACCACGGCGCCGCATCCGGGCTTTCCCACCGACATGCAGGCGCAGTTCATGGCGCTCAACTGCATCGCCGACGGCGTGGGCGTGATCAACGAGACGATCTTCGAGAACCGCTTCATGCACGTCAACGAGCTGCTGCGCCTGGGCGCGGACATCCGTGTGGACGGGCACACGGCCGTCGTGCGCGGCGTGCCGAAGCTCTCGGGCGCGCCCGTGATGGCGACCGACCTGCGCGCCTCGGCATCGCTGATCCTTGCGGGCCTGGTGGCGAGCGGCGAGACCACGATCGACCGCATCTACCACCTCGACCGCGGCTACGAGAACATCGAGGGCAAGCTGTCGGCGCTCGGCGCGAGGATCCGCCGCATCCGCTGAAGGATTGCGGGTTCCAACGACAAAGGCCCCGCCGGAGCGGGGCCTTTTCGTGTCCGGCGGCGGCGAGGCTCAGCCCGCGATGCGCAGCTCGATCACGTCATTGCCGTCCTTCTGCACGATGCGCGCCGGAACCGGCATGCCCGGCACCACCCACAGCGTGGTCTGCTTGTCGCCGGACGTGCCGACGACCTTGGTGGCCTGCTGGCTGCGGCCGTCCACCGTGATCGCTTCCTTGCCGGCGATGGTGTAGGTGAGCTGGCGCGCGCGGCCGTTGTCGACCATGCGATAGCGCAGCGGCCTGCCGGCGGCGACGTCGCGCGCGATCGCGAGGTTCACCAGCAGCGCGTCCATGTCGCCGGGCAGCAGCTTGATCGGGCCGGCCCGGTCGGCCTTCACGTCGCCGCTCCAGGTGGCCACGCCCTTGCCCCAGTCGTAGTCCGCCTGGGTCTTCTTGCGCTTGATCAGCACGCTGCTGCTGTCGGTGCCGGAGATCGGGCGCAGCTGGCCGTTCACGTCCTCGAAGACGGTGGACTGCACCAGGTTGCCCATGCGGTTGGTGATCTGCAGGGTGTACTTCCAGCGGTTGGCGCCCGCGGGCTCGACGCTCATGCGGCCGTTGGCCGCCATGCCCATGTAATTGGCCTGGTAGGCGGCGCTGAACGGCTTCACGGCCAGGGCAGGGGCACTCGCCAGTGCGAGCGTGGCGGCCAGCAGGGCACCGCGCAGGATGGACGACTTGCTCATTGCTTCAGGCTCCTCGGTATTCGATGAGGCGGAGGTCGTAGGTGTCCTCGCCGTTTTCGCGTTGCAGGAGGCGGATCGGCGTGGGCACGCCTTCCGCCACCCAGATCGACGTCTGCTCGCCGCCCGACTGCACGCGATCCACGCGCAGTGCGCTGTAGAGCAGTTCGCCCACCGTCATTTCCTCCGGCTCGGTACCGACAACATACCGATGCGGCCGCACGCGGCCGGTGTCGACGTAGCGGTACTCGAGCGTGGCCCCGGGGCGGGCGTCGCGGATCACCGCCAGATTGATGAGCAGGCCGCTCATGTCGCCCGGCTGGAGATCGACGGGCGCGCGCCGGGTCTTCTTCACGTCCCCGGTCCAGCGCGCCTTGCGAGCCTGCCAATCGTAGACACCGGTGCTCTGCTTCCGCGTGAACAGCACGCGTCGGACCGTACTCTGGCTGAGCGGCCGGTAGACCCCGCCCGCTTCGTCGAAGACCGTGCTCTGCTGCGCGCTGATGCCCGCAAGGCCCACGAGGCCCTTGCCATCCATGTCGAGGTCCACGCGCCAGTGGCCCTGCGCATTGCGCACCACCTGCAGCGTCGCCACGCCGAGCGCGCGACCGCCGCGGTAGACCTCGTACGACGCGCGGAAGGGCTCCACGGCCGCGGCCAGGCCGCTGGCCAGCATCAGGCAGGTGGCCAGCAGCGCGCCCGCGACGCGCCTCATGCGGCGGCCTCGCGCAGATCGCCGTCGAGCTGCAGCGGGGCCTCCAGCCGGCGGCCGTCCACGTGCACGCCGTCGGCCTGCAGCGCAACGCGCCGCTCCGCGAACAGGCGCAGGGTGGCGACCAGCAGCGGGTGCTCGCGCTCCAGCACGCGCGCGGCGAGCGCCATGGCATCGTCGCCCGGCAGAACGGGCACGCGCGCCTGCGCGATCACCGGGCCGCCGTCGAGCTCGCAGGTCACGAAGTGCACGCTGGCGCCATGCACGGCGACACCGGCCGCGAGGGCCTGTTCGTGCGTGCGCAGGCCCTTGAACGCGGGCAGCAGCGAAGGATGGATGTTGATCATGCGTCCGGCCCATGCCTCGACCTGGGGCGCCCCCAGCAGGCGCATGTATCCGGCGCAGACGATTAGATCGGGGTGAACGGCGGCGATGCGGCTGAACAGCGATTCATCGAAGGCTTCGCGCGTGGCGAAGTCGGTGGGCTTCAGCGATTCGGCCGGGATGCCCGCCGCGCGCGCGCGCTCGAGCGCGCCGGCCTTCGCACGGTCGGAGAACACGCCGGCCACCCGGGCCTCGAGCCTGCGCTGCGCGATCGCGTCGAGGATGGCCTGCAGGTTGCTGCCGCGGCCGGAGGCGAGGACGGCGAGGCGCATCAGTGGAAGACGGCCCGCATGGCGGGCCGCGGAAGCAGGATGAGGGTCGGGACGCCGGGCGCCGCGTCGGGCGGGATGTCGACGGACCTCGCCTGCGTGGACATGGCTCAGCCGATCCGCACGCGCTCGCCATCGCCCGCGCGGCAGACCCGGCCGATCGGGCGGTGCGCCAGGCCGAGGCGGTCGAGGTCGGCCGCCACCGCCGAGGCGTCGGTGGGATCGACCACCAGCACGAAGCCCACGCCGCAGTTGAACGTGCGCCACATCTCCTCGTCGGCCACCGCGCCTTCGCGCTGGAGCCAGTCGAACACCGGCGGCAGCACGATGGCGCTGGCCTCGATGTGCAGGCCCAGCCCCTCGGGGATGACGCGGATGATGTTCTCGGTGAGGCCGCCGCCGGTGATGTGGGCCATCGCGTGCAGGTCGTGCCGGCCGAGCAGCTCCAGCACCGGCTTCACGTACAGCGCGGTAGGCGCCATCAGCGCGTCGACGAGCTTCACCCCGCCGACGTCGAGATCGGCCGGACGGCCGGCGCGGTCGAAGATGCGGCGGATCAGCGAATAGCCGTTGGAATGCGGGCCGCTGGAGGCGACGCCGATCAGCACGTCGCCCTCGCGCACCTTGGCGCCGTCGAGCAGTTTCGACTTCTCCACCGCCGCCACGCAGAAGCCGGCGAGGTCGTATTCGCCCGGCGGGTACATGTCGGGCATCTCGGCGGTCTCGCCGCCGATCAGCGCGCAGCCGGAGAGCTCGCAGCCCCTGGCGATGCCGCCGACCACCGCGACGGTGGTCTCGACGTCGAGCTTGCCGGTGGCGAAGTAGTCCAGGAAGAAGAGCGGCTCGGCGCCCTGCACCAGCACGTCGTTGACGCACATGGCGACCAGGTCGATGCCGATGGTGTCGTGGCGGCCCAGCTGCTGGGCGAGCTTGAGCTTGGTGCCCACGCCATCGGTGCCGGAGACGAGCACCGGCTCGCGGTACTTGCCCGAGAGGTCGAACAGCGCGCCGAAGCCGCCCAGGCCGCCCATCACCTCGGGACGGAAGGAGCGCTTCACCAGGGGCTTGATGCGCTCGACCACCTCGTTGCCCGCGTCGATGTCGACGCCCGCCTCGCGGTAGGTGAGCGGGGCGCGGTCGGGGGCGTTCGACTGGGACACGGCGGTCTCGGGCGGCTGTCGGGGAGGCGCGTGATTCTACCAGCGGCCGCCGCCCGTACCGGCCGGCGTGGACGGCCCGGCGGCCCTGCGGCACCATGTCCGGCCAGTCCAACCGGGGCCGCGCGATGGCGTACGCGATCCGACTCTTCCTCGTCACCGTCCTGCTGGCCGCGAGTTTCGCGGTTCCGGCGCAGCGCGTGGAGGGCGAGCGCGCCCGCGCCGTGGGCCTCTACTCGGCCGAAGTCACCGTCAACGGGCAGGGGCCCGGCGAGCGCAACGGCGCGTTCGCCCGCGGGCTGCTGCAGGTGCTGCAGCGGATCACCGGCGACCGCGCCGTCAACGGCAAGCCCGGCGTCGGCGACGAGCTGCGCCGCGCGAGGGAGTACGTCGACAAGTACGACTACCGCCAGGACGAGGGCGTCAGCGCCAGCGGCGCGCCGAGCTTCAAGACCACGCTGGTCATCCAGTACGACGCGGAGAAGGTCGGCGAGATCATCGCCACCCTCGGCCTGCAGCAGTGGCCGACGCCGCGTCCCAAGCCGGTGCTGTGGCTGGCCATCAACGACGGCCGCGGCCCGCGGCTGGTCGGGCTGGCCCAGAACGACGCCGCGCGCGCCGTGCTCGACCGCGCCAAGGCGCGCGGCTACGCGCTGGGCCTGCCGGCGGGCAACGCCGCCGAGCAGGCGCTGGTGGGCGCGATCTGGCGTGGCGACACGGCGGCGATCGCGCGCGCCTCGGCCAAGTACAGCCCGCCGATGCAGCTGATCGGCAAGCTCTACCGCGACCCGAAGGGCGGCTGGACGGCCGACTGGATCTTCCAGGATGCCGGCAAGGTGCTGGCGCGCTCGTCCAGCAGCGATGCCGACGCCCGCCGGGCGATGGCCGCAGGCGCCGACATCGCGGCGGACGCGCTGATCCGCCGCTACGCCAGGCCCGCCAAGCCGCTCGCGCCTCCGGGCGAGTTCACCATCGCGTTCACCGGCGTGGACAGCACCGACGACTTCATCCGTCTGGCCGCCTATCTGGAGCGCCTCGCGGTCGTGAAGCGGGCCACGCCCGTGAGCGCCAGCCCCGACGCGCTGGTCTACGACCTCGAGCTCTCCAGCGGCCTGCCCGGCTTCACCCGCAGCGTCGTCAAGGACGGCGTGCTGGAGCCGGCGGGCGAGGAAGGCACCACCACCTTCCGGTTGCGCTGATGGACGTGGTGACCACGCCGCTCGAGGACATCGCGCGCTTCCTGCGCCGCCTGCAATGGGCGGCGGTGGCCTTGTTCGCGCTGTGGCTGCTGTGGCTGCTCGCGCCCGTGCTCACGCCCTTCGTGATCGCGGCGATGCTGGGCTGGCTGGGCGACCCGGTGGTCGACCGCCTGGTGGCCGCGGGCCGTTCGCGCGGCACTGCGGTGGCGCTGGTCTTCAGCGTGATGGCGGTGACTTTCGTGGCGCTCGTCCTGCTGCTGGTGCCCATGGTCCAGCGCCAGATCGTCACGCTGGTCGAGTCGGTCCCGCGTTACCAGCAGTGGCTGGTGGGGACGGCCCTGCCCTGGCTGGAGGCGCGCACGCAGCTGGACATCGCCCGCTGGCTCGACATCGACTACGCCATCGCGATGCTGCGCGAGCACTGGGACAGCGCGGGCGGCTTCGCCAAGACGGTGCTGGGCTACGTCACCCGCTCGGGCTCGATGCTGCTGGGGCTTGCGGTGAACGCCGTGCTCGTCCCGGTGCTGGCCTTCTTCTTCCTGCGCGACTGGGACGCGATGGTCGAGCGCATCGCCGCGCTGATTCCCCCGCGCCACCGGGCCACTGCCACGCGCCTGGCGAAGGAATCGGACGAAGTCCTCGGCGGCTTCCTGCGCGGCCAGTTCATGGTGATGCTGATCCTGGGCATCGGCTATGCGATCGGCCTGCAGATCGTCGGGCTCGACCTCGGCATCCTGATCGGCATGATCGCCGGCCTGCTCACCTTCGTGCCCTACGTCGGCCCGGCCAGCCTGCTGCTGCTGGGCGGCATCGCCGCGCTGGTGCAGTACGGCGACTGGCAGCACCTGGCGGGCGTGGTCGCCGTGTTCGGCATCGGGCAGGTGGTGGAGAGCTACTGGCTCACGCCCAAGCTCGTCGGAGACCGCATCGGGCTGCATCCGGTGGCGGTGATCTTCGCCGTGCTGGCCGGCGGCCAGCTGTTCGGTTTCCTGGGCATGCTGCTGGCACTGCCCGTGGCCGCCGTCGCCAACGTGCTGCTGCGCTATGCGCAGGAGCGCTACACGCACAGCCGGCTCTATGCGGGCGACGCGCCGTCGATCCTGCCCGATGCGGGCGCCCCGCAGGGGCACGAGTCCGCCTGATGCCGCAGGGCTCCGCCCCGGCGCAGCTGCCCCTGGCCCTGCGCTATCCGCCCGACCAGCGTCTGGCCACCTTCGTGGGGGCCCCCGCGGGCACGCTGGGCCATCTGGACGCGCTCGCGCGTGGCGACGCCGTGGACTGGCTGTACGTCAGCGGCCCTGCAGGCACCGGGAAGTCGCACCTGCTGCTGGCGGCGTGCGCGCAGGCGCAGGAGTCCGGACGCCGTCCGGCCTACCTTGCGCTCGCCCGCGCGGCAGGTCGCCTCGGCGACGCGCTGCAGGCGCTGGAGGGCATGGACCTCGTCGCGCTGGATGGGCTGGAAGCGGTCGCGGGCGGGCGCGAGGACGAGGTCGCGCTGTTCGACTTCCACAACCGCGCGCGTGCCGCGGGCACCGCGGTGATCTATGCCGCCATCGCGCGCCCCGACGCGCTCGGGCTCGTGCTGCCGGACCTGCGTTCGCGGCTGGGGCAGTGCAGCGGCGTGGTGCTCTCCGCACTGGACGACGCGGGCCGCCGCGAGGTGCTGCGCCAGCGCGCACAGCGTCGCGGCCTCGGCGTGGACGAGGCCGCGCTGGACTGGCTGCTGCGGCGCGTGGGCCGCGACCTCGGCAGCCTCACCCAGCTCTTCGACCAGCTCGACCGCGCAGCGCTCGCGGCCCAGCGCCGCCTGACGGTGCCTTTTCTCAGGCAGGTGCTGGGCCAGGTTCCCGAGGCCTGAGCGGGACGCGGCGACCCGGCGCGCGGGCGCGCACCGGCCTGCTCAGACGGTGCGCAGTTCCGCGTCCAGCATGGCCAGGCGCTCCGGCGTGCCGACATCCGTCCAGGCGCCGGGGTGGTGCTCGCCGGTGACGTCGCCGCGGTGCATGGCCGCGCGCAGCAGTGGCGCGAGCTTGAAGCGCGGCGGCGTGTCGGCGGCGCCGGGGGCGTCGCCGATCACCTCGCGCCAGCCGTCGAAGAGCGCGGGGCGGTATACGCCGATGCCCGAGAACGTCAGCCGGCGCGGGCCTTCGCTCAGCACCCGGTCGCCCTCGAGCGCGAAGTCGCCCCCGGGGTTGTGCGCGGGGTTGTCGACCAGCACGAGGTGGGCCAGGCCCCGCGGTTCGCGCGGCAGGCGTGCGAAGTCGTAGTCGCTCCAGATGTCGCCGTTGACGGCGATGAAGGGCGCGCCGTCCGGCGAGAGGCGCGACAGCGCGTTCCACATGCCGCCGCCCGTCTCGAGCGGCACCGGGCCCTCGTACAGCCCGCCCACGCGCAGGCCCCAGCGCGAGCCGTCGCCCAGCACTTCGGGGAAACACTCGGCGAGCCAGCTGGTGTTGACGATGACTTCGTCGACGCCGATGGCCGCGAGCTTTTCGAGGTGCCAGGCGATCAGCGGCTTGTCGCCGGCCAGCAGCAGCGGCTTGGGCGTGCCCAGCGTGAGCGGCCGCATGCGCTCGCCGAGGCCGGCGGCGAAGACCAGGGCCTTCATGCGGCGGCGAACGCCGGGCGCACGCGGCGTTCGATGACGCGCCCAAGCGGCGCGAGCTCGGGGTACTTGGGCACGACGGCGTCGAGATAGGCGAGGAATCGCGGCGCGTCGGCGATGTACTTCGGCTTGTGGTCGCGGTGGTTCAGGCGCGCGAAGATGCCGAGCACCTTGAGGTGGCGCTGGACGCCGATGAGGTCGGCATCGCGGCGGAAGCGCTCCAGCGGTGGCACCGGCAGGCCGGCTTCGCAGGCGCGCCGGTGGTAGTCGGCGAGCCAGGCGTGGACGCGCGCCTCCGGCCAGCTCAGGAACGCGTCCTTGAACAGGCTCAGCGCGTCATAGGCGATGGGGCCGACCACCGCGTCCTGGAAGTCGAGCACCGCGGGGCCCGCGCCGTCGTCGGTGGGCATCAGGTTGCGCGGCATGAAGTCGCGGTGCACCAGCACGCGGGGCTGGGCGAGCGCGGTGTCGATGAGGACCCGGTAGGCGGCGTCGAGGTTCTCGAGGTCGTCGCAGTCGGGTTCGATCCCCAGGTGCCGTGCCAGGAACCACTCGTCGAACAGGCGCAGCTCGCGGGCCAGGAGCGCCTCGTCATAGGCCGGCAGGCCGGGCGGCGGCGCGATGGCCTGCAGCTTCAGCAGCTGGCCGACGGCGGCGTCGAAGAGCTCGTCGGCGTTGGTGTCGATGATGACGTGCAGGAAGGTCTGCGCGCCGAGGTCCTCGAGCAGCAGGAAGCCGTGGTCGACATCGCGCGCGAGCACGCGCGGCACGCGCACGCCGCCGGC
The DNA here is from genome assembly GCA_049323195.1 of Pseudomonadota bacterium. Lineage (GTDB taxonomy): Bacteria > Pseudomonadota > Gammaproteobacteria > Xanthomonadales > Xanthomonadaceae > Cognatilysobacter. The sequence goes on along the minus strand of JBMOOW010000149.1, from coordinate 32,548 downwards.
TTCGAGCACGTCGCGCATGGCGAGCCAGGGGCGCACGTCCTCCTTGTCGGGCGGGGAGTCCATGACGATGTGCGTGGGCGATTCGCCCACCGTGCGCCAGTAGCTGCGGAAGCCGGCGTCGGCCGAGGCGGCGACGAGGCCGATGTCCGGGTTGCCGGTGGCAGCGCGCGCCCAGTGCAGGCGCTGCGCCTCGCGGGCATCGAAGGGGGTGCTCGGCGTCATGCGGTCTCCGGGCGGCGATGGCCGCGACGGGACAGGGTAGCGGGGGCGGCAGGCCGGTTGAACCATGACCTGCGAAAAGCGGCCGCCGCGTCACGCGGCATGGCGGATACCGGAGGCCGCGTGCGGCCCGGCATACCATGAGGCCGGCGGTCAGGGCAGGCTGGTGTCGCCGATGGACTCCAGCCAGGCATCGTCGGAGCCCTCGTCGATCCCCTCGAAGAGCACGGTCGAGAGATAGCGTTCGCCGGTGTCGGGCAGCATCGTCAGGATGACCGAGCCGTCGGGCGCCGACTCGGCCACGCGCAGCGCCGCTGCGGCCGTGGCGCCGGCCGAGATGCCCACGAAGATGCCTTCCTCGGCGGCGAGACGGCGCGCGGTGTCGCGGGCGAGCAGGTCGTCGATCTTGAGGATGTCGTCGGCCACCGAGCGGTCGAGTACGGCGGGCACGAAGTCCGGCGTCCAGCCCTGGATCCTGTGCGGCTGCCAGGGCTCGCCCGAAAGCAGGGCCGCGCCGGCGGGTTCGGCGACGATCACCTTGATGCCCGGGCGGGCGGCCTTGAGGACCTGGCCCGCGCCGGTGATGGTGCCGCCGGTGCCCCAGCCGCTGACGAAGTAGTCGAGCCGGCGGCCGGCGAAATCGCGCAGGATCTCCGGGCCGGTCGTATTGCGGTGCCAGGCCGGGTTGGCCTCGTTCTCGAACTGGCGTGCGAGGAACCAGCCGTGTTTCTCCGCGAGTTCCTTCGCCTTGCGCACCATGCCGGTACCACGCTCGGCGGCGGGCGTGAGGATCACCCTGGCGCCGTAGGCACGCATGAGCTTGCGCCGCTCGACGGAGAAGGTTTCCGTCATCACCGCCACGAACCTGTAGCCGCGCGCGGCGGCCACCATGGCGAGCGCGATGCCGGTATTGCCCGAGGTGGCCTCGACGATGGTGTCGCCGGGCCTGAGCAGGCCGCGCTGCTCGGCGTCGAGCACGATGGCGAGGGCGAGGCGGTCCTTCACCGAACCGCCGGGATTGAAGGACTCCACCTTGGCGTAGACGCTGACGTTGCCTGGCGCGATGCGCTGCAGGCGCACGATGGGCGTGCCGCCGACGGTGTCGAGGATGCTGTCGTACAGGGCCATGGGAGTTCTCTGGGGAAGGCGGGAGGGCGTGGGAGCAGGATGCGGACGGCGCGTTGGCGAGGCGTGACCCGCATCCGTGGTCAGGCGGGCATGTGGCAGCCAGGACAGCGGTGACGCGCGCACGCTGGCGACGCGCGGGCCACCGTCCGCCGCCGGTCGACGAGGCGGCAGGGCTCATGCGGCCTGCTCCAGCGCGCGCACGCCCAGGGGCGCCTGGGCGAACCAGCCCAGGCGGGCGGCGAGGGCGGCGACCTCGCCCACGACCAGCAGGGCGGGCGAGCGCACGGCATGCCGGCGGATGTCGTCGGCGAGGGTGGCGAGGCTGCCCAGCACGACGCGCTGGCCGGGGCGTGCGCCGTTCTCCACGACCGCGACGGGTGTCGACGCGGACATGCCGTGCGCCACCAGCCGCGTGGCGATGCGGGCGGCCGCGGCCACGCCCATGTAGAAGACCGTCGTCCGGCCGGGTGCCGCGAGCGATGCCCAGTCGAGCGTGTCGGCCTCGTCCCGGGCGTGCGCGGTGGCCAGCAGCAGCGACTGCGCATGGTCCCGGTGCGTGAGCGGGATGCCGGCGTAGGCGGCGCAGGCCAGGGCCGCGGTGATGCCCGGAACGACCTCGAAGGGAATGCCGTGCGCGGCCAGCACTTCGAGTTCCTCGCCGCCGCGGCCGAATACGAAGGGGTCGCCGCCTTTCAGGCGCACCACGGTGCGGCCCGCGCGCGCGTGCTCGAGCATGAGCCGGTGGATGCGCGCCTGCGTGGCCGCGTGCGCGTCGGCGCTGCCGGGCGTGCCGGCCTGCTTGCCGACGTCGACCAGCTCGGCGTCGCGGCGCACGCGCGCGAGCACGTCGGGGGAGACCAGGCGGTCGTGCAGCACCACGTCGGCCTGCGAGAGCACGCGCAGCGCGCGCAGGGTGAGCAGGCCCGCGTCGCCCGGCCCCGCGCCGACGAGGATCACGCGCCCGCGGCGTCGTGCGCCCGGTTCGCGCAGCATCGCGCGCAGGGCCTCGCGGGCGGCGCCGTCGCGGCCGGCGCGCAGCAGGGCCGGCACCTCGCTGTGGATCACCCGCTCGAAGAAGTCCCGGCGCGAGCCGGTGTCGGCAAAGCGCGCGCGGATCAGGCGGCGGTAGCGCGCGAGCAGGCGCGCCAGCGCGGCCCAGGACTCGTCCAGCTCGGCCTCGAGCTTCTCGCGGAGGTGGCGCGCGAGCATGGGCGCGCCGCCGCCGCTGGAAATGGCCACCTGCAGCGGGCCGCGCTCCACGCGCGCGGGCACCTGCACGCTCGACTGCGCTGCATCGTCGACCACGTTCACCCAGATCCGCCGTTCCGTCGCCGCGGTGGCGACGGCGGCGTTGACCCTGCCGTCGTCGGTTGCCGCGACGACCAGCCAGGCGTCATCGAGATGGCCGGGCATGAAGGCCGAGGGCACGTGGTCCAGCCGCCCGGCATCCGCATCGGCCTGCAGTTCGGGCACCAGCCGCGGTGCGACCAGGCGCACGCACGCGCCCGCTTCGCGAAGCGCCGCGACTTTTCGCCGCGCTACGGCGCCGCCGCCCACGACGACGACGCGGCGCCCGCGGAGGTCGATGAACAGCGGAAACAACGCAGCGGAACCCGATGTTGCAGGCATGGAGCTGATCCGGTCTCGGAACGCCTGCAAGCTATTCCCCTGCAACGCTCGGACGAAATGACCGGTGGCCACAGGCTCATGCTCCTGAAGCATAAGTGTGTGGACACGCGCCTCCCGGGCCGTTAGCGTATACATCCTTTCATTCGGATCGAGCGATGGAGTATGCCCGATGGCTTCTCCGCTCCCGCCGTTCGCCCGCGACCGACGCCCGCCATGACCCTCAGCCAGCTCCGCTACCTGGTCGCCATCGCCGACTCCGGGCTCAACATCACCCTGGCCGCCGAGCGGGTGCATGCCACCCAGCCCGGCCTGTCCAAGCAGCTCAAGCAGCTGGAGGACGAGCTGGGCTTCCTGCTGTTCTCGCGCAAGGGGCGCAGCCTGGACTCGATCACGCCCGCCGGGCAGCAGGTGCTGGTGCACGCGCGCCGGCTGCTGGCCGAGGCGGGCAACATCCGTGCCTATGCCGCCAACGTGCGCGGCGACGCGCAGGGCCGCCTGGTCATCGCCACCACGCATACGCAGGCGCGCCACGTGCTGCCGGGCGCGATCGCGCAGGTTCGCCGTGCCTATCCGCAGATGTCGGTGCACCTCTCGCCCAGCAGCGAGGGCGAGGTGCTGGGCCTGCTCGCGCGCGGCGAGGCGGACGTGGCGGTGATCAGCACCTCCGGCGATGCGCCTGCCGGCGGCGTCGCCGTGCCGCTGTTCCGCTGGCGGCGGAAGGTCCTGGTGCCGCGGGAGCATGCGCTGGCGCATGGCGACGGGCCGCCGACGCTGGCGAGGCTCGCCGGCGAGGCGCTGGTGAGCTACGAGTCGTCGGTACGCGCCGACTCCTCGCTGCGCCGCGCATTCGCGCAGGAGGGCCTGGAGCCACGCATCGCGATGACGGCGCGCGACGCGGACCTCATCAAGACCTACGTGCGCGCGGGGCTGGGTGTCGGCCTGCTGGCCGAGATCGCGGTAGGCGCGGAGGACCTGGACACGCTGCGTGCGCTGCCGGCGCCGGAGTCGGTGCCCGAATGCACCGCCTGGGCCGTGCTGCCGCGCGAGCGCGTGCTTCGCGATTACACGCTGGCACTGTTGACGGCGGTGGCGCCGCAGCTCGATCGCACGGACCTGCGACGCGCGGTGGCCGGCACGGACGATCCCGCCTGGCCGGTCCCGCCGAGCTGGGGCGAGTTGCGCGGCGCGATCGCGACCTGACCGGCGCCGCCTCGCTGCCCGACGAACGCCGACCGTCGCCGGACGGCGCGCGGCCCTTGGCGCGATGCGCCATCATGGCGCCCCCCACGGGCCGCGTGCCTTGCCCATACGGCGAAGGCCGTCAGTCCCTGCCGCGACCCCGCCTTGCGGCGCCCGCTTCCGAAGCGGCGAAGAACAACAGGAAACCCCATGCCCCTCGAGATCGAACGCAAGTTCCTGGTGACCAGCGATGCCTGGCGCACGCGTGCGAGCCGCGTCGTCGACATGGCCCAGGCCTATCTCAACGACCTGGCCACGCTGGACGCCGGCGCGATGAACGTGTCGGTGCGGGTGCGGATCCAGGGGAGCGAGGCCTTCCTCAACATGAAGTCGCGCGAGCTGGGGACGACGCGCCAGGAGTTCGACTATCCGATCCCCGTCGAGGATGCGCGTGCGCTGCTCGCGCTCGCCGTCGGCGGGCGCATCGAGAAGCGACGGCATTACGTCGAGGTGGCCGGTCGCACCTTCGAGGTCGACGAGTTCCTGGGCGACAACGCGGGGCTGGTGGTCGCCGAGCTCGAGCTGGAGGACGCCGAGGCCGCCTTCGAGCGGCCGGACTGGCTGGGCGAGGAGGTCACGCACGACGCCCGCTACTACAACCTCGCGCTCGCCAGCCGCCCCTACTCGACCTGGTAGCGCCGGCGGCCGCAGCCGCGGGATCCTGCGCAACGGCCGCCCGGCCGCGGATGCGCCCGGCCTGGCCGGGCTACGGTCTCCACGGCATCCGGGGCACAATGCCCGCCCCGTTTCGTGGAGTGGTGCCCCATGCTCGTGATCGGCGTCGCCGGGACCGAACTCACCGCGCAGGAGCGCGACTGGCTGCAGCACGATGCCTGCGGCGGCGTGATCCTGTTCTCGCGCAACTTCGCGTCGAAGCAGCAGGTCGCCGAGCTGAGCCAGGCGATCCGCGAGGCCGCCCCGCGCCCGCAGCTGGTCTGCGTGGACCAGGAAGGCGGCCGCGTGCAGCGCTTCCGCGACGGTTTCGCCGCGCTGCCGCGCCTGGAGGTTTTCGACGACCTCTACCGGCGCGATCCGGAAGGCGCGGTCAAGCTCGCGATCGAGCACGCCTGGCTGATGGCCAGCGAAGTGCGCGCCACCGGCGTCGACCTCAGCTTCGCGCCCGTCGTCGACCTCGGCCGTGGCAACCGCGCCATCGGCGACCGCGCGTTCTCCGCCGACCCCCGGGTCGTCGCCGAGTTCACCCGCGCCTACATCGAGGGCATGCACGCGGCGGACATGGCGGCGACGATCAAGCACTTCCCGGGCCACGGTTCGGTGCTCGAGGACACGCACTTCGACGACGCGGTCGACCCGCGGAGCCTCGAAGAGATCCGTGCCCAGGACCTCGTGCCCTTCGCGGCCGGCATCGAGGCCGGCGCCGACGCGGTGATGATGGCGCACGTGCGCTATCCGGCCGTCGATCCCGATCCGGCCGGCTACTCGCGGCGCTGGATCGAGGACATCCTGCGGAAGGAGATGGGCTTTCGCGGCGTGGTCTTCTCCGACGACATCGGGATGGCCGCGGCGTTTTCCGCCGGCGGCATCAAGGCGCGCATCGACGCGCACCTGGACGCGGGCTGCGACGTGGTCCTGGTCTGCCATCCGGAGCTGGTGCCCGAGTCGCTCGCGGCGGTCGAAGGGCGTCGCCTCAACACCGCGGCGATGGCCGGCCTGATCGGCCGCGGCCCGCTGGCATGGGAAGGCCTGCTGGCCGATCCGCGTTACGACGCCACGCGCGGCCGCATCGAGGGGCTGGCGTAATGGCGCGGGACATCGCCTGGGCGCTCGCCAACAGCGACCTGGTGCACGACCGCGATGCCCTGGAACAGGCCATCGTGCGCATGGCGCCGAAAATCCGCGAGGACCTGCAGGGCAGCGTGCCCGTCTACCTCACCGTGATGCACGGCGGCCTGCCGTTCGCGGCACGGCTGGCGATGGAGATCGGCGCGCTCGGCCTCGACCTGGAATTCGATTACCTGCACGCCACGCGCTACCGGGGTGCGACCAGCGGCGGCGATCTGGCCTGGAAGCATCGGCCCGCCACGCCGCTCGCGGGCCGGCGCGTGCTGCTGGCCGACGACATCCTCGACGAAGGCCACACGCTGCGCGGCATCGTGGAATGGTGCCGGGCCGAAGGCGCGGCCGAGGTGCGCATCGCGGCGCTGGCGGTCAAGCGCCACGACCGCTGCGTGGAAGGCGTGTGGGCCGACTACGCCGGCGTGGACGTGCCCGACCGCTACGTCTTCGGCTACGGCATGGACTTCCAGGGCCAGGGCCGCAACCTGCCCGCGATCTACGCGTTGCGCGACGAAGCACTCGCGCAGCTCGCCGACTGAACCGGTACCCGCATGAACCGCATCGACCTTGCCATCATCGGCGGCACCGGCGTCTACCGGCTCGCGGAACTCGACGACGTTCGCACGGTCGACGTGGAGACGCGCTTCGGCGCGCCGTCCGGGCCGGTACGCGTCGGGCGCCTGGGCGGTCGCGACGTGGCATTCCTCGCGCGCCACGGCGAAGGCCATTCCGTGCCGCCGCATCGCGTCAACTACCGCGCCAACCTCGTCGCGCTGCAGCAGCTGGGCGCCAGGCGCGTGCTGGCCATGAACACCGTCGGCGGCATCACCGAGCGCTTCGGCCCGCGCGTGCTGGCCTGCCCGGACCAGCTGATCGACTACACCTGGGGCCGCATCTCCACGATCTGCGAGGAGGAAGGCAGCGAGGTGCTGCACGTGGACTTCGGCGAGCCGTATACCGGATCGCTGCGGCGCATGGTGCTGGACGCGGCGAAGGCCGCCGGCGTGCCGCTGGTCGATGGCGGCTGCTACGGCGCCACGCAGGGCCCGCGGCTGGAGACCCGCGCCGAGATCGCGCGCATGCGCCGCGACGGCTGCGATCTGGTGGGTATGACCGGCATGCCGGAAGCGGGCCTGGCGCGGGAGTTGGGGCTGGACTACGCCTGCCTGGCGATCGTCGCCAACTGGGCGGCGGGGGCGGGCCCGCAGGTGGACGAAGTGATCACGCTGCAGGACGTGCTGGACAACGTGGAGGCGGCCTCGGCCCACCTGCCGGCGCTGATGCGCGGGGTGCTCGATCGCTTGAACGCGGGCTGATTGTCAAAGCGGCCATGCCGTTTGCATACTCGGCCGGCGACCGCAGCCGGGGGGTGCGGGACGCGCCACGCTCTCCAGCATGAGGTCATCCAGGACATGCAGTACGGCACCGTGAAGTGGTTCAACGACGCCAAGGGCTTCGGTTTCATCTCGCCAGAGGACGGCAGTGCGGACGTGTTCGTGCACTTTTCCGCCATAAATGCCAAGGGGTTCCGCAGTCTCCAGGAGGGCCAGCGCGTCTCCTACGAGGTCACGCAGGGGCCGAAGGGCATGCAGGCCTCCGGCGTGGTTCCGGCCTGATCCGGCATCGGCATGAGGTAAAGGAAAGGCCCCGCTCCGGCGGGGCCTTTCCATTGGTGCTCCGCGGCCGGCCCGGGCCGGGTATCAGTCGATGAACTGCAGCCGCGCCAGCTCGGCGTAGAGCCCGCCCTGCGCCAGCAGTTGGGCATGGCTGCCTTCGGCGACCACGCGGCCGGCATCCATCACCACGATGCGGTCGGCCTTGAGCACGGTGGCCAGGCGATGGGCGACGACGATCGTGGTGCGTCCTTCCATGAGTTCCTCGAGCGCCGCCTGCACGGCGGCCTCGCTCTGCGCGTCCAGCGCGCTGGTGGCTTCGTCCAGCAGCAGGATGGGCGCGTCGCGCAGCACCGCGCGGGCGATGGCGATGCGCTGCTGCTGGCCGCCGGAGAGCCGGGCACCGCGCTCGCCGAGTTCGGTGTCCAGGCCCTGCGGCAGGGCGTCGACGAAGTCCTGCGCATGCGCGGCGCGGACGGCCCGGCGGATGTCGTCCTCGCTGGCATCCAGGCGCCCGTAGCGCACGTTCTCGCGCACGCTGGTGGCGAACAGCGTCGGGTGCTGCGCAACCAGTGCGATGGCGCCGCGCAGCGTGTGGGGATCCAGGCTGTCCACCGGCACGCCGTCGACCGTGATGCATCCTGCCTGCACGTCGTGGAAGCGCAGCAGCAGCGAGAACACCGTGCTCTTGCCCGCGCCCGAGGGGCCCACCAGCGCGACGGTCTCGCCCGGGCGCACGTGCAGGTCGAAATCCTGCAGCACCGGGCGGGTGGGCTCGGCGGGATAGGCGAAGCGCACGCCCGCAAAGCGCACCTCGCCGCGCACGGGCGAGGGCAGGGCGCGGGGCGCGGCGGGTGCGGCGATGGCGGGCGTCTCCGCGAGCAGCTCGGCGATGCGGCCCATGCCGCCCGCCGCGCGCTGCACCTCGTTCCAGACCTCCGCCAGCGCGCCCACCGACCCGCCGGCGATCAGCGCGTAGAGCACGAACTGGCCGAGCGTGCCGGCGCTCATGCGCCCGGCCACGACGTCGTGGGCGCCGAGCCACAGGACCAGCGTGATCGCGCCGAATACCAGGAGGATCACGAAGGCGGTGACGACGGCCTGCGCGCCGATGCGCCTGCGCGCCGCGCGCAGCGCGATGCGTACGGCCTCGCCGAAGCGCCCGCGCTCGTAGGTCTCGCGCGCATGGGCGCGCACCGTCGGAATGGCGCCGAGCGTTTCCGAGGCCAGCGCATTGGCACCGGCGACGGCGTCCTGGCTGGTGCGCGCGATGCCGCGCAGGCGGCGCCCGGCGGCGACGATCGGCAGCACCGCCAGCGGAATCCCGACCAGCGCATAGCTCGCCAGGCGCGGGCTGGTGGCGAACAGCATGGCCACGCCGCCGAGGAAGGTGACGGTGCTGCGCAGCGCGACCGAAAGCGTCGAGCCGACCACGCTGCGCAACAGCTCGGTGTCGGCGGTCAGGCGCGATACCAGCTCGCCGCTGCGGGTTCGGTCATGGAAGGCGGCGTCGAGCGCGAGCAGGTGCGCATACAGGCGCTCGCGCAGGTCGGCGACCACGCGCTCGCCCAGCAGGGAAACGAAGAAGAAGCGCGCGGCCGTGGCCAGCGCGAGCGCCGCGGCCACGCCGAACAGCAGGACGAAGACGCGGTCGATGCCCGCGCCGCCGCCGGCGAAGCCGTGGTCGATCATCTGTCGGATGGCGACGGGCAGCGACAGCGTGGCCGCCGACGACCCCGCCAGCGCGACCAGCCAGGCCACCAGCAGCCCCCGGTGGCGCCGCAGGAACGGCCACAGGCCGCGCAGGGGGCGCAGGCGCGAGGTGGGGGTGGCCGCGGCGTCTTCAGGCATTCGGTGGCTCCAGCAGGCGTATCCGGTCCCGGGTGGCGTCGCGCAGCTGCGCTTTCAAGGCGTCGATGCGATCGCGCGGCAGGCGCAGGCGCAGCACCACGCCGTCGCCGTCGAAGCCTTCCTCCACGCGTTCGGCGCCATGGGCGGCGATGGCGGCATGCACGGCCCCGGTGTCGGCGAATCCGAACATGACGTCGAGATCGACCAGCGGCACGCGTTGGACCTTCGGCGCCTCGCGCAGGCACTGCGCCGCGCATCCGCCGTAGGCGCGCACGAGGCCGCCGGCGCCGAGCTTGATGCCGCCGTACCAGCGCGAGACCACGACCATCACGCCGTCCACGCCCTGGCCGTCGATCGCGGCCAGGATGGGCCGGCCCGCGGTGCCCGAGGGCTCGCCGTCGTCGCTGCTGCGGTACTGCGGGCCGATGCGGTAGGCCCAGCAGTTGTGGGTGGCGGCCGGGTCGGCGGCGCGCCGCAGGAAGGCGAGCGCCTCGTCGGGCGAGCCCACGGGCCCGGCCTGGGCCTGGAAGCGGCTGTGCTTGACCTCGAGCGTCGCGCTCGCCGGCGCGGCCAGCGTCAGCATGCCGGTGGGCCCGGCATGTCAGCGCGGCTCCGCGAGCAGCGCACGCAGGTCGTCGGGCAGGCGATGGCGCGGGTACTCGCGGCGGAACAGGCGCAGGCTCGCGCGCGCGGCGTCCACGTCGCCGGCGTCGCGGCGCAGGCGGATGCGTTCGAGCCATTCGACCGGCCCGAGCGAGGCGTCCGACGCGACGGGCGGGAAGACGCGGGTGCCCGAGACCGTGAGGGTGTCGATGCCGGCCGGCGCGGCGGCGTCGCCCACGCGGCCGCCGGTGACTTCGACACGCTCCAGCCGCGCCGCCTCGTCCCGGGTGGCGGGCGGTGCGGGAGGCGCGGGCGGCGCCGCCGCGGCCGCGACGGGCGCGGCGACGCTGTCGGCATGGTCGCCGACGGCCTCGTCCAGATACTCACCGGGTGCCTGCGCGGGGGCTGACTCCCGTTCGACCACGGGTGCTGCCTGGGCACGTCGGCTCGCGACGCGCGCAGGCGGGGCCGCCGGTCGAGGGGCCGCCTTGCGTGCCGCGGGCGCGGCGGACTCCGCGGCGACACCGGCGACCGACGCCACGGGCGGCGGCGGGGCCGCGGCCGGCGAGACCGGCTCGGCCTGCGCGAGCACCTCGGCCTCGACGGGCGCGGCCTCCACGGGCCGGCGCAGCGGAGGCGGCATGTCCAGCAGCGGCTTGAGCTGCCAGGCCAGGCCGACGGCGATCACCAGCGTCGCCGCCGCGCCCACCGCCGTGGGCCAGCGGCGCCTGCGGCGCGTCGTCGTGCGCGCGGTCGACGCGGCCCCGCCGGGTCCGTCCGGGGCCACGGCCGCGCGCGCCGCGGCCAGGACGCGGGCGTCGAGCGCCGGTGGCGGCCCCCCGGCGTCCACGGCCGACAGGCGTGCGGCCAGCGCCCGCTCCTCGGGGCTCAGCGCGTCGTCGTCGAAGGGCGGTCGGGCGGTCATGGGCGGAGTCTCGCGCGCAGCTTGTCCATCGCGTATCGGAGGCGCGACTTCACGGTCTCGCGGCCGGCACCGGTGATCTCGCCGATCTGCTCCAGGGTGAGCTCCTGCTCGAGCCGCAGCAGCACGACCTCGCGCTGCTCATCGGGCAGTTCCTCCAGCGCCAGCTGCAGGCGGCGGCGCTGCTCGAACTCACTCAACGTCCGTTCGGGCGTTTCGGGGTCGGGGATGGCCTCCAGCCGCAGCTCGGCGTCGGCCGGCGCGGCGGGGCGATGGCGCGCGGCGCGCCAGTGGTCGGCCAGGCGATTGTGGGCGATGCGGTAGAGCCAGGTGCTGAATGCGGCCTCCGGGCGCCAGCCGGCACGCGCGGCGATCACCTTCTGCCAGACATCCTGGAACAGCTCGTCGGCCAGCGCCGGATCGCGCAGCTGCCGGCGGAGGAAGCGGTAGAGCGGCCCCTTGTGGCGGGCATAGAGTGCCTCGAACGCGGACAGGTCGCCGGCTGCCCAGTCCAGCATCAGCAGCTCGTCGGTGCGGGGGGCGGGGCCGTCCATCGCCGGCAGCGTACGCAGCCGACCCTGCCGGGTACAGAGCGGCCGTCGCGGCGGCCGTTCCCTGGCAGACGCGATCACGTATTCTCCGGGCGAGCAACAGGGGGGTGTCGCGAGTGCATAGACCCGAGCCGCCGGAGAGCGCACAGCGAGGCATGCTGCGGCGCGACCTCGTTGCCGCGCTGGCGTCCGGCCTGCCGGTCGGGGTCGAACTCGCGGCCTGCTGGCGCGACCGGCTGGGCACGGGCGAGGCGGCTTCGGCGGGCGCCGGCCGGGACCTGGCCGAGCTCGCCGCGCGGCTCCTCGGCTTCCACGTCCCCCCTCCGGCCGTAGCCGACCTCATCGCCGAGAGCTGGCCGCTGCCCCAGGGACGGCGCGCGGCGGTCGTGGCCCGCCTGGCCGCGCCGGTGTCGCCCGAGCTTCGCGCGACCTGGGCCGAGATGGCCCGCGGCCTGCTGGTGGCCCACATCGAGGCCGAGGCCGCGCACCGCCGCGCGGAGTCGCTGGAGAAGAGCGAGCGGCTGCAGCAGGCGCTGTACGAGATCGCCGACCTCGCAGGCTCGGACCTCGAGCTGCCCGACATGCTGCGGATGGTGCACCACGTCATCGGCGGCCTGATGTACGCGGCGAACTTCTACATCGTGCTCTACGACGCCGAGCGCGGGACGCTGCGCTTTCCGTATTTCGCCGACGAGCGCGATCCCTGGCAGCCGGACGTCGACCTGGACATGCCGGTGGCCGACCTGCCCAACAGCCTCACGGTCGCGCTGCTGCGGCATGGCGAGGCGGTGCAGGGCACGTCGGAGGACGTGCGGCGCCGCCTGGGCGTGCCGCGCGATTCCACGCACGGCCCCGACAGCGCCGACTGGCTGGGCGTGCCGATGCGTCGCGAGGACGGCATCTGCGGCGCGGTCGTGGTGCAGAGCTACGACCGCGCAGATGTCTACGGCGAGGAGGAACGCGCGCTGCTGGACTTCGTCGCCCAGCACATCCGCACCGCGCTCGACCGCCACTTCGCCCGCGAGGACCTGGAGCGCCGCGTGCGCGAGCGCACCCGGGCGCTGCAGCAGGCCAATGCCGAGCTGCAGGCGCAGATCGAGGAACGCCAGCGCGCCGAGGCCCTGCAGCGTGCGCTGCTGCGCATCGCCGACCTGACCATGAGCAGCGAGTCGCTCGACGACTTCTATCGCGAGGTGCACGCGATCGTCGGCGAACTGCTGTACGCCAGGAACTTCTACGTCGCGATGATCGCCGACGACGGCGAGTACCTGGAGTTCCCGTACTCGATCGACGAGCGCGACGGCCGGCGCGAGGCGCGCCCGCTGGGGTTCGGCCTCACCGAGTACGTGCTGACGCAGAAGCGCCCGCTGCTGGTGGACCGCGCGCGCATCAACGCGATGATGCGCGACGGCATGCTGATCAGCCGCGGCTCGCTGGCGCACTGCTGGCTGGGCGTGCCGCTGTACCGCGAGGAGCAGGTGGTCGGCGTGATCGCCGTGCAGAGCTATACGCCGGACGTGGGCTTCGACCACCGCGACCAGGAGCTGCTCACCTTCGTCGCCCACCACATCGGCATCGGCCTGTCGCGCAAGCGCGCCCAGGAGAAGCTGGTGCAGGCGCATTCGGACCTCGAGCAGCGCGTGGAGGCACGCACCCGCGAACTGGCGCGAGCCAACCGCGAGCTGCTGGCGCAGATCGGCGAGCGCCTGCGCGCCGAGCAGCGCCTGACCCACCAGGCCCGCCACGACGCGCTCACCGGTCTGCCCAACCGCAGCCACCTGCTCGAATGCCTGGGCGAGGCCATCGAGACCACGCGCGAACGCCGGCTGTTCGCCGTCCTGTTCCTCGACCTCGACCGTTTCAAGCTCATCAACGACAGCGCCGGCCATTCGGCGGGCGACGAGCTGCTGATGGAAGCGGCCCGGCGCATCGGTGGCGCGGTGCGCGCGCGCGACATCGTCGCCCGGCTGGGCGGCGACGAGTTCGCGGTGCTGGTGCACGACCTCGACGGCCTGGGCGTGGCGCAGGAACTCGCCGGCCGCATCCTGGATGCACTGGGCGAGCCCTGGTGGGTGGCCGGGCGCGAGGTCTTCCCGTCGGCGAGCATCGGCATCGCGCTCTGGCACCCGCGCTACCGCACGGGCGCGGAGATGCTGCGCGACGCCGATGCGGCCATGTACCGCGCCAAGGCCGCCGGCCGCGGGCGCTGGGCGACCTTCGACGAGGCCATGCGCGAGGAGGCGCTGCGCATCCTCGACCTGGAGGCCGACCTTCGCCGCGCGATCAACGGCGACGGTTTCGTCGCCTTCTACCAGCCCATCGTCCGGCTGGCCGACCGCGGTGTGGTGGGCCACGAGGCCCTGCTGCGCTGGAGCCATGCCAGCAGCGGCCTGCTCACGCCCGCCTCGTTCGTGGGCGTGGGCGAGAACAGCTCGCTGATCGAGGAGGTCGACTGGCTGGTCTATGCGCAGGTGGCCGACCGCATCGCGCATACCGGCGGCGGCTACATCTCGGTGAACGTCTCGCCGCGCCACTTCCGCGACGGCACCTTCGCCGACCGCCTGCTGCGGCTGCTGGAGCGCGCGAAGGCCGACCCGCGCCGGCTGCGCATCGAGATCACCGAGGGCGCGCTGCTCGACGAGGCGCCGCGCGTGCTCAACATGCTCAGCACGCTGCGCCGCCATGGCGTGCTGGCACAGCTGGACGACTTCGGCACGGGCTTCTCGGCGCTGTCGTACCTGCACCGCTTCCCGATCGAATGCGTGAAGATCGACCAGAGCTTCATCGCGGGCCTCAGCAGCGATACTCGGCACGAGAGCGAGGCCGTGGTGCGGGCGATCCAGGCGCTGTCGGGCTCGCTGGGCATGCACACGGTCGCCGAGGGCATCGAGAACCTGCAGCAGCAGCAGGTGGTGAGCGAACTGGGATGCACGCTCGGCCAGGGCTACCTGTACGGACGGCCGCTGCCGGAGCTGGTGGAGCAGGTGGACCGCGTCGAGAGGCTGGTCGGCTGAGGCGCGGCCTGCCGCGGTGCCGGGTCAGGCGTCGCGGATCACCAGAAGGCGGGTATGCGTCATCTCCTCGATCGCATACCGCACGCCCTCGCGGCCGGTGCCCGAGTCCTTCACGCCGCCATAGGGCATGGCGTCCACGCGCATGCTGGGCACGTCGCCCACGATCACGCCGCCGGCGTCCAGCCGGTCCCAGGCGCGCATGGCATGGTCCAGGCGCGCGGTGAACACGCCGGCCTGCAGGCCGTAGCGGGAGTCGTTGGCGCGATCGAGCGCGGCATCGAACGAGTCCACGGTTTCCACCATCGCCACCGGCCCGAAGACCTCCTCGCGGTAGAGCCGGCACTCGCGTGGCACGTCCGCCAGCAGCCAGGGCGTGATGAGGCTGCGCTCGCGGCGGCCTTCCACCAGCACGCGCGCGCCGGCGTCGATCGCCTCGTGCACCCAGCCCTCGATGCGGTCCGCGGCCGCCATGTCGATGACCGGGCCCACGTCGGTGTCCTCGTCGTGCGGGTCGCCCGTGCGCAGGGAACGCACGCGCTGGACGAGCGGCAGCACCAGCGCGGCGGCGACGTCGCGATGCAGGATGATGCGCTGCACGCTGATGCAGCTCTGCCCGCTCTGGTAGTAGGCGCCGAAGGCCAGGCGGTGCGCGACGTGTTCCAGCGGACGCCCGGGGTCGGCGTCCACGATGCAGGCGGCATTGCCGCCCAGCTCCAGCGTCACCTTCTTGCGGCCCGCGCGTGCGCGCAGGTCCCAGCCCACCGGGCCGCCGGTGAAGCTGAGCATCGCGATGCGCGCATCCTCGACCAGCGGCGCGGCGAGCGCGGCATCGCAGGGCAGTACGGAGAACGCGCCGGGCGGAAGGTCGGTCTCGGCCAGGATCTCGGCGATGGCCAGCGCGCCCAGTGGCGTGCGCTCGGAGGGTTTGAGCACGAAGGGGCAACCGGCCGCGACGGCCGGCGCGACCTTGTGCGCCACGAGGTTGAGCGGAAAGTTGAAGGGCGTGATGAAGCTGCAGGCGCCGACCGGCACGCGCCGGGTCATGCCGCGGTAGCCGCGGGCCCGCGGCGAGACCTGCAGTTCGATGATCTCGCCGCCGATGCGCGTGGACTCGCCGGCGGCGATGCGGAAGGTGTCGACCAGCCGGTCGACCTCGCCGCGGGCGTCGCGGATGGGCTTGCCGGCCTCGGTGCACAGCAGCTGCGCGAGTTCCTCGCGGCGATCAAGGAAGCGGCGGACGCAGTGCTCGAGCACGTCGCGTCGCGCATCCGGCGCCATGGCGGCCATGGCGCCGCGAGCATCGTGCGCCGCGGCGATCGCGCGCTCCACGGTGTCCGCATCCGCCGCGCTCACCACGGCGGCGCGTTCGCCGGACCAGGCGTCGAACACGTCCAGCGTGGTGCCCGTCACCTGCGGCCGGCCGGCGAGGTAGAGCGGGCGGGGCGCCGTCATGGCGCGACCTCCGCGGGTACCGCGCGTTCCACGCGCAGCATCAGCTCGCCGTCGGCCAGGCGCGCGCCCAGGCGCTCGCCCGGCCGCGCGTCGTCGACGCGACGCACCACGCGGCCGTCCTCGTGGCGCAGGATCGAGTACCCGCGCGCGACGGTGGCCAGCGGGCTGATCGCTTCCAGCGAGCGCGCCAGCCCGCGCAGCTGCAGCGCGTGGTGCGCGAGCCGTCGTGCGATGGCGGCCTGCGGTCGGTTCGACAGGGCCGCCAGGCGCTCGCGCAGCCGCTGCAGGCGCCGTGCGGGATGGCGTGCGCGCAGCACGGCGTCGGCATGGCGAAGGCGCGCGCGCTCGCGCTCGAGGCGGCGCTGCCAGGCGGCGTCCAGGCGACGGAACGCCTCGGCCTGCCGGCGACAGAGCATCTGCACATGGGCCTGTGGCCGCAACGCGTGCAGCCTGAGGGCGGCGCGGTCGGCGCGCTGCATGGCCGCGCGCAGCCGGTGCGCCTGCACGCCATGCAGGCGTCGCTGCAACGCCGCCAGGTGGCGTGCGAGGTCCTCGCGGTGGGGCACCAGCAGCTCGGCGGCGACCGACGGGGTGGGCGCCCGCAGGTCGGCGGCGAATTCGGCCAGGCAGAAGTCGGTCTCGTGGCCGACGGCGCAGACCACCGGCACCGGGCTGGCCGCCACCGCACGGGCGACGACCTCCTCGTTGAAGGACCACAGGTCCTCCAGCGAGCCGCCGCCGCGGGTGAGCATCAGCGCGTCGTAGCGGCCGCTGGCGCCGGCACGCTGGAGCATATCGACGATCTGCGCGGCCGCGCCCGCGCCCTGCACCTGCACCGGCAGCACGTCCACCTCCAGCAGCGGGAAGCGGCGGGCCAGCACGCTGAGCACGTCGCGGACGGCCGCGCCGGTGGGCGAGGTGACCACGCCGATGCGGGTAGGGAAGGCGGGCAGGGGGCGCTTGCGCTCGGGGTCGAACAGGCCCTCGGCGGCCAGGCGTGCCTTGAGTTCGTCGAAAGCGCGGCGCAGGGCGCCTTCGCCGGCTTCCTCCATGTGGTCGAGCACCAGCTGGTACTCCCCGCGCGCCTCGTACAGCGTCAGGCGGCCGCGCCCGAGCACGCGCAGCCCCTCGCGGGGCGCAAAGCGCAGCCAGCTGCTCCTGGGCTTGAACATCGCGCAGCGGATCTGCGCGCGGGCGTCCTTGATCGTGAAGTACAGGTGCCCCGACGCCGGCCGCGAGACGCTGCCCAGCTCGCCTTCGACCCAGACCGAAGCGAACGTGCTCTCCAGCATGTCGCGCGCCAGCGTATTGAGCTGGCTGGGCGAGAACACGGGGGTGGTGCGTTCGGCGGTGTCCATGCGCGGCGGATGCGGGCGGCCCGGCCACGTTAACTCCCGCCGCGGCGAAGGGAAAGCGAAGGCGGCGGGAACGTGGATTCAGCGCCAGCCCGTAGAATCGGCGGCATGAACGCCCAGCTCGACACCGCCCGCCCGCCCGCCGAACCGCCCTTCGGGCCGCAATCCCGGCGCCTGACGCGCGGGGTGGTCATCGGTGGCGTGCAGGTGGGCGGCGGCGCACCGGTGGTCGTGCAGTCGATGACCAATACCGACACCGCGGATGTGCAGTCCACCACAAGGCAGGTGGCGGAGCTCTGGCGTGCCGGCAGCGAGCTGGTGCGCATCACGGTGAACAACCCCGAGGCCGCCGCCGCCGTGCCGCGCATCCGCGACCGCCTGGCGATGATGGGCATCGAGGTGCCGCTGATCGGCGACTTCCACTACAACGGCCACCAGCTTCTTGCCGGCGAGCCGGCCTGCGCCGAGGCGCTGGCCAAGTACCGCATCAACCCGGGCAACGTGGGCTTCGGAAAGAAGAAGGACCTGCAGTTCGCGCAGCTGATCGAGTTCGCGATCCGCTACGGCAAGCCGGTGCGCATCGGGGCGAACTGGGGCTCGCTGGACCAGGCGCTGGCGGCGACGCTGATGGACGAGAACGCCCGGCGCGCGGTGCCCTGGGATGCCGGCCGCGTGCTGCGCGAGGCGCTGATCCGCAGCGCGCTGGATTCGGCCGACCGCGCGGTCGAGCTCGGCCTGCCGGCCGACCGCATCGTGCTCAGCGCGAAGGTGAGCGGCGTGCAGGAGCTCATCGCCGTCTACCGCGAGCTGGCCACCCGCGGGGACTACGCCCTGCACCTGGGCCTGACCGAGGCGGGCATCGGCAGCAAGGGCATCGTCGCCTCCAGCGCGGCGCTGGGCGTGCTGCTGCAGGAAGGCATCGGCGACACCATCCGCATCTCGCTGACGCCCGAGCCGGGCGCGTCGCGCACGCAGGAAGTCATCGTCGCGCAGGAGCTGCTGCAGACCATGGGCCTGCGCGCGTTCACCCCGATGGTCACCGCCTGCCCGGGCTGCGGCCGTACCACCAGCACGTTCTTCCAGGAGCTCGCGCAGACCGTGCAGGAGCACGTGCGCGCGAAGATGCCCGGATGGAAGGTGACGCACCCGGGCGCGGAGAACCTCACGCTGGCGGTGATGGGCTGCGTGGTGAACGGCCCGGGCGAATCGCGCCACGCCAACATCGGCATCTCGCTGCCGGGCACGGGCGAGGCGCCGGCCGCGCCGGTGTTCGAGGACGGCGAGAAGACGGTGACGCTTCGCGGCGAGAACATCGCGCAGGAGTTCGTCACGCTCATCGACGCCTACGTCGAACGGCACTATGGCGCCGGGCGCGCGGCCTGAGGCCGTCGTCGCCGGCCGGCTGCCGGCCGGCATCGTCCAGGCGTTGCGCCTGCTCGGACGCAGCGGGCCGGCGCTGGTCCTCGTCTTCGCCTGCATCGCGCTGTCGCTGTGGGCCTTCGGCGAGCTGGCCGAGGACGTGCTGGAGGGCGAGCCCTTCGCTGCCGACATCCCGCTGATGCGTCTGGCACGCGCGGCCTCCGGGCCGGGCCTGGACACGGCGTTCCTGGTCCTGTCCGCGCTCGGCTTCGCCTGGGGCGTGGTCCCGGCCGACATCCTGCTCACCCTCGGCCTGGCCCTGCGGCGGCGCTGGGCCGACGCCGCCTTCGTCGCCGTCGCCACCGCGGGCTCCGGCCTGCTCAACCTGGTCGCCAAGTATTCCTTCCAGCGCCAGCGGCCGGCGCTGTGGGACTCCATCGCGCCGGAGCCGACCTACAGCTTCCCGAGCGCCCATGCCATGGGCTCGGCCACGCTGGCCTGCGTGCTGGTCGTACTGTGCTGGCCGACGCGGGCGCGCTGGCCGGTGCTCGCGGCGGCGGTGCTGTTCGTGCTCGGTGTGGGCGCCTCGCGCGTCTACCTCGGCGTCCACTATCCCTCCGACATCGCCGCCGGCTGGGCGGCGGCGCTGGCCTGGACGCTCGGGGTGCACCTGGCCATGCGCGGTGGCCTGCACCTGCACCGCCGCAGGCTGCGACGGGGCGGCTGAAGCCTCCGCCTACTCCCCGGGCTTGGCGCCCTCCACCGGGGCCTGCGTCGCCGCACGCCGTGCCAGCCGCGCCTCGCGGTGGGCGATGTAGGCGTTCGCGCCGAAGATGACCAGCGCGCCGGTGAGCGTCCAGCGGTCCAGCGCCTCGTCGAACAGCAGCCAGCCCGCCACCGCCACCACCGGCAGCTGCATGAAGCTGATCGGCGTGAGCGCGGACACGTCGCCGAGCTTGAGCGCGCGCGTCCACAGCATGTGCCCGCCGGTGCCCAGCAGCCCCGCGGCCGCGACCCACAGCCAGGTGATCCCGCGGGGCCATTCCCAGACGGTCAACGCCGGAAGCAGCGACATCGGCACCCACAGCATCGTCGTCCACAACACGATGCGGTCGGCCGGTTCCAGCGCGGAGAGCTGCTTGATCTGGATGGAGACGATGCCGCTCATCACCGCGGCCGTCAGCGCCACCAGCGAGGCGAAGCTGAAACCGTCCGTGCCCGGCCGCACGATGATCAGCACGCCGATGAAGCCGGCCACGATCGCCGCCCAGCGCCGCGCACGTACCTGCTCGCCGAGCAGCCAGACGGCGAGCACGGTGACGAACAGCGGGGTCGAATACGAGAGCGACACCGCCTGCGCCAGCGGCAGGTGCGCGATCGCCCAGAAGCCGCTGAGCATCGAGACCACGCCGACCAGGCAACGCACCACGTATCGCGGAAGGTGCTGCGTGCGCAGAAGGCCAGGCCCGTGCCGCACGAGCAGCGGCAGCGCGGCCACGACGCCGAACAGGTTGCGGAAGAAGGCGATCTCGAAGGCGTGCAGCGTCTGCGATGCGAGCCGGATCGCCACGGCCATGAGGCCGAAGAAGACCGTGCTCGCCAGCATCAGAAGCGCGGCGCGCAGCACGGTGCCGTGCGGGGAGGGGCTCGTCATGGACGTGCATGCTGCCGCGATGCGCGGCAGCCGCGGGTGATGCCGGGCACGATGCGGGCCAGGGCGGCAGCGCCATCGGCATGCGGGGCGCGTGAACCGGGGCTCATGCCTCCGTCGGCCACGTCGCGCCCACCAGCCGGGGCTCCGGCTCCAGCGCCACGCCGAAGGTCGCGCGCACGGCAGCGGCCACGCGACATGCGAAGTCCAGCAGCTGGCGGCCCGTGGCATCGCCGTGGTTGACCAGCACCAGCGCGTGCGAGGCGGCGATGCCGGCATCGCCATCGCGCGCGCCCGTGAAACCCAGGCGGTCGATGAGCCAGGCCGCGGAGAGCTTGCGCTGGCCTTCGGCCGCGCGGAACACCGGCATGTCCGGATGCAGCGCCAGCAGCGCGTCCGCCTGCGTGGCGGGCACGATCGGATTCTTGAAGAAGCTGCCGGCGTTGCCGATCACCGCAGGGTCCGGCAGCTTGCGGCGCCGGATCGCGATCACCGCCTCGGCCACGTCGCGAGCACGCGGCGAGACGATGCCGCGCGCGGCCAGCTCCTCGGCGATGCCCGCGTAGCCCAGCACCGGCATGCCGCCGCGGCGCAGGCGGAACTCGACCCCCGTGACGACGAAGCGGTCGGGCGCCTGCTTGAACAGGCTGTCGCGATAGGCGAAGGCGCAGTCGCCCGCCGAAAGGCGCAGCATGCGGCCGGTGGCCGGCTCGAAGGCGTGCACGGCCTCGATGCGCTGGCCGACTTCCACGCCGTAGGCGCCGATGTTCTGGATCGGCGCGGCGCCCGCCGTGCCGGGGATCAGGGCGAGGTTCTCCAGCCCGTCCATCCCCAGCTCCAGGCTGCGCATCACCAGCGCATGCCATTCCACGCCGGCGTCGGCGTAGAGCACGGCGGTGTCGCCTTCCCCGGCGAGGATGCGCACGTCGGTGCCGGTCAGTCGCAGCACCGGCATCGCGGGTGCTTCGACGAAGAGCATGTTGCTGCCGCTGCCGAGCACCAGTGGGGTCGTGCCACGCAGGGGAGCCGCCGCGAAGGCGGCGGGCAGGGCGTCGGCGCGCTCCACCTCCACCAGCCAGGGCGCACGCACGCGCACGCCGAAAGTGTTGAGCGAGGTGAGGTCGGCGTCGCGCGTGATGCGGATGCCGTGGTCGACCATCGCCGTCATGCCGGCGGCACGTGCCCGCGGCTCGGCGCTTCCTTGCGGCGGCGGATCGCGTCCACGCATTCGCGCACCAGGACGGGCCCGCGGTAGATGAAGCCCGTGTAGCACTGCACCAGGCTCGCGCCCGCGGCCATCTTGGTCACCGCGTCCGCACCCGAGAGGATGCCACCCACCCCCACGAGCGGAATCGACTCGGGAAGGCGCGTGCGCAGGCGGCGCAGGACGTAGGTGGCCTGCGCCATCAGCGGTGCGCCCGACAGGCCGCCGGCCTCGTCGGCATGCGGGGAATCCTCCACGCCCAGCCGCGACACGGTGGTGTTGGTCGCCACCACGCCGTCCACCTGCAGGTCCGCCAGCACGCGCGCGGCGGCCTCGATGTCCTCGTCCGACAGGTCCGGCGCCACCTTCACCAGCATCGGCACGCGCTTGCCGTGCTGCGCGCCCAGCCGCTCCTGGGCCTCGCGCAGCGTGCCGACGAGCCGGCGCAGCGCCTGTTCCTCCTGCAGCTCGCGAAGGCCCGCCGTATTGGGCGAGGAGATGTTGACGGTGATGTAGTCGGCCAGCGGATAGACGCGCTCGAGGCAGTGCAGGTAGTCCTCGTGCGCCGACTCGTTGGGCGTGTCCTTGTTCTTGCCGATGTTGATGCCGAGGATGCCGCGGCGCGGCTTCGCGCGTTCGACGTTGCGCACCAGCGCGTCGACGCCTTCGTTGTTGAAGCCCAGGCGGTTGATGAGCGCACGGTGCCGCGGGATGCGGAACATGCGCGGCCGTGGATTCCCGGGCTGCGGGCGCGGCGTGGTCGTGCCGATCTCCACGAAGCCGAAACCCAGCCCGAACAGCGCGTCGATGTGGTCGCCGTTCTTGTCCAGCCCTGCGGCCAGGCCGACCGGGTTCGGGAAATCGAGGCCGAACACCGGAACCGGGAACGGCGAGGCCGCCGGGGGGCGCGCCACCAAGCCCAGCATGCCCGCGCGTTCGAGCGCATCGAGCCCATGCAGCCCGAAGCCGTGCGCGCGCTCGGCCTCGAGCCGGAACAGCAGGGGACGCAGCAGCCCGTACATCAGCTGGCCGCGACCCCTGCGAACGCCAGCAGCGCCGCGATGCCGCCGAAGAAGGCGACCGCCAGCAGCACCGCGACGACGAGCGTGGCCAGGTGCAGGTAGCCGAGCACCAGCCCGCCGACCGCCAGCCCGTCACCGGCCAGTGCACCGCGTGCCGCGCGGATGTCGCGGCGCGCCATGTGGCCGCAGGCGATCGCCACCAGGCTGCCGATGACCGGTAGCGCGAACCAGCAGACGATGCCGAACACCAGGCTCGTGATCGCGAGCGTGCTGGTGGACGCGGTGCCGGTGGCGGGGGCTGCGAGCGGCTGCGGCTCCATGGCGTGGCCTCAGAGGTCGAACTTGATGCCCTGTGCCAGCGGCAGCGCGTCGGAGTAGTTGATGGTATTGGTCTGGCGGCGCATGTAGGCCTTCCAGGCGTCCGAGCCGGACTCGCGCCCACCGCCCGTCTCCTTCTCGCCACCGAAGGCGCCGCCGATCTCGGCGCCCGAGGTGCCGATGTTGACGTTGGCGATGCCGCAGTCGCTGCCCGCGGCCGAGAGGAACTGCTCGGCGGCCTTGAGGTTCGTGGTGAAGATCGACGACGACAGGCCCTGCGGCACCGCGTTCTGCAGCTCGATCGCCTCGTCCAGCGTCGAGTACTTCATCACGTAGAGGATGGGCGCGAAGGTCTCGTGCTGGACGATGTCGGCATCGTTGGTCAGGCCGGTGACGATCGCCGGCAGCACGAAGTTGCCGGGGCGATCGATGGCCGCGCCACCGGTCTCGACCGTGCCGCCCAGCTGCTTCGCGCGCTCGATGGCGTCGAGGTAGGCCTGCACGCCGTCGCGCGAGTTCAGCGGCCCCATGAGGTTGGCCGGATCGGTCGGATCGCCGATCTTGCCTTCGACCTGCTTGTAGGCCTTGACCAGGCGCGCGAGCACGTCATCAAAGATCGACTCGTGCACGAACAGGCGGCGCGTGGTGGTGCAGCGCTGGCCCGCGGTGCCGACCGCGCCGAACACGATGGCCGGGATCGCCAGCTTCAGGTCGGCAGAAGGTTCAACGATGATCGCGTTGTTGCCGCCCAGCTCCAGCAGCGAGCGGCCCATGCGGCGCGCCACGCGCTCGCCGACCATGCGGCCCACGCGCGTGCTGCCGGTGAACGAGATCAGCGGCACGCGACGGTCGTCCACGAACTCCTGCGCGAGATCCGAGCCGGCGTCGTTGAAGAGGAAGAAGATGTCGGGGAAGCCGCCTTCGCGAAGCGCCTCGTTGCAGATCTTCATGGATGCCACGGCCGACAGCGGCGTCTTCGGCGAGGGCTTCCAGATGGAGATGTCGCCGCAGACGGCCGCAACGAACGAATTCCAGGCCCACACGGCGACCGGGAAGTTGAAGGCCGAGATGATCCCGACCAGCCCGATCGGATGCCACTGCTCGTACATGCGGTGGCCCGGGCGCTCCGAATGCATGGTCAGACCGTAGAGCTGGCGCGAGAGGCCGACGGCGAAGTCGCCGATGTCGATCATCTCCTGCACCTCGCCATCGCCCTCGGGCTTGGACTTGCCCATCTCCAGCGCGACCAGCGAGCCCAGTGCGTCCTTGTGGCGGCGCAGGGCCTCGGCGCAGAGGCGGATGGCCTCGCCGCGGCGCGGGGCCGGCGTCGTGCGCCAGACCCTGAAGGCCGCCTGCGCGCGCTCGACGATGGTCTCGTAGTCCTCGCGCGAGGACGCCGTCACGCGCGCCAGCAGCGAGCCGTCCGTCGGGCTGACGGACTCGAGCGCCCCCGCGTCGTGCGTGGTCGCCCATTCGCCATGGCCGAGGTACGTGCCGGACTCGATATCGCCGAGGCCGAGCGCGGTGAGGACGGGGTGGGTCATCGAAAGCTCCTTGAAGACGCGTGCCGCGACCACGGCGACGCCAGTGCATGGGCCAGTCCGCGCGGCTGCGCGGGCTGTTGCAGCGGGATCTGCATGAATGGCGGCCCCGACACGATTCGAACGTGCGACCTTCCCCTTAGGAGGGGGACGCTCTATCCAGCTGAGCTACGGGGCCCCAGGCCGCGGATTTTCGCACGGGAGCCGACCGTGCCGGTAATCACGTTTCCCCTCGGCGGGTACGGGCCGGCGCCCGCTTGGCAGGACCACCGCCGGCCCGCTAGACTATCGCCCGTTACGTGGGGCCATAGCTCAGCTGGGAGAGCGCGTCGTTCGCAATGACGAGGTCGGGAGTTCGATCCTCCCTGGCTCCACCACGATTCCAGACGGCGCCTCCGGGCGCCGTTTCTTTGCGCGGCCTTCAGGCGGCCGCCCGGCCCGCGTCGCCGCGTAGCCCGGGTAAGCGAAGCGCACCCGGGATGCATGCCGCGCACCCGGGTGCAGATTCCACGCGCCCGCCCCGGGTGCGCTGCGCCTACCGGGCTACGACGGGTTGGCCGCCGTGACCAGCGGGGCGAGGACGGGCTCGAGCTGCTCGCGCCGCCAGCCCTGCAGCGCGTCGGGCCATCGGCCGGTATCCAGCAGGGGCTCGAGCATGCGGCGCGAGGCGAGCACGCCATCGGCCAGGCCGAGTTCTGCGGCGCGACGCGAGACGGCATCCTGCAGCGCCTTGATGCGCGCCTTGTCGCGACGCTCGGCAAGCGACGCGTCCGGCGCCCGGGCCTCGTCGTCGAGCGGCGTTGCCAGTGCGGTCCACACCGCGTCGACCAGCTTGCGCGGGCCCTTGGGATGGGCGTTGATCGCCTGGGAGAGCGCCTCGCGCGAGGCCGGTGGATTGCGCGCCAGCGAGGCGGCGAGCTCATTGTCGAGCACCCAGCTTCGCGGCAGGTCGACGCGGCGGGCATGCGCGTCCCGCCAGCGCAGCAGGCGCAGCAGGCGCGCCTGCGCGGCGGTGTCGAGGAACTGCGCGCTGCGCATCGACAGGTGCGGCCACAATTCGGGAGCGTCCTCGATGGCGAGTTCGACGGTGCGCTGCATGTCCGCCTCCAGCCAGGCCTCGCGGCCCAGCCCGGCAAGGCGACGCGAGAGTGCGTCGTGCATCTCGAACAGGTGGGCGACGTCGTCGGCCGCGTACTCGAGCTGGGATGGCGATAGCGGGCGACGCATCCAGTCCGAGCGCGTCTCGCCCTTTGCCAGCGCGACGCCGGTGAGCTCGGCGACCAGCTTCTGGTAGCCCATGCCCGATCCGATGCCGGCCAGCGCCGCGGCGGCCTGGGTGTCGAAAAGCGGACGCGGCACCTCGCCGCAGGCATGGCGCAGGGCGATGAGGTCCTCGCTGGGGCTGTGCATGATCTTCAGCACCGAGGCGTCCGCAAGCAGCGGCGCGATGGCCTGCGTCATGCCGGGGACCAGCGGGTCGACCAGCAGGATCTCCACGCCACCCGCCGTCGGCAGCGCGATCTGCACCAGCGCCAGCTTCGGCCAGTAGGTGCGCTCGCGGATGAACTCGGTGTCCAGCCCAATGCGGGCGGGCGGGGTCGACAGCCAGCGCTGCAGCGTGTCGGGGTGGTCGATCCAGTGGGCCAAGACGGGTGCCGGGTTTGCGGGAGCGGGCGACAATAGCCTACTTTCCGTGACCCGGCGGCGAGCCGGCGGATGGAGGATGCGTGCGCGCGAAGACGGGGCGGCTGCCCGCCGCGGTACTCGCCGCGGCACTGCTGGCAGCGGGCTGCAGCGGCGATCGCGACGCGCCCGCGCGGCCGCGCGGCGCGCCCACGGTCGTGGTGCGCGATTCGAACGTCGACGTCGGGACGTGGCGGCCGCCGCGCATCGAGGTGACGCCGCAGAACGCGTTCGAACTCGCCGATCGCGCCGACGTCGCGCTGGCCGAGGGCCGGTTCGCGGGCGATGCCGACTCTGCGATCGCGCTGTTCCACGCGCTGCAGGCCTACCCACCCATGCGCCTGCGAGCCGAGACCGGAGTGCGCAATGCGGTCACCGGCCTGCTCCAGCAGGCGCGCCGCGACCTCGCCGACATCGACGGGGACCCCGACGCGCTGCGCCGCGTGCACGAGGCGGCGGCCGTACTGCGCGTGGTGGCGCTGGACCGACCGGACGTCGAGCGCTTCCTGCAGGCGGTCGATCGCGTGGACGAAGGCCTTCGCTACAGCGCCCAGGGCGAGGCCGCCCTCGCGCGGGGCGACATCGGCGAGGCCGGCACGGGCGGTGCGCTGGGCTGGTTCCGTCGCGCGCTCGCGCTGCGGGCCACCGACGCACGTGCGCTGCAGGGTGTGGCCGCCGCCGAGAGCGCGCTCATCCGCCGCGCGGAGCAGGCCGCTGCGGGCGACGACTACGCCGCCGCCGCGCGCTGGCTCGAGCACGCCCAGGCGCTGCGGCCCGGAGCCGGTACGGTCGCGGCGGCCCGTGCGCGCATCGCCTTCGAGCGCGCCGCGCGCGTGGGGCGCCTGCGCGACCGGGGCATTGGGCTGCTGGGCGAGCGCGGCGGGATCGACCAGGCGCGGGCCATCCTCGCGCAGCTGCTGGTGATCGCGCCGCCCGGCGACCCGGCCGCGACGGAGCTGCGCCAGCGCATCGACCTGGCCGTCTACTACGGCCCCTTCCGGCCGGGGCAGGTGTTCACGGATGCCATGGCCGGGGGCGGGCGTGGGCCGCAGATGGTGGTGGTGCCCCGCGGCGTGTTCCGCATGGGCGCGCCGCCGGGCGAGCGCGGCAGCAGCGATGCCGAGCGCCCGCAGCGCCCGATCCGTTTCGCCCGCGGCTTCGCCATGGCGCGAACCGAGATCACCGTCGGCGAATTCCGCCGTTTCGTCGAGGCCACCGGCTACCGTGCGCGTTCCGTGCGCCGTGGTTACTCGATGGCTTACGACGAGCGCAGCGGCAACTTCGTGCGGCGCGGCCGGGTCGACTGGACACGCGACTACCGCGGCCAGCCCGCGCGCGAGGACCTGCCCGTGGTGCACGTCAGTGCCAAGGACGCCACGGCCTACGCCGAGTGGTTGGCCGAGCGCACGGGGCAGCGCTACCGCCTGCCGAGCGAGGCCGAGTTCGAATACGCCCTGCGCGCGGGCGGGCAGGGGCCCTATCCCTGGGGCGAGGGCGCGCCCCCGCCCGGCACGGGCAACTTCACCGGCGAGGGCGACCGCTCGCCCACGGGGCGCACCTGGAAGAACGCCTTCCGCGGCTACATCGACGGCGCCTGGGGCCCCGTTCCGGTGGGCCGCTACCTGCCCGGACGATTCGGTCTTCACGACCTCGCCGGCAATGTCAGCGAATGGGTCGCGGACTGCTGGCATGCCAGCTACCGCCGTGCGCCGCGCGATGCGCGCGCCTGGGTCAACCCGGGCTGCAGGCAGCGCACCGTGCGCGGCGGGTCCTGGGCCAGCTCGCCGGAACAGACCCGGTCGGCCTGGCGCATGCAGTTCGACGCCGATACCACGAACGCGCGCATGGGCTTCAGGGTGGTGCGCGACCTCTGACAGCCGGGAGTCCCGATGCGCATCGACCCGCGCGGCATGAATCGCACCCCCACCCGCCGCCGCGGGTTCGGGCCCGGCGGCATCCGCTGGATCGTCCTCATCGGCTTCGCCATCTATGCCGCGGTGTCGTGGTTCGGCAGCAAGCAGACCGATCCGCTGACCGGCGAGGATGCCCGCTACGGCGCGGCCGCCGAGGAGGAGGTCATGCTCGGCGCGCAGGCCTTCGACCAGGTCCTGGGCGAGGCGCAGGTGCAGGGCGCGCGGCTCCCGGCCGACACGCAGGTCAGCCGCCAGATCCGCGAGATCGCCCAGCGGCTCGTTCGCGCGTGCCGCAGGTGACCGCCGACCTGGCGCAGGCCAACGGGCAGCAGGCGCCCACGGCGCACCAGAACTTCCAGTGGGACGTGGCCGTGATCCAGTCCGACCAGGCCGATGCCTTCTGCCTGCCGGGCGGGAAGATGGCGGTCTATGCCGGGCTGATCCCCGTGGCGCAGACCCAGGATGCGATGGCGGTGGCCATGGGCCACGAGATCGCGCACGCGCTGCTGCGCCATGGCTCGCAGCGCATGGCGCAGCAGAAGCTGGTGCAGATGGGGCAGCCCGCGGCCGGCGTTGCGCTGGGCGGCATGGATCCGGGCCGGCAGCAGGCGGTCATGGCCGCGCTCGGAGCGGGCGCGCAGTACAGGTTCATCCGTTCCTACGGCCGCAACCACGAGATGCAGGCCGACCGCGTGGGCCTGATGCTGGCGCCGGCGGCCTGCTGCAACCCGCGCGAAGCGATCCCGCTGTGGGAGCGCATGTCGCAGCTCGGCGGCGGGCAGCGCCCGCCCGAGTTCGCATCCACGCATCCCGACCCGGCCAACCGCATCCAGAACCTGCAGTCGCTGATGCCGCAGGCCGAGGCCTTCTATGCCAGGTACTGCCCCGGGGCGCCGCCGCGCAGGCCGCCTACTGAAACCGAAAGGCCGGGATTTCCCGGCCTTTTCCCTGGTGCACGCCCGATCCTGCGGCGTCAGCCTTCCTTGCGTTCCTTGGGCCGGTTCGGCGTGGTGCCCATGCTGCCGGCCAGGTTGTTCTGGAACTCCTTCCAGACCTGCATGTTGCGCTCGGTGAGCTGGTTCATAAGCGCCCACGGAGTCTGGCCCAGCAGGCCGCCCATCTGCGTGCGGAACTGCTGCTGCTGGTCGAGGAAGAGCTGCATGGACTTTTCCAGGTAGCTGGCCATGAAGCTCTGCATCGAGTCGCCGTAGAAGCGGATGATCTGGCTGAGCAGTTGCGTGGACAGCAGCGGCTCCCCGTCCTGCTCGTGCTCGGCGATGATCTGCAGCAGGACCTGCCGCGTGAGGTCCTCGCCGGAGCGCGCGTCGCGAACCTCGAATTCCTCGCCCTCGATGATGAGCTGGCGGACGTCCTCGATCGTGATGTAGCTGGAGATCTCGGTGTCGTAGAGCCTGCGGTTCGGGTACTTCTTGATGACGCGCGGAGAAGCCATCTGCAAGGACCGGAAGCGGGATGGATCGAGAATGACGCAGCGCGCAACGTCGCGCAACTTGCCCCGACGCGCGGACGCCGCGCCCGGCTGACCGCTTCAGCCCGCGGCGCCCGCGCGCCTCGCGCCGGGCGCAGGCGCGTGCACGGGCCTTGGCGCTGCGCGCTCCGCGAATCCCGCCGCCCCGGCCCCGCCGACCAGGTGCTACCAGCCCATGTACTGCCCGCCGTTCACCGCGAGGTTGGCGCCCGTGATCCAGGCGGCCTCGTCGGGAACGAAGAAGGAGACGGCATAGGCGATCTCCTCGGGATTGCCCAGGCGCCCGGTGGGGATCTGCGCCACGATCTTGTTGCGCACCTCCTCCGGCACCGCCATGACCATGTCCGTGGCGATGTAGCCGGGCGAGATGGTGTTGACGGTGATGCCGAACTTCGCGTTCTCCTGCGCGAGCGAGATGGTGAAGCCGTGCATGCCGGCCTTGGCGGCGGCGTAGTTGGCCTGCCCGTACTGGCCCTTCTGCCCGTTGATCGAGCTGATCTGGATGATGCGGCCCCAGCGGCGCTCGCGCATGCCCTCGATCAGCGGCCGGGTGACGTTGAAGACCGAGCCCAGGTTGGTGGCGATGACCTCGTTCCACTGCTGCGCGGTCATCTTGTGGAAGGTGGTGTCGCGGGTGATCCCCGCGTTGTTGACCAGGATGTCGACCGGGCCGAGGGCCTTCTCGATCTCGCGCGCCATGGCCTCGCACTGGCCGGTATCGGCCACGTCCGCAGGGGTCATGAACACCTCGACGCCACGGGCGCGCATGCGCTCCTGCCAGGCGCGGGCCCTGGCCTCGTCGCGGTAGTTGGTGGCCACGCGGTGCCCCATCGAGGCCAGGCGTTCGATGATCGAGGTGCCGATGCCACCGGTGCCGCCGGTGACCAGTGCGACGCGACTCTGCATGTACGGTGCTCCTCGGCGCGACCGGCGCCGGCGGCCCGATTCTAGGCATGCCCCGCTGCAGGCGTATGTCGGATTTCCCCGGTGGGGATGCCCGCCGGCTCGAAGGCCTCGACGGCAGCCGCCAGCCAGCGCGCGGGCGTCCGGGCACCCGGTGCGGGATCGACCGCCTGGCCGAGCTGCGCCCAGGCGCGGCGCAGCGCGGGCAGGGGGTCGGCGGGATCGACGGGCCAGGCGGCATCGGACTTGGAGAGCTTGCGACCGGCGGCGTCGGTGACCAGCGGAAGGTGCGCATGGCGGGGCGTGGGCAGGCCGAGGTTGCGCTGCAGCAGGATCTGGCGCGGGGTCGAGTCGAGCAGGTCCGCGCCGCGCACGACGTCGGTGATGCCCTGCAGGGCGTCGTCGACCACGACCGCGAACTGGTAGGCCCAGAGGCCGTCCGCGCGGAACAGCACGAAGTCGCCGGCGACGAGGTCGACGCGCTGGCGGAAGGGCCCGCGGATGGCGTCGACGAACGCGACGTCCGCCCCCTCGTCCACGCGCAGCCGGACCGCCGGCGCGCGCCCGGGCAAGGGGCCGTGCACGCAGGCTCGATGGACGCCGCCGGTCGCGGCGAGGTCGGCCCGGCTGCACCAGCAGTGGAATGCCCGGCCGGATGCGAGCAGCGGGTCGAGCATCCTCCGGTAGACGGCGTTGCGCTCGCTCTGGCGCAGCACGGGCCCATCGGGGACCAGGCCGAAGGCATGCAGCGCATTCAACTGCCGGTCAGCCGCGCCGGGGACCTCGCGCGGCCGGTCCACGTCCTCGATGCGTACGTGCCATTCGCCGCCCGCGCGGCGTGCCAGCAGCCAGCTGCCAAGCGCGGCGAGCAGCGAGCCGGCGTGCAGGTCGCCGGTGGGCGAGGGCGCGAACCGGCCGCGGTAACCGCTCACGCCGGCGCTCCGGCTTGAAAAGCGGTGGGTGCCTCCCCACCTCGGCGGGGAAACACCGAATCGTTCGGAAGGATGGGATCCATGCTCAAGCGAGTCGCCCTGTTCGTCGCCACCAACCTCGCGGTGCTCGTGCTGCTGAGCATCGTGATGCGCCTGCTCGGCGTCGACCCCGCCACCAGCGGAGGCCTGCTGGTGATGGCGACGCTGTTCGGCTTCGGTGGCTCCTTCATCTCGCTCATGATGTCGAAGTGGATCGCCAAGCGCAGCACCGGCGCCCACGTGATCGAGCAGCCGCGCGACGAGCTCGAGCGCTGGCTGGTCGACACCGTCCGCCGCCAGGCGCAGCAGGCGGGCATCGCCATGCCCGAGGTGGCGATCTACGAGGCGCCGGAGATCAACGCCTTCGCCACCGGCCCCAGCCGCGACAACTCGCTGGTCGCGGTGTCCACCGGCCTGCTGCGCTCGATGGACCGCGACGAGGCCGAGGCGGTGCTGGCGCACGAGGTCAGCCACGTCGCCAACGGCGACATGGTGACGATGATGCTGGTGCAGGGCGTGCTCAATACGTTCGTGATCGTGCTGGCGCGCGTGGTTGGCCGCATCGTCGACGGCTACCTGTCCGGCAACCGCGAGGGCGGCGGCCTGGGCTACTTCGCCACGGTCATGGTGCTCGACCTGGTGTTCGGCCTGCTCGCGAGCATCATCGTGATGTGGTTCTCGCGCTACCGCGAGTTCCGCGCGGATGCCGGCGGTGCCGCGCTGGCCGGCCGCGACAGGATGATCGCCGCGCTGACCCGACTCTCGCGCACCTACGGCGAGACCACGCTGCCCAAGACCGTGCAGGCCTTCGGCATCAGCGGTGGCGTCGCGCACGGCCTGCGCAGGCTGTTCATGACCCATCCGCCGCTGGCCGAGCGCATCGAAGTGCTGCGCCGCCTGCCGGCCGAGAAGCCGTCGGCGCACGTGGTGACCTGATCCTCGGTCCGTGCGTCCTGCGGGGCGGGCAGCGTTCGCGTTGCCCGCCCTTTTTCTGTTGGTAATTCCTAGCCTTTCCGGACCAATGTGGGACGCAATTCCTGGATGGAAGTCTGCCTCAAGAGCTTGAAAAGTAAGGGCTTCAGGTCTTCGGTCCGGTGGTTGAACCGGTAGCAGACTTCGGC
>JBMOOW010000148.1:0-50433 GCA_049323195.1 Pseudomonadota bacterium | reverse complement strand
GCTACCGCTTCAACCGCCGCTTCGACATGGCGGCAATGGTGCCGCGCCTGCTCTATGTCGCGGTCCGTACGCCGCCGCTGCCCTACCGGCTCGTAACGCTGGATGCGTAATGTGGGGAATCAGGTGCCCCGATGGACGGGATGCAGGCAGCCGGACCGGCAGTCAGGCCCGAGGAGACGCCCGCACCGTGCCCGCTGGCCCGAGGATGCCGACGAAGGCCTGGGCCGGCGGAGAACGATGCGCAAGGCTCGCCGCCAGACGCGGGCGCACCGGCCATGCGGGGCTCGGGTGACACGATGTTCCGGGGGCCGACGCGCATGGGGCGGCTTCACATCAAGGTTCGATGTTGCAACCCTATACCCGTTGCCGACCGGCACCTTGATTCAGATCAAACCTGCACGGCAAACCGGCAGTCGGGCATCGACGACGGGCTTTGCACCCGCAGAGCACCCCGGAAAGCCAAGGCAGTGTCGCGGGCGCGTCGGAACACGGGCACGACGCCTGCAACCGGGCGTTCGGTCGACATCCTGCCCAGGTCAAGTACGGCGATGCGGCACTTCGCCCTGGAGCTCCGAGGGCGGCGGAGTGCCGCGTTGCCGTGGCGTCCGCCATGCCGGAAGCGGGCAGGCCTACGCGGGCGCCGGTCGACGAGCCGCCGTTCGCAGCATTCCGGCGCGGCCCGACGTCCATGCCTCGCGCAGCCGGCGCGCGTGTCCCGCAGCGTGCGCATCTTCGGCAGGCGATGGCCGGGTTCGTGCGTTCATGCCCGAAGAACCGACCCTCGCCGAGACGCGACCCGCGGCGACCCGCACGGCCGCCGATCCAGCGGACCGGCGAGCCGTGGCCGGAGCCACGGCGCACTGTGGCATTCAGAAGAACACGCGGACCCCGAGAGCGACGCCCCGGCCCGGCAGCGGTGCATAGTCCTTGAGGAACGACGTGTGGACCCGGGCTTCCACGTCCAGCAGGTTCGTGGCTTTGGCATACAGCTCGACCGTCGTGCCGGTGCTGACGTCCGCGTGCCATGTCAGATTGGCGTCGACCAGCGTATAACCCGGCGTCGGCGACTCGTCGGGCGCGACGTCGTCCTGGCGCAGGGTGCGCACCGCGCCGAGGGCGGCACGCCAGGGGCCGCGCTCGCCCCGCAGCTCGCCACCGATCCGCGCGGGCGCGATGCGGGGCAGGTTGCCCGACAGATCAAGCGTGGTCTGGAACGTCTCGACGCCGGGCTCCAGTGGCACGTCGAGCGTCACGTCGCGAAGCTCGCGCCCGGCCAGCCTTGCGCGTACCCGATCGGCGAACGCGTGCAGGGTCAGCCGCCCGGCATCGCCATCGAAGAATGTCCAGCCGGCCTCCAGTTCTCCGCCCGTGAAACGCGCGTCGGCCTGCGCCCATCGACGCACGGGGAGCTCCGCAGGAATGTCCGTGGTCGCCAGGAAGATGAAATCGCTGTAGCGCACGTGATAGGCCGACAGGCCGACCTTCAGCGGCCCGGCATGCCAGTGCAGGCCCGCCTCGACGCGGTTTGCGGTTTCCACCCCGAGGCCGGGGTCACCCAGCTCGAAGCTGCGCGTGGCCACATGTTCGCCCGCGGAGTACAGCTCTTCAGCGGTGGGCGCACGTTGCGCGCGGTCGAGCCCGAGCGAGACATGAAACGCGTCGTCAAGCTGCCACGAACCTGCGAGTGACAGGCTGCGGGTGTCGAACGCGCGGCTGGGGCCGATGGCCGTGGCCGGATCGACGTCGATCCGGGTCCGATCCGCCCGTGCGCCGATCTCAGCCCGCACCGGGCCCAACGCCTTGCGGCCGATCCAGAACAGGCCCGCGTCGTTCGTGGCGGAGGAGGGCACGAATGCTTCCTCACCGATCGCCGCGAACCGGCGGCGGGAGCCCTGCACGCCCAGTGCACCGTCGACACCGGCGAGCGCGCCATGTACGAGTTCGACCCGGCCTTCCACCGTGTCGTTGTCGAACACGGTGCCGACCTCGTCCCCCTCGAATTCGGTGTGCGTGTAGTCGGTGCGGGCGAGCTTGCCGCGTATGCTCGTGAAAGGCCCCCAGCCATCACGTCCGGCCCGGACTTCGGCCCTGCGCTGGTCGAGCCGGATGGTCACAGCTTCCTCGTCCTCGGCGTGGCCGGAACCGGGGATCCCGTAGCGGGTGTTGAACAGGCTTTGCGAAAGCCCGGCGAAGCGGTCGCCACCCACCCACGAGACACCCAGCGCCGCGGCATCGGTGCGCGTCGCCGTGTTCGGCACGGCGCCCCAGGGGCCGGCATCGCTCTGGCTGCGGGCCGCCTCGCTCCGCGCGAAGCCGGGAATGCTGTAGTCGCCCGTCTCCCGGTGCAGCGCATCGACGTGGAACACCAGCGGCAGCCCGCTCGCCTGGGCGTCCAGGCGCATCAGGCCGGCACGCTCATCGTCGACGCTGCCGGCACGCAGTTCCGCACGCCCCTCGAAAGCGCGCTCGAGCCGCCGCTCGGGAATGCGGCCGTCGATCACGTTGACCGCTCCGCCGATCGCGCCGCTGCCATACAGCAGGGTTGCCGGCCCCTTGAGCACCTCGATCTGGTCGGCGAGGAACGGCTCGATGCTGACGCCGTGGTCCACGCTCACGGTTGAGATATCGCCTGCACCGAGGCCGTCGCTGAGCACCTGGACGCGCGCGCCCTCGAAGCCTCGCACGATAGGGCGGCCAACGCCCGCGCCGAACATCGAGCTCTGCACGCCGGGGAGCTTTGCGACCGTGGCCCCGAGCGTCGACGCGCGCGCTTCGTCGAGCGCTTCGCCGCCCAACACTTCGACCGGGCGCGTGAGTTCCTCTGCCGTGGTGGGGAGCGGCGTCGCGCGCACCACGACGCGATCGAGCTCATGGGCATGATGGTCGGGATCCTGCGCGTGGCTGGTTCCCGTAAGGGCAGCGAGTGCAATGGCGAGCACAGATCGGTTCGGCATGGGTGCAACAGTCGGGAAAGATGGGGGATGTTATAACATTTCATCAGGACTCCGGGTGCAAGTGCTTTCCGCCGGACAACGCTCCCCGGGCCGCGGCGAGGCCCGCCCCGAATCGGCGCAGGCTCCGTTCACAGCCACGCGTCGCGTCGACAACGACCAGGCGCCCGGCCCGACGTTGTGCCGCTCGTGCAGTCGGCGACGTGGAGACGACCGCTTGCCTTCCCGACGGTGCAGGAACGTCCGGCGCCTGCCGCCTTCGGTGAGGTTGGCGCAGAGATCCCATGGCGCCTGCCGGCCCCTGCACGAGTCTGCCGGTCGCATTCGACACGAGCGCGCAGGAATGGGCGAAGCCAGCGGGGTGGCGCGAGTGCTGGTCGACATGCGGGGCAGGGCCGTGACGCCCCCCCCTGCGGAAGCAGGGCATCGGGTTCCCGCCGTCGCGCGAACGATGGCCCGGGCTCCTTGTGCGCCCTTCTGACTGCATCTCTGCGGCGCTCGCCGGCGCGGGTTGCAGACCACGGGGCCGCGCGCTCGGGAGCGCGCCGGCGCTGCGCGCTTGCGCCGGATGCGGGCTCGGTCAGGGGTCGATGCCCTGCGGGAAACGGAACGCCGAAGACGCGAACGTCCATGGAAGCCCGCGTTCGCAGGCATGAGGACCTGGCCCGGATGTCCGCTCGCAGGTGTACGCGTTCCTGAAGTTGGCCTCGCCCGTGACGGTGTCTTGCGCTACCGCGGCCCGCGGGGCACTCGTGGTTTTCGCTGCGAGTCGCACCCGCGGATCGCGGCCGTCGTCAGCCGGGGCAACATGCGAGGGCCTGAGGTGTCCGGTTTCGATGGCCGGCTGGGGAGGCGGTGGTTCCAGGCGCGAAACCCGCCTCGGAGCCACCAGACGAAAGGTGGCAGGCGCGGATGCCGGCTCGCCGGGCCCATGCCCCGGTCGCGATGACCCGTCGGCCGGGCCGCTGGGCGTCAGTGGCCGGCCGGCTTCGCCGCCGGCTTGGCGGGCCGGGGCGCACGCGATGAGCTGTGCATGGAAAGAATCTGCCAGCGCCCGTCGACCTTCTTCAGAACACTTGTGGCCACTGCCTGGCGCTCGATCGGTTCGGGCTTGTCCTTGAGCACGATCGTGTAGCGATAGGTTTCAGTCGCCAGTGCGATGTCGCCCTCCATCCGCGTGTCGACCTTGTAGTCGGAGAACGTGAAAGACCTGAAGTGGCCGAGTTCCGGACCGATGTGGTTGACGAGGTAGTCGGCGTACGCGCCTTCGACCTTGCCGGATTCCACGACGGTGTTCTCCTTGGCGAAGAGAGCGTCCACGCCCTTCAGATCGAGACGCTCGAGAGCATCCTTGTACTGCCGCAATACCGCCTCTACCGCGTGGACGTCGTGAATGGCGGTCTCCGCCGCAGGGGAGGGCATGGGCAACGCTGCGAAGGCAAGCGCGAACGCGAGGGCGAGCAGCGGCTGGCGGGTCAGGGGCATCGTAAGTCTCTCGAGTTTATGGAAGGCCCCGGCCGGTCGGGCGCCCGTGCCCGCCGGCCGGCCATGCCCGATCAATCGCCCAGCAGGTCGGTATTCTCGAAGCCCGGCGCCAGCGTTACGCGGTGCACCCAGATTCCGCCACGGCCGTCGGGTGCAACCCAGGTCTCGTCGAACACGCCCTTGCGAACGCGGTGGCCCATCGGCACGGGGCCTGCCATCGCGGCCTGGGATGCGGTCGCGGCCGACGTCGTGGTGTAGCTGTTGTAGGAATCCAGGTGGCCGTACTGCGCCACGAGCTGGTCATAGTCGTGCTGGTTCGGCGCGGTCGACGT
This sequence comes from Pseudomonadota bacterium, assembly GCA_049323195.1. Lineage (GTDB taxonomy): Bacteria > Pseudomonadota > Gammaproteobacteria > Xanthomonadales > Xanthomonadaceae > Cognatilysobacter. The sequence goes on along the minus strand of JBMOOW010000148.1, from coordinate 45,665 downwards.
GGCCGACTGCGAGTAGTCCATGCAGGTGTTCTGCGAGGAGCCGTCCTCCGATGTGTGCCCCAGACCCAGCGTGTGCCCGAGTTCCTGGCACATCACGTGGCGACGCTCGTCCTGGCTGGCGAAGGCCGAGGAGTAGCTGTCGTTCATCTTCGACGTGCCCTGGACGATGTGGCCGCGGCTGTCGAGATTGATCGACGCCAGGCCCAGCCAGCCGTTGTTGCCGTAGGCGGCGTTGCAGGAACGCACCTTGCCGGAGACCGCGGCGCAGCGCTTGCGGGTGCGGCTGGAGTCGTCGTAGGCCGTGACGCGCATTTCGATCTTGGTCGAGTTGGACCACTGCGAGAGGGCAAGCGCGAGCTCGTCGTCCCAGTCTGACGTATTGCTGTCGATGACCTGCAGGGTGAACTCGCTGGTCGTCCGTGCCCAGTGGTAGTTGTTCCAGGTATGGCCCGCGCTTGCGGCCAGGGACACCGCCAGGGTGGCAGCTGCGGTCGCGAGGACCAGGCTCTTGCGTGCGATCTTCATGACTTCTCCGTCGGAGGGTGGAGCCGGAAGGACGCCGGAGCGTCCTTCCGGTGGTGCGGTGGAGCGATCAGTTGCCGAGCAGGTCGGTGTTCTCGAAGCCCGGGGCCAGCACCACGCGGGTCACCCACACGCCGCCCTTGCCGTCCGGCGCCACGTAGACCTCGTCGAAGATGCCCTTCTTGATGCGGTTGCCCAGCGGCACCTGGCCGATCATGGCGCGCTTGGAGGCGGAAAGGCCTGCGTTGGCCTTGGCCGGGGGCACGTAAGTGGCCGACGCGGCCGACGACAGCGAGTAGCTGTTGTAGCTGTCGGTATGGCCGTACTGCGTGGCCAGCTGGTTGTAGTCGTGCGAGTTCGGCGAGACGCTCGTGGACGAGGTCGAGTAGTCCATGCAGGTGTTCTGCGAGGAGCCGTCCTCGGAGGTATGGCCCAGGCCGAGGGTGTGGCCGAGCTCCTGGCACATCACGTGCCAGCGCTGGTTCTGGCTGGAGAAGGAGGTGGAGTAGCTGTCGTTCATCTTCGACGTGCCCTGCGAGATGTGCCCGCGGGAGTCGAGGTTGATGGACGCCAGGCCGAGCCAGCCGTTGTTGCCGTAGGCGTAGTTGCAGGAACGCACCTTGCCGGCCGACATCGGGCAGCTCTGGCGGGTGCTCGCCGAGTCGTTGTAGGCGGTCACGCGCATGTCGAGCTTGGTCGACCTGGACCAGTCGGAGACGGCGCGCGCGAGTTCGTCGTCCCAGTTGGACGTGTTGCTGTCGATGATCTGCAGGGTGAACGAGGAGCTGGTGCGCGCCCAGTGGTAGTTGTTCCAGGAATGGCTGGCAGTGGCGATCGAAGCGGTAAGGACGGCGGCAGCACCAAGAGCGAGGGCCGCAATGCGGTTCAACTTCATCGTTGCGTTTCCTTAGCCTGTAGCGGGGGGTGGCGGGGGGGCGCCGGGGGGCGCCGGGCGGCGCCGGTGACGCAGGCCCTGATGCCTGCTGCTCGACGCTAGGCGGCCGCCAGCGAGGAACGGAATCCGCCGGGGCGCAAGGCCACTCGATGTTACAGAAGTGTGACGCCACCCGCGATAAAGTCTGGACCTTGGATCAAGGTTTGACCCGAAAAATGACGCAGCGCGTCATCCGGTTGCGCTGGTATTCAGTTTTTTCGGGCATGTATCACGCATCGACCATCGCCCGTTAACAAACAGGCAGTCGGGGAAGGGTTACTTGCTTCTGGTGACATATCCACATAGTCTGTGGACATGGAAACGGCCCTGCAGACGCCTGCGCTTTCCAACGACCAGGCCCGCACCGACCTGGCGCGGGTGCTCGTGGCGCTTTTCGAGCGCTGGTCGCTGCCCACGGACGCCCAGCTGTCGCTGCTGGGCCTGAGCCCGGAGAGCCGGAAGCTCCTGGGCCTGTATCGCCGGGGCGAGCGGGCCCTGCCCAACCAGCGTGACGCGCTGGACCGCGCGGGCTACCTCATGGGCATCCACAAGGGCCTGCGCCTTCTTTTCCCGGAGAACCCGGAGCTTCGCTACAGCTGGGTCACGCGCCGCAACCAGGTACTGGAGGGGCGCACGCCGCTCGAGGTGATGCTCGACGACGGGCTGGTGGGCCTGGCCCGCATCGCGCGCCTGGTCGACTTCCAGCGCGGCCAGTGATGGCACTCTTCGACCGTCTCGCCGGGCTCAAGGGACGTGTCTTCCGCAACATCACTTCGCTGCGCGTTTCGCAGGATCTGTTCGACGACCTCGTCCCGGACGCCGCGGGCCGCGCCGCCGCGCTCGCGGCCGATCTGCGGATGCGCATTCCCGAGACCGGGGTCATCGCACGCGGATTGGCCTATTCGCAGGCCATCGAATATCCGTTCGCGAGCGATTCGGCCCTGTCGAGCCGTTATGGCGACGGACGGCTGCGTGTCTGGTATGGCGCGCTGGAGGAAAACACGGCGCTCGCGGAAACCTGCTGGCACCAGCTCGCTCAGCTTCGGGCCATCGAAGGCGTGACCGAAACGGTCGTGCGCTATCGCAAGGTCTTCTCCGTCCAGGCCGACGGCCTCTTCCTGGAGCTGCGCGGCAAGGAGGTCGAGCATCCCGAACTGCTGGACAACGACTACGCCGCAACACAGGCGATCGCCCGCCACGTGGCGGGCCAGGGGTTGCCGGGCCTTCTGTATCCGGCCGCGCGCTGGCCCGAGGGCAGTTGCCTGGCCGCCTTCCGCGCCGAGCCGCTGTCGGACCCGCGCCTGCTCTACTACCTGACCTACCGGATCGATCCGGTCGCGGGCATGGTGACGGTGGAGCGCACGCCCGGGCGCATCGAGCGCGTGGTGCACGAGCACGAGCTGCGCCGGCATCGCTGAGCAGTCCCGGCAAGCGCGGAAGGGCTGCCCTCGACACCCGATCCCTCGGACAGCGGCTGCGCCGGGCGACATCGCAGCCACGTGGATCCGGTGTGGCCCGGTCGAAGCCCCAGCGCGCTTCGAGCCTGCGCGCTACGGCCCATGCGGTTACCTGCAACTCCATGCCCAGCGCTGCCAGCCCCCATGTTGCATGCGACAGAGGGCCACCGCCGGCCGCGTTCCCGGGGACCGGCGGGGCGTGGACTGCGTATCAGCCGGTGCGACGGCAGATGCCATACCACTGGCACAGCCATGCTTCCATCATGCGGATCTCGTCGAGCTGCACTTCGATGATGTCGCCGCAGAGATCGACCAGCGCGGCGTGCGCGGCGCGGTCGAGGCATACGGAGGCGCGCCGGATGGCGAGGCGGTGGTGGCGGATCATCGACTGCATGAACTCGACCTCGTACTCGGCAGGGGGCAGCTGCGCCATTCGTTCCATCCGACGCATTTCGCCGGGCTTCATTTCGGGGCGGTAAGCGATTCCGTACCAGGCCTGCAGCCACCCCTGCATCTGCGCGATCTCCTGCTGCTGGGACATGCGGATGTCCGTGCACAGCTCGCGAAGTTCGGCATGCACCGCCTTCGACTCGCAGGTCATGGCCATCATCGTGGCCATCGCGTGGTGGTCGATCATGTCCTGCATGAAGTCGACCTCGTACCGGGCGGTGTTGCGCTCCGGCGCGGGGGCCGCGGCATGCGCGAGCCCTGCAAATACGAGAAGCAGTGCGAACGCCTGCCACATCAGGCGGAATCGTGAGGCTGCGGGAGTATGCATGGGGCGCTCCGGGTCTTGGGGGGCGCCCTGATGTACGCGACGACGGGTCGATGTCGCGTCGACAAAGTCTTGAGCCAGAGTCCGGTGTTGGGCCAAGAAAGGCCGCTCCGGCGTGCCGGAGCGGCGCGGCCGTTACTTGGTGAACGGCTCCATCTTCTTGATCTCTTCCTGCTGGTTGGCCTTCATCTTCGCCGCCAGCGCCTTGAGTTCGGCGGAATGCCCGTTCTGCTGCAGCACGTCGATCATCTTGATCGCGGTCTGGTGGTGCATCGTCATCATCGTGGCGAAATCCTTGTCGACGTTGCCCGACATGGTCATGGGCATGGCCTTGCCGTCTTCCATGATGCGATGCAGCTCATCCGATCCCTTGCCATCGCCCTGGCCATGGTCCATGCCGGCCATGCCCTCGTGACCTGCCGTCGGGGCAGCGGAAGGCGACACGTGCGGCGCCATCTTCTCGATCTCGTCCAGCTGGTCGGCCTTCATCTTCGCCGCCAAGGCCTTGAGCTCGGCGGAGTGCCCGTTCTGTTGCAGCACGTCGATCATCCTGATGGCGGTCCGGTGGTGCATCGTCATCATCGACGCGAAGTCCCTGTCGACGTCACCGGACATGCTCATCGGCATGGCCTTGCCGTCCTCCATGGCGCGATGCAGTTCCATCGACCCGGCGCTCTGACCCGCCGTTTCCGTACCCGTACCTGCGGCGGCCGGCGTCGAGGTGTCGGACGGTGCCGCAGCCGTCGACGTGCCCGCGGCAGGGGCGTCGGCGGCGTCGTCGGTCTTCGCGCACCCGGTGGCGACAACGGCCAGGACCGTGCCGAACACCAGCGACGCCGCAAGGCTGAGAGGCTTTCGAGTGGTCATTGCGAACTCCATGCGGTGGGGAAGCCTGCATAGGTGCCACGGCCGCCATCGACAACGGGTGAGGAAGGGCACGGCCCCGGTGCTGCGCCCAGACACCTGCTGACCGGGGAATCCATGCGGTCGGGAGTCGGGACCGCAGTCCGGCCCGGGCATGAGGAGACGGATCGAATGTCGAGCGGCCCTGCCGCGCGGCATCCGCCCGATCCGGGTGGCGACGGGGACGGCGCGGCAGCGCCGCATCGGCGACGACGCCCGGGCCGGCGGACGCCACCCGGGCGCGGCCGGTTACGCGTCGTTCGATGCTGTGTCGAGCGCAGTCTGCAGGCGCTCCTCCACGTCAGCCGGCAGGGACGTGCGGAGCAGGCGTCCGCCGGTTCCTTCCAGCGCTTCGAGCACCTTGTCGGTCGTCATCGACCGCGCGAGCACGAACAGGGCGGAGCAACAGGGCTCCACTTCCGCGCTCAGCTCCTCGACGAAGTCGTCCTCGATACCGTAGTCCTCGGCGTTTCCGATCAGTGCGCCCAGGCCCGCGCCCGCGGCACCGGCGGCGGCGCCGCCGATGGGCCCGGCGAACAGGAGGCCAACGAGCAGGCCCCAGAAGGCGCCTGTCCACGCGCCGGCGGTGGTCAGGTTGACGGACTGCTGCAGGTGCAGCTTGCCCTTGTCATTGCGGCGCACGACGACGGCATCCTCGAGATCGACCAGGTATTCGCGCTGGAGGTCCTGCAGGGTTGCCAGCACTTCGGATGCGGCATGGGGGCGATGCTTGTAGATGACGGCGATCAGGGTCTTCATGACGTGACTCCTTGGGTCGGGGCGGGGTGGCGATGCGATGCAAGATGCACGGCGTAGGCGATGTAGGCGCTGAGAACGGCAGCGAAGAAACACCAGACGGAGATGAACCAGCGGCTCCACACCGCGCCGGCGAGCGCGGCCGAGGCGAGCGCCAGGAAGCCGAACGTGCGCACCGCGGACACCGACGAGAGCACGAGACTGAGCGTGGTTGCTGCCAGGTACAGGGTGAGCGAGATGGCGATGTAGAAGTGCGGCGAGCGGTATTCCAGATGGCCGCCGACGGGCTCGACCTGGATCGGGTCGGCCACCATTCCCCAGGCGAGGAACGCGGCGCTGGCCAGGCCGGCGACGGCGAGCACGAGCAGCGCCCGGCGCCGCGATGGGACCGTCTCGATGGCGCGCACCGCCCATGGCACGTAGACCGGCCAGAGCAGGTGCGAGAACACCGAATAGATCTGCGTCGCCACCGACCGCAGCACCGGTGCCTGCCATGGGTAGCTCATCCACACCAGGCCCTCGATCGCCTGCTGGACGGCGAACAGGAGCGGAATCGCGGCCAGAAGGCGGTAGCGGCGATCATGGGCGCGCGCGAGGGCGTACGCGCCGGTGACTCCGAGGGCCGCGGCGGCGCTGAAACTTGCAGTAGCGGAAAAGCACATGGGCGCGCTCCGGTCAGCGAGGGGCCTGGTAGCCGCCCGGCACGCCGTCCCGTGCCAGCACGACCTGCCAGAGCTGGAGGCGGCGCGTGCGGAAGCCGGCCATGCTGGCATGCAGGTAGTAGCGCCACATGCGGCGGAAGCGCTCGTCGTAGCGCGCGGGGAGGCGGTCCCAGGCGGCCTCGATGTTGTCGCGCCAGGCCTGCAGGGTGAGGTCGTAGTCCGGACCGAAGTTGTGCCAGTCCTCCAGCACGAACCGTTCCTCGCAGGCCGCGGTGATCTGCGCGGCCGATGGCAGCATGGAGTTGGGAAAGATGTAGCGCTCGATCCACGGATCGGTGCGCACGCCCGAGCGGATGCTGCCGATGCTGTGCAGGAGCGTGATGCCGTGACGCGGCAGGCAGCGCTGGACGACGTCGAAGTAGGCACGGTAGTTGCGCACGCCCACGTGCTCGAACATGCCGATCGAGAACACGCGCGCGAACGGCTCGTTCACCTCGCGGTAGTCCTGGACGCGGATCTCGATGGGAAGACCCGCGCAGAGCCGCCTGGCGTAGTCGGCCTGGTCGCGCGAGACGGTGATGCCCACGCCGTGCACGCCATAGCGCTCGGCCATGTACTTGAGTGCCTCGCCCCAGCCGCAGCCGATGTCGAGCACGCGCATGCCGGGCTCGAGCTGCAGCTTGCGGGCAACGAGGTCGAGCTTGGCCACCTGCGCCTCGTCCAGGCCGGTCGCACCGCGCCAGTAGCCGCAGCTGTAGACGCGACGCGCGCCCAGCATCGCGCCGTAGAGCTCGTCGCCGAGGTCGTAGTGGCGCTCGCCGACGGTGAAGGCGCGACGGCCGGCCTGGCGGTTGATGAGGCGCGCGGCGAGCGCGTCGATGACATCGGCCCAGCCGATGACGGCCTGGTCCAGCCGCGCCTCCATGAGCCGCGCGATGAAGGCGTCGAGCTCGGGCGCGTCCCACCAGCCGTCCATGTAGGACTCGCCCAGGCCCAGTGCGCCCTCGGCGAGCACACGGGCGAAGAATCGCTCGTCGTGCACGTGCAGATCGAAGGGGCGGTGGCCGCCGAGCCGTACATCCGCGTGGGCCAGCAGCTTCTCCACGCGGGCGCGGGCGCGCGTGGCGGTCAGGTTCCAGGGCAGGATCGCATTCATGGTCGGGAGTGGGTCGGGGTGTTGGTCAGGTGGTGTCGGGCGCGCAGCCGTGCGTTCAACCGCATGCTGATCCACGTGGCGCCGGCCAGAACGGCAAGCGTGCCGGCAAGTGCGGCGCGGCCGCCCGCCGAGGGCGCGAACGCATAGCCGCCGACGACGCTGCCCGCCGCCTGGCCGGCCGTTGCGACCGTGGCCCGTAGACCCAGCGTCGCGCCCGTCGCCGTGCCGGCGGCCCGGGCGGTCCAATAGGCGAGTGCCGGCTGCAGGATGCCCCCGCTGGCGGCGGTCAGGGCAACGCCCATGCTCAGGGACCAGCCGGAGGGTCGCCAGGTCAGCACCGCCAGCCCGACGGCGGTTGCCGCGAATGCAGGCGCCACCCAGGCGAAGGCGCGCACCGGGTCGTGACCGGGTCGGAAAACCAGCGTCTGCGCGAGAAGCATGACGAGCCCGCAGCCGGTGAACATCCAGCCGATGTCGCGCGGGGAAAGACCGAGTGCCAGGCGGCCTCTCGTCGTCAGGCCGACCTCGTACACGCTCATGGCCGCCGCGGCCAGGGCGCCCAGGCCCAGCCAGAAGGCGAGCGCACCACGACGCGCGGGCGACGCAGGTTTCCCCTCATCGGCCGTGATGGGCATGTGCGGTGCCGCCACCGCACCGAGCACGAGGACCGCCATGCCGGCCAGCGCGGGGCCGGCGAGGGTGGTTCCGGCCAGCAGGCCGCCCACGGCCGGGCCGAACAGCCCGCCGACCAGGCCACCGCGGGCGATATCGGCCAGCCGCTGCGAACGCTGGTGTTCGTCGAGGCCTTCGCCCGACGCCCATGCCCACAGCGCGGGCAGCACCGCGCCGGCGAAAGCCCCCTGGAGTGTTCGCATCAACAGCAGGGACGCCACCGACGGCGGCAGCAGGGCCAGGGCCAGCGCCATTGCCTGGCCCACCAGCCCGATCCGCAGCACCGTGCGTGCGTGGCGATCACACCAGTGTGCCCACAGCGGCGCGGACATGACGGCAGCGACGCTGTAGGCCGCCATCAAGCGCCCCGTGAGCGGGGCGGCAGGCGACGGAGATAGCTGGGCCGCCAGCGCGGGCAGCATGGGCAGCACCACCGCATACGCCAGTGCGCTCGCGCCGGCTGCAGCCGGGCCGGGACCTGGACGCGGCAGGCGGATCCTCATCGAGCCCGGCCTGCTCCGGCGAGACAGGGCCGGGGCGGGGGCGAGATCGCGCGCAGGAATGTGTCGATCGCGCTATGACACGTCTGCCCCGCCCGCAGCCAGGGGTGGTGATCGGCGGCCAGTTCGAGAAGCCGCCATCGGGGATGGGCCGCGCAGAGCCCCCGCACCGCCTCGATGGGCGCGGTCACGTCGTCCAGGCCGTGGATGCACAGGACGGGAATCCGCGGGTGGAGCCGTGCCGCGTCCGCGGCCAGGTTATGGCGGTAGAGCACGTCCCACAGCGACGTTGCCGAGCTCATCGCGTTGTGCTTGACGAGATCCTCGGCCACCACCCGCGGCACGTCGCGCACCAGCCGCGGCAGCATGCGACCGGCCACGCGCCGGGTGACCACGCAGGCGAGCATGGTGGCCAGCAGGTTCGTGTAGATCCAGCCGCCCCGCTGGCGGCGGAACCAGTCGATCGCATGCTGCGGCGAGCCGTAGTGGGGCAGCCCGATCAGCACGAGGCCGGCGACGCGGCGCGGGCGCCGTGCGGCGAAGGCCAGCGCGAGCGCGGCGCCCAGCGAGTGCCCCACCAGGACCTGCGGGCGCGCCGGGTCCAGGCTGCGATGCAGGGCCTCCAGGTGCCGGGACAGCGTGTAGCGGCACCAGGGGCGCGGCGAGTCGCCGAAGCCGTAGAGATCGAGCAGGCGCGTGCGATGGCGCGCGAACACCGGCATCGTCGCTGTCGAGGTCCAGTAGCGCAGGGTGCCGCCCAGCCCGTGCAGGAATGCGACGGGGCTGGTGCCCTCGCCGATTTCAACCGAATGCAGGGCGCGTGCACCCGGCTCTCCGGCGCGGGCGGCGAACCCGGGGAGCATGTCGCTCATGGCCGCCGCGGTTGCTGATGGGCATAGACGAAGCGTGCGTGCAGCGGCGCCGCCCGTCCCGGAATCCGCACGGTGGTGTCGAAGACGTAGCGCGCGGCCCGCGGCAACACGAAGACGGTTCCGTAGCTCATCAGGCCGTTGATCGGCATCGGCGAAAGCGTGCGGGTGACCGTCGAGCCCGCGATCGGGACCGAGACCGTCACTACGGCATCGCGCGGTCGGACGCCGTCGCGCGTGCGTTCAACCACGACCAGGAAGTGGTGCTCGAGATTGAAGTCGGCGCGCGGAAGGCCGTGCGCATCCTTCGGCCCCGCGCTGTGCGGCGTGCCCTGGGTGATGGCCGACGGAAGCACGCCGAAGTACAGCGTGTATTCGCCGACGGTCTGCACGGGGCCGCCTGCACGCGGCGCAGCAGCGGCTGGCAGTGCGGCGAGGAGAACGAGCACGATGGCAAACCGGATCATGGACATCATGGCGACACCTCGGGGTGCGTGGGGTGTGGAAGGGTGCGCTGCGCGTGCAGCAGTGCGGTGAGCGCGTCGACGGCGAGCTCGTGCTCCTCGTCGACCGCGATGTTCCAGATGGCGGGGCTCGGGGGGGCGCTGACCAGCCGGGCACCGGCGGCATTGCGCGCGGCGTCGAGCGCCAGCCCCAGCCAGCCCAGCTGCGCGACGATCAGTGCGCGCAGCGCCGGGGCGCGGTGGCCGGCGCCGCCCGAGAACACCAGGTGGTCGATGCCGCCCATCGCGGTGCCCATGGCGGCGATGGCCTGCGCGACGCGCATGACGAACTGCTCGACGGCCAGCCGGGCGTCGGGCCGCCGGTCCTCGAGCAGCATGCGCAGGTTGCCGTGGCCCGCGATGCCCGCAAGGCCGCTGTCACGGGAGAGACGGCGTTCGAGCGTCGCGGCGTTGACCCCATGCCTGCGGAGCAGGTGCACGACGAGCCCGGGGTCGAGGTCGCCCGACCGCGTGGGCCCGGGCACGCCGGACAGGGGCGTGAGCGCCATGGTCGTGTCGATACTGCGGCCGGCGCGGACCGCGCAGAGGCTGCAGCCGCCACCCAGGTGCGCGAAGACCGCACGCTCGCGCCCGACCGACGGCGCGACCGCCGCCACCTGCCGCAGCGCGGACGCGAAGGCGAGCCCGTGGAACCCGTAGCGGCGCAGCCCCAGCGCATCCCAGTCCGCGGGAATGGGAAGGCGGCGGCTCCAGGGCGCGAGGCTGGCGTGGAAGGCGGTGTCGAAGCCCGCCGCGTGCCGGGCCTGCGGCCAGCGCCGCTGCGCCGCGCGGGCGAGGGCAAGCGCGCCGGGCTGGTGCTGCGGGGCCAGCGGTGCCAGGGCTTCCAGTTCGGCCACGAGTGCGTCGTCGAGTACGCGGGCTTCGTGGTAATGGCCGCCGTGGACGATGCGATGCACCACGAAGTCGGGGCTGCGTGCGGGCTCGGGCAGCGCGGCGAGCAGCGCATCCAGCCGCGCATCGGCATCCTCGCCGCCTGCCGGAACCTCCACGCGCATCTGCTCGACGACCTCCGGCCCGCGGCCCGGCTCGTGCGCATGCACCGAGAACGCGGCCGCCTTCAGGGTGGCCGAGCCGAGATTGATCGCGAGCAGGTGCAGGCGGCTCACAGGTGCCCCGATCGGCTGATGGCGAAAACCAGGCGCAGCGACAGCAGGGCGGCAGCCGTGAATGCGACCGCCGCGAGCACGGGCACGTGCCCGAGCACGCGCGGGCCGTCGGAATGCAGCGTCAGCAACGCGCCGGTGAGGTACAGGCCCAGCGTGACCAGCGCGAGCGCAAGGCGGTTGCCCGTGCGTGCGATGGCCTCCTGCGTGGAGTGCAGGCCGCGGTGATGGATGGCGATCGCGGGGCGGCCGTCGCCCAGCTGCGCCTGGCGCAGCCAGTTCGCGGCCAGCTCGGGCAGCTGGCGGGCGCCATGCATCAGCTGCATCGCCAGCCGGCGCGTACTGCGGTCCCTGGCGATGGTGCGCGCGATTGCCGGCACGTGGACCTGCAGCCGGCCGAGCAGGTCCAGGTTGGGGTCGAGCGCCCGCAGCGTGCTCTCGACCAGGAACAGCGTGCGCATCAGCACCAGCAGGTGTGCCGGCAAGCGGAAGTCCGCGCCATGGCCGATGCGGGCCACCCGCCAGATCACCTCGGCGACCGACCACTCGGCGAGCGGGCGGCTCGCCAGTTCGGCGAGGATTGCGTGGATCTCGCGCTCGTGCGCGCGTCGCTCGACATGCACGCCGAAGAAGCCCATCCCGATGGCGGCATCCAGCACGGCGCCCGCATCCCCCGCGGCGATGGCCTCCACCATGGCGGCCAGTGCCCGGCGTGCGACCGGGTCGAGCACGCCGATGGAGCCGAAGTCATGGAAGCAAAGCCGCCCATCCTCGAGCACGAACAGATTGCCCGGATGCGGATCGGCATGGAACACGCCGGCCGCGAAGAGCTGCTGCACGTAGGCGTCAAGCAGTGCATACGCCAGGTCCGGCGCCGCCGGGCTGCCGAATGCCCCTTCGAGCGGCGTGCCATGGCTGCGCTCCTGCACCAGGACCTCACGTGTCGCGAGGGGCTCGACCACGTGCGGCAGGGTCACGCCGGGCTGGATGTCGATCACCGCCGCCATGCGGCGCATGTTCTGCGCCTCGTGGCGCATGTCGATCTCGGCATGGAGGAACTGGGCGAGTTCCTCGACCAGATCGAGCGGGCGCTGGCGCCGCAGGGGCGGCCACAGCACCAGCGCGATGCGCACGAGGCGGCGCAGCAGCCGCAGATCCGTGTGCACCTGCGCCTGGATGCCGGGGCGGGTGATCTTGACCACCACGTCGCGTCCGTCCGCCAGCCGCGCGGCGTGGATCTGCGCGACCGATGCCGCCGCCAGCGGGCGGTCCTCGAAGTGCGCGAAGAGCTGGTCGACCGGCCGGCCGAAGGCCGCCTCGACGCTCGCGCGTGCGGCCGCGGCATCGAAGGGCGGCACGTGGCTGTGCAGGCTCGACAGCGCCTCGCGCCAGGGCGGCGTGAGCAGGTCCCAGCGCAGGCTCAGCCCCTGGCCGAGCTTGACGAACGTGGTGCCCAGGCCCACGAGCTCGTCGCGCAAGCGGGCCGGCAGGCGTGCCGGGTCGCGGCGGCGCCAGCGCAGGGCGAACAGCGCGAGCCGCAGGCCCGCGGCACCGATGTGGAGGCCACGGCGCAGCGTACCGCTCATGGGCCGCTCCAGGCACGCAGGGCGAGCGCCACGAGCAGGCCGGGGACCGCGACGTGGCACAGGGCATGGAGCAGGTTCCATACCGCGGGCAGGCGGCCGCCGGCCCGGTCGAGCCGGTCCCTGGCGGCCAGGCACGCCGCGTCGGGGCCGGGCCCCGGCACGCGGATCGCGCCGGCCCACGGACGCAGGTCCGCCGCGAGCCATGCGCCTGCGGCGGCGCCGGCCACGGCCGCCCCGGTAACCGAGGCGAGGTCCGCGCGCTTTCGCGCTCGCCGGGCCGAGGGCGTCATCGCGCATTCTCCGGGGCTGCCGGGAGGATCGCGGCGGGGTCGCCGCGGCCATCCACGGCGGCCGCTTCCGCCGGCTCGAGCAGCGTGGCGCGATCGCGGCCGAGGACACGGGCGGCGGCGTCGACCGCATGCGCCCAGGTCGCACGATTGGCGAACAGCAGGCCCTGCACGTCGAGCGTGCCGCCGCGGTTGATGAAGCCCAGTGCCGCGGTGCTCGCGGCACCGGTATCCAGCGGGCGCAGTACACCGAGGAAGGGCTCGGGGCGCGTATGGGTGAGGAACACGCGTGGCGTGCCCGGCGGAAACCAGTCCGCCCGCCGCGACGGCGCGTGCACGTAGCCGGCCTCCATCGCGTCGCGCGGGGCACGAAAACGCCCGGGCTCGCCGAGGTAGATCAGCGCCGGGGCCAGGCCTCGCGCTGTCAGGCGTGCGTAAGTGCGTTCGAGTTCGAGCAACTGGTAGGCACCGGTCGCCACCAGCAGCAGGTCGGCCGTCGCCGGCGTGCCGGCCAGCACCACGGCGCCGTCCTCGGCCAGGCGACGGGCGCTCTCGGCATCCAGCCGCTGCGGAACGGCCCGCTTGGGCACGACCAGCACGGTGATCTGGCCCGGGTCGCGGTAGACGTGGCCGAGCGCGGCAGCGGCGCTTGCTGCATCCACGGGGAACACGGCGCGCGCGGTGTCGCTCATCTCGCCCATCCAGGCCTCGACGATGGTCGGGTCCTGGTGGCTGAGCTCGTTCTTCGCGTTCTCCCAGGTGTGCGAGGTCACCACGATGGGCACCCCGCGCCAGCCCGGCGGCCGCCCCGCCGCGCGGCACTGGCGGGCGAAGTTGGCGTGCTGGCGCATCGCGCCCAGCATCTTCGGGGCGAAGGCCTCGTAGGTGACCACCAGGTTGAGCCCGCCCGTATTGGCCAGCGCGGCGCAGGCCACCGCCTCCTCGTTGAGCGCGGTGATCACGCCGCCGGTCCGCGACTCGGCCACGCCCGGCTCGGGCACCTGCACCCGGTGGCGGAGCGCGTCGAGGGTGCGGTCGAGCCTGTTGCTGCGCAGCTCGTCGGGGTTGCCCACCCGCACGCGCAGCTGCGGATTGGCCTCGACGATGCGCACGAACTGCGCATCGAGTGCCTGCATGGGCGAGTGCGGCCTGCCGGTCTGCGGGGGTTCAACGGGTGGGATCACGGGGCAGGGCACGTCGCGCGTCGCCAGCGCGTGGTCACGCTCGCGCGGCCGGTTCTGCACGCGATGCGTGTTCAGTTCGTCCATGGCGCGGTCGAGCGTGGATGTCGGGACGAACAGCCGCGCGGCGCCCTCGTTGAACAGCGCGCGCGCGGCTGCATCGGCCGCCGGAACGCCGGGGAGCGGGAGGTTGTGCGCGGCATTGCTGCCGGCGCCCGGGAAGCCGAAGCCCTTGATCGTCTCCGCCACGCCGTAGGGCAGCACCACCGGCAGCTCCGGGTCCTGCGCGCAGGCGCGCAGGCGTGACTCGATGACGTGGATGCCCCAGGCGATGCTCGCCGGATCACGCCCGTCCAGGCCGATCGGCTCGAAGCCGTTGAGCCGCAGGTGCCGCTCGAACCAGTGCCCGCCGCCCTGCTGGGAAATCTGCGTGCGCTGTTCGATGCGGCGGCCGTTGAGCACCATGATGGGCGCGACCAGGCCGCAGTCCTCGGCGCGCCACCAGCGCGGCGCCCAGTCGCCGCCCCGCTGCTCCTCGAAGGCCCCGTCGCTCAGGAACGCCACGAGTTGCTCGCCGGGAAGCGGTGCATGCACGTACTCGAGCTCGGCGAAGCCCAGATAGCCGCCTTCCAGCATGCCGCCCGCCGTGTGCGCGTTGACGTGCGAGCCCAGGGGCGATGCCGGCGTGCCGTCCGGGTTGAGGCTGTAGGCGTAGAAGTCGCTGCACAGGCGCGACAGCCCCGCCTCGCTGCGGTCGTAGCGCTCGGCATGCGCACGCGTGAGGTTGCCGGTGAGCACGTTCACCGCGTCGACCGCAGCCACGCAGTGGCCCTGGCCCATGAGCCAGGACCGCGTGGTTCCATCCAGCGCGTTGATGGCGAGATAGCCGACGTAGGCCGGCACCATGTTGAGGGCGCCGCCCGTATGCCCCTCGGGCGTCGGCTTGAAGTCGTCGGCCTCCAGCGCGCCGCCGTCGAGCCGGACCCGGCGCGCATACGTCATGTGCGCCACCAGCCACAGCCCGGCGCTGGCGACGCGGTCGGCCGCCGCCAGCCGTCGATAGGCGGTGCGTGCATCCGCGACATGGCGGAGTGCGACCAGCTCATCGACCATCTCGTGCACGCGCACCTGGGTCAGGGGCTGGTGCGCGATCACCCCGTAGCCCGCCGCCCAGCGCGCGAAGTCGGGATCGGCCTGGCGATAGGCCTGGGCCAGCAGCTCGATGCGCCGGCATTCGGCGGCGTCGAGTGCCGGCGCGGAACATCCGGCGGTGAACGGGATCATCCGACCTCCTCGGCGGTGGGCGAGGCCGCGATCTGTGCCGCGGCCTGGGCGGCAAGCGCGGGCGCGATGCTGATGGCATTGGTGGCGTGCGGCAGCGTGTCGGTGCTCACGATGCGCGCGACGCCGGCGTCGCGCAGGCGTGCATGGGCATCGCCCGCGAACACCGCATGGATGACCACGACGACGGGCGCCGGCAGGCCCAGCCGCCGCAGATGACCGACCGTCTCCAGCAGGGTGTGGCCGGAGGAGACGATGTCATCGACGATGACCGGCGTGCGCGTTCCGATCGCCGCGCCGTCGGGCAGCGTGACGTCGACCTCGCGATCACCGCGCCGGGTCTTGGCGAGCACCTGGAACGGGAGGCCGGCATCGCGCGCTATCGCACCGACCCACTGCGCGCTCTCGCTGTCGGGGCCGATGAGGACCGCATCGGGCAGTTCCCGGGCCAGCCAGCGGGCCACGAATGGGGCGGCGGACACGGCCGCCGCGGGAATGCGATAGACATGGTCCAGGGCGGGAATGCGGTGCAGGTGCGGATCGACGGTCACCAGGCCGTCGAAGGCCGCACCGACGAAGCGCGCGAACAGCGGTGCGGTGACGGCCTGCCCGGGTGCGAAGCGCTTGTCCTGGCGCATGTAGGGCAGGTACGGGGCGATCAGGCGCACGGAGCGCGCGCCCAGCTCGCGCGCGGTATGGGCGGTGAACCACAGCGGCATGGCGAGCGCATCGGGCTCGCGCAGGCCCGCCAGTACCACGACGTCGTGGCCGGCCAAGTCCGGCGGCAGGGTGACCAGCGATTCGCCGTCGGGAAAGCGGTGCAGGTCGAGTGCACCCGCGTCGGCGTCGAGCAGCGCCGCCACCTGGGTGGCGAGCGCGGCGTCCGCGGGTGGATGGAGCAGGGTGCGCGTCACGCGGCCTCCGGGTCGATGGTGAACACGTCGTGCGTGCGTGCGTATTCGAGCGCGTAGTCCAGCTCGCCACGGCTCTGCGCATGCACCGTCATCAGCGGCTGCCCGGGCTGCACGCGGTCGCCGATGCGCGTGCCGCACTCCACGCCGGCCATGGCCGCGGCCGGCGCGCCAGCGAGCTTGGCGATGCGTGCCAGGCGGCGGTTGTCGACCGACCGCACGCGCCCGCCTGCAGCCGCTTCGAGCGCAACGCGGAAGCCGGCCGTCTGCGGCTCGCGGAAGCCGCCCTGCGCCTCGCAGATGGCGAGGAACTTCGCCCAGGCGGCGCCGGATGCGAGGGTGGCCTCCGCCCGGCTCGCCCCGTCGCCCGCGGCGCCCGGTACGAGGTCGAGCAGCGCGCCGGCGACCTCGATCGCGCGCTGGCGCAGGTCGGCCGGTGCATCGGGCTCGCCGCGCAGCACCTTCAGCACATCGCGCGCTTCCAGCGCGGGGCCGATGCCGATGCCGACAGGTTGGCGACCGTCGCTGGGACGCACGGCGAGCGCGAGGCCGATGGCCTCGCCCGTCGCCCTGAGCCGGCCCGCGAGCGATGCGGCGGCGTCGGCATCACGCACCTTCGCCGTGGGGCCCACCGGCATGTCGATGAGCACGTGCGTCGCGCCGGCCGCCGCCTTCTTCGAGAGCACGCTGGCCACGAGCTGGCCGTCGCTGTCGAAGTCCAGGGGGCGCTCGACGCGGATGAGGATGTCGTCGGCCGGCGAGAGCCGCACGTTGCCGCCCCAGACGATGCATCCGCCCTCGCGCTCGACCACCCGCCGCATCGCCGGAAGATCCAGCGCGACCGGCGCGAGCACCTCCATGGTGTCGGCGGTGCCGGCGGGCGAGGTGATGGCCCGCGACGACGTCTTGGGGATCCGGTGCCCCAGCGCCGCGACGATCGCGACCACGATGGGCGTGGTGCGGTTGCCTGGCAGCCCGCCCACGCTGTGCTTGTCGAGCACCAGGCCCTCGCCCCAGTCCAGGCGCTGGCCGACGGCGATCATCGCCCGGGTCAGTGCCGTCGTTTCCTCCATGTCCAGGCGTTCTCCCGCACAGGCCGTCACGAAGGCGGCGAGCTCGAGATCGGAGAGGCGGTTGTCGACGGTGTCCCGCATCAGCGCATCGAAGTCGGTGCCTGCCAGGCGCTGGCCGAAGACCTTGGCGCGAAGGGCTCCGGCCGAGGCCGCGGGCTCGGGGTGCCGGAACGTGGCGAGCGCACCCGGGCGTGGTCGCAGCGCGTTCCAGGCGGCCTCCGACAGCGCCACCTCGTCGGGCGGGAGCATGTCACCGACCACGACGTTGAGCGTGGCGATGAGGCTGCGGCCTTCCACTTCCATCTCCACGCGGGTCAGCGCGGCGAAGCCCTCGGCGCGGCAGACATCGCAGTCGCGATGCATGTAGACGACGGGCGTCTGGTAGGTGTCCAGGCCCGCGCGGACCACGCGCAGGCGGCTGTGGGCGGGCGTGTTCACGACGCGGCCTCGACTTCCACCTCCTGGAGGTGTTCGGGCACCCGTGCATGCCAGCCGAGCTCGTGCTCGATCCGGCCGCGCAGCGTGTCGGCCGCCGCAGGCTCGCCATGCGTGACGTAGACGCGTGCCGGCGGGGTGGGCGCGGTGCTCATCCAGGCCAGCATCTCGTCGGCGTCGGCATGGCCGGAGAACGCCTGCAACTGCATCACCTCCGCGCGGATCGGCACCTCCCGTCCGAACATCCGGATGCGGGTGGCGCCGCCGGCCAGCAGGGCGCCGCGCGTGCCGCCGGCCTGGTAGCCGGCCAGCAGGATCGCGTTCTTCTCGAAGGGCCCGAAGGCTTCAAGGTGGTGCAGCACGCGGCCGCCGGTGGCCATGCCGCTGGCGGACACGATGATCATCGGCCCCTTGCGCCGGTTCAGCGCCTTCGACTCCTCGACGGAATTGACGAAGGTGGCCAGCTCGTACATGGCGGTGCAGTCGGCGTCGCTGACGCGGTGCTCGTGGTGGTGCGCGTGGTAGAGCTGCGTGGCGTTCACCGCCATCGGGCTGTTGAGATACACGGGAATTTCCGGGATCTCGCCGCGCTGGCGCAGCCGCGCCAGGTTGAGCAGCAGCGCCTGCGCGCGTCCCACCGCGAATGCCGGGATCACGATCACGCCGCGGCGCTCGGCCACGCGCCGGACGATCGGCGCGAGCTCGGCTTCGGGATCGATGGGCGGGTGCTTGCGATCGCCATACGTCGACTCGCATACCAGGACATCGCAGGCGGGCAGCGGCGAGGGCGGCTTCATCATCGGGTCCACCGGGCGGCCGATGTCGCCGGAGAAGTGCAGGTGCCGCCCGCCGGCATGCAGGCTCACGTGGGCCGCTCCGAGGATGTGGCCCGCCGGGTGGAAGCGCAGCCGCACCCCGGGCGCGATCTCCACGTCGGTGTCGTAGTCGTGCGCCACCAGGCGTCGCAGCGCGAGTTGCGCAGCACGCTCGGTATACAGCGGCTTCGGCACCGCGTGCTTCGAGTAGCCCTTGCGCGCGGCGTACGCGGCCTCCTCTTCCAGGAGATGCGCGCTGTCGGGCAGCAGCAGCCCGCACAGGTCGCGCGTGGCCGCGGTGCAGTGCACCGCGCCGCGAAAGCCCTGCTGCACCAGCGCCGGCAGGTAGCCGGAATGGTCCAGGTGCGCATGCGTGAGCACGACGGCGTCGATGGAATCGGGCGGCACGGGGAACGCGGCCCAGTTGCGCTCGCGCAGCACCTTGTAGCCCTGGAACAGGCCGCAGTCCACGAGGATGCGGCGGCCGGCGGCGTGGACGAGATAGCGCGAGCCGGTCACCGTGCCGGCGGCGCCGAGGAACTGCAGCCTCGGCGCGTCGCTTTCGCGCGTGGGGGTTTCGGTGGCGGTTGCGGCAGGCAGGCGGATGTCGTTCATGCGGCAGGCTCCAGCGGGGTGCGCGTTCCGGCCGGACCGAGCCGGACGCGACGCAGCATCATGGCGTTGAGGGCGACGATCACCGAGCTGCCGGACATGGACAGCGCCGCGATCTCGGGCGAAAGGGTGATGGGGTAGGCCACGCCCGCCGCGAGCGGGAAGGCGAGCACGTTGTAGCCCACGGCCCAGCCGAGGTTCTGGTGCATCTTGCGCAGCGTCGCGCGTGCGATCGTGATCGCACGGACCACGTCGTAGGGGTCGCTGCGCATCAGCACCACGTCGGCACTGTCGATGGCCACGTCCGTGCCGGCGCCGATGGCGAAGCCCACGTCGGCCTGCGTGAGCGCGGGCGCGTCGTTCACGCCGTCGCCGACCATGCCCACCTTCTGCCCCTTGGCCTGCAGCTTCTTGACCTCGTCGGCCTTGGCGCCGGGCAGTACGTCGGCGAGCACGATGTCGATGCCCAGGTCGCGCGCCACCCGCTCGGCCGTCGGCCGGTTGTCGCCGGTGATCATGGCGATCTTCACGCCACGCCGGTGCAGCTCGTCGATCGTCGCCTTCGACGTATCGCGCACCGCGTCCGCGATCGCGATCAGCCCGGCCAGCTCGCCCGCGACGGCGACGAAGATCACCGTGCGCCCGGCGCCGGTCAGGCGTGCCGCATCCGCCTCCAGCGCGCCCAGGTCCACCCGGTTCGCCTGCATGAGCAGGCGGTTGCCGAGCACGATGGAGCGCCCGTCGAGTTCACCGGTCGCACCCTGCCCGTCGATGTTGGTGAAGCCCTCGGCACGGCGCGCGACCTCGCCCGCACGCTTGAGGATCGCCTGTGCGAGCGGATGCTCCGAATGCGCCTCCACGGCCGCCGCTGTCGCGAGCAGGCGGTCGGCCGTCCAGCCCGGCGCGAGGGCGAGGTCGACCACCTCGGGCGCACCGACGGTGAGCGTGCCCGTCTTGTCGAAGATGACCACGTCCAGGCGCGCGCTCTGCTCGATCGCCTCGGCGTGCTTGAACAGGATCCCGTGGCGCGCGCCCAGCCCGGTTCCGATCATGACGGCCATCGGCGTGGCCAGTCCCAGCGCGTCGGGGCAGGCGATGACGAAGACGGTGATGGTGAGGGTCAGGGCGAACAGCAGCGTCTGCCCGATCCACCAGAACCAGACTGCGAAGGTCGCGAGCCCGATGACGATCGCGGCGAGCACCAGCCACTGCGAGGCGCGGTCGGCCAGCAGTTGCGCGGGCGCCTTGGAGTTCTGCGCGTCCTGCACCAGCTTGATGATCTGCGCCAGCGCGGTGTCGCTGCCCACCTTAGTCGCCCGGTACGCGAAGGCGCCGCTCTTGTTGATGGCGCCACCCACCACGCTCGCGCCCACGTCCTTGCGCACGGGCATGGATTCACCGGTGAGCATCGACTCGTCGACCTGCGAGCTGCCTTCGATGACGATGCCGTCCACCGGGATCTTCGCGCCCGGCCGGACCACGACCGTATCGCCCACAAGCACGTCCGCGGTCGCGACATCCACCTCACGCCCGTCGCGGCGAACCACGGCGCGGGGCGGGGAGAGCTTGAGAAGCGCCTTCATCGCGTCGGACGCGCCCGCGCGCGCGCGCATCTCCAGCCAGTGCCCGAGCAGGATGAAGGTGAGCAGGACCGAGGACGCCTCGAAGAAGTTCGGGCCGTCGAACAGGAAGGTGGAGGCGACGCTGAAGCCGAAGCCGGTGCCCACGCTGAGCAGCACGAGCACGGCCATGTCCAGCACGCCATGGCGCAGCGAGCGCACCGCGGCGCGGAAGAACGGCCAGCCGGGGTAGAGGATCGCACCGCTGGCCAGGATGAGGAGCCATACCGCGTCACGCAGCCCGAATGGGGGTGCGGGGGGCGCCATCAGGCCCATCGGCGACCAGAAGAACAGCGGGATGGAGAAGACCAGCGCCACCAGGAACCGGTTCCGCATATCGCGGGCAGCGGCATGCAGGTCGCCGGCGTGGTGCATGCCGGCGTGCATGTCCTGTCCGGCTGCGCTGGCGTCGCCATGCCCCTCGTGCCCCGGGCGGGCTGCCTCGCGCGGCCTGTCACCGCCCTCGGCCGGCGCGGATGGAACAGCCGCGTGGGCGGCATGCGCGCCGTGATCCGCATGCGGGCGTGCGGGAGTTGCCGGCACCGGGGCTCCGGACCCGTTCGTGCCATGGGCGGCATGCCCCGGTCCGTAGCGGAAACCGCAGGCGCGGATCGCCTCCTCGATGCGTCCTGGTTCGAGGACGCCCGCCGCGAAATCGACCTGCATGCTCTGCGTGGCGAAGTTGGCGGCCACCCCGGTAACGCCGGGCAGTTCACGGATCGCACGCTCGAGCGTGCGTGCACACCCGGTGCTGACCATGCCGCTGATGGGCCAGGCGTGGTGTCTCAAGACGGTCGCTCGCATTTCAGTCACTTCCAGTCCTCGATGTCGATGCAAGGGGATCGCGCCGCGGTCGTCGCACCGGACGGACCAGGGCGTCGGGGGGTAGCGCTCGGTGCAGCCACACCGGAGCGAGCACCGCGATCAGCGCCGGCAGATACGCCACGACCCCGAGGGCATGCACGCGGTGCTCACCGAGCAGGTACAGCGCCGCGCCTGCGAGAAGCACCCAGAACACGAGCACCGGCGGCCAGCCGGGAAGCGGCGCCCGCTCTCTCGGATAACGAAGCCGGCGCGATCTGCGGCCACTCATGGCGCGCTCCGCCGTGCTTGCGGGTGCCCACGCGGGACGTCGCGCCCGGAGCGGTCGTCACGGGACATGCGGCGCGCCGAGCGGCCCTGCAGCGGTCGCCGGCCCGGTGCATCGCGCAGGCCGGTACTGCAGACCGCACCGCGCGGCCGAGGCCACGGCAAGGCCGGCCCGGGGCGCGCGCCCGTCACCGGGAGCGCCCTCGCGCGAGACTGTTGTGTACCACGCCGAACAGCCAGCCGGCGACGAAGGCGTAGACCGTGACGTAGACAAGTCCCATGCCCACGGCGTCGATCGACGTCGACGGAACCTGGCTGGTGAGGCCGCCTATGTTGAGCCCATGGACGACGGTGGTCAGTGCCCGGGCGATGGCATCCGGTACCAGCATGGCCACGATGGCGCACGCGATGTAGAGCACGCCCGCGGTGAGGGACAAGGCGGCGCCGTAGCGCCAGGCAGGCATACAGATCATGGCGTTCTCCTCAGGTCATGGGCGGGTGGGCTGCGCGACGCGCGGGCGGCGGGGAATGAAGGCGGGCACCTGCCGCATGTACTCGGCGTATTCGCTGCCGAAGCGTTCCAGGCAATCGCGCTCCTCGCGCCGCGCCAGCCGCGCGTAGGCGATGAGCAGCACCGGGTAGAGCGCCAGCGTGATCAGCGTGGGCCACTGCAGCAGGAAGCCGGTCATCACCAGCACGAAGGCGACGTACTGCGGGTGCCGGATGCGCGCGTACACGCCCTCGCGCGCGAGCCGCCCCTCGCGCTGCGCGCGATACAGCGGTGGCCAGGCCTTGCCCAGCAGCCAGAACCCGCCACCGATCAGCACGAAGCTGGCGAGGTGGAAGGGGCCGAAGTGGGGATTGCTGCGCCAGCCGAAGAGCATCTCGAGCAGGTGTCCGGCATCGTGGCTCATCCAGCTGACCTGCGGGAACCGGCTCGAGAGCCACCCGGAGAGCAGGTACAGCGTGAGCGGAAAGCCGTACATCTCGGCGAAGAGCGCCACGATGAACGCCGTGTACAAGCCGAAGCTGCGCCAGTCGCGCGCATTGACCGGCTTGTAGAAGCTCCACGCGAAGAAGATGAAGAACGCTGCATTGACTGCGGCGAGCGCCCACAGTCCATAGCCATAGCCCGGATGGTTCATGAGCGATCTCCCGGATGCACATGTGACGAACCCGTGCCCACGCCCTCGGCAGGCGGGGTGGCAGGGCGCGGCGGCTTCGATGGCACACGACCGGCTCCCCCGTCGCTTTGGTCACCCCGGGCGTGCCCGCCGTGCCCGCCGTGCCCTCCGTGCCCCAGTACGTGCATCAGCGGGCAGGCGGCGAGAATCAGCCACGGCAGAAGTCCTATCAGTCCTGGACCATGCGCGCGATGCTCGACCACCAGATAGAACAGCGCGGCAGCGGCCAGCGACCACCAGAGCCACTGCAGGCGGCGGCGGGGTGGGCCTTCGTGGTGCTCGGCGTCCATGGAACCTCCACTGGCGGCGACTGGAATCGGCTCGCGCCCGCCGCCGGGGGGCGCAGCCGTGCGTGTCACGGAGTGCTCTCGATGAGACGGCAGATCTCGGAACCCGACGGGGCGCGATCGCGCAGGCGCCGCCAGCGGCGCTGTGCCTCCTGCATGCGTACGAGAAGGGCGGTAGCGTCACCGTGCTCGCGCGTGACCGCCGGCAGGCGTGTCTCCAGCAGGGCGCGCACGCGCGGGCAGGGGGTGCGCCCCCGATGCGCATCGGCGATGAACTGACCGATCTCGTCCAGGCTGAAGCCGAGCCGCTGGGAACGGCGGATGAACTCGAGCCGCTTGAGCGCGCCCCGATCGAAGCGCCGATACCCGTTCGCTTCCCGCACCCGCTCCTCTACAAGGCCGATGCGCACGTAGTAGCGAACGACATGCACGGGCTCGCCCGCCGCGCGGGCCAGTTGCGCGAGCGTCATGGCGTCATGCGCCACGACAGCTTCCTTCAAACGGGACGAGCGTCGACTCAAAGCCATGGCAGTCACCCTAAACGTGTGTGTCACGCGCAGGTCAAGCAGGCATCGCAACCATGATCCAGACTGCCCTGTGCCTTCTTTCGCTGGCGTCGATCATGCGCATGTTTTTTGTTCGGAACTTGATCGAAATCAGGAAAACCCTTGAGCATGGACCCAGGTTCGGACTTTCAACCCCGGCCATGCAGCCCGACCGGGGATTCCGTCCCTTCGACACGACGTCACCGGGCGGCCGCGCGCCGCATCGCCCGACGTTTCACCAGCGCATAGATGACCGGGATGACCACGAGCGTCAGCGCCGTCGACGAGACCATGCCGCCAACCATCGGCGCCGCGATGCGACGCATCACCTCCGAACCCGTGCCCGTGCTCCACATGATGGGCAACAGGCCCGCCATGATGGCCACCACCGTCATCATCTTCGGACGCACGCGCTCGACCGCGCCTTCCATGATGGCGTCGACGAGATCGCTCTCGTCGAGCGCACGCCCCTGCGCCGCGCGCTCGGCAGTCCTGGCCTCCAGTGCATGGTCCAGGTAGATGAGCATCACGACGCCGGTTTCCGCCGCCACGCCCGCGAGCGCGATGAAGCCGACGGCGACCGCGACGCTCATGTTGTAGTCGAGCATCCACATGAGCCACACGCCCCCCACGAGGGCGAACGGAACCGACAGCATCACGATCAGCGACTCCGTGACGCGGCGGAAATTGAGGTAAAGGAGCAGGAAGATGATCGCGAGCGTGACCGGTACCACGATGCGCATCCGCGCCGCGGCGCGTTGCATGTACTCGTACTGCCCGCTCCAGCCTGCGTAGTAGCCGGCCGGGAAGCGGACCTCGCGCGCGACGGCCGCCTGCGCACTGCGCACATAGCGCCCGATGTCGCTTTCGCGCGTGTCGACGTAGATGTAGGCCGAGAGCATCGCGTTCTCCGTGCGGATGCTCGGCGCGCCCTTGCGCACGGCCAGCGTCGCCAGTTCGCCCAAAGGCACCTGGGCACCGTCCATCGTCGGCACCAGCACGTTGGCCGCGATGGACTGGGGATCCGAGCGCAGCTCGCGCGGGTAGCGAACGATCAGGCCGAACCGCTCGCGACCTTGCAGTACCGTGGTCACCATCTCGCCGCCGAGCGCGGTGGCCACCGTTTCCTGGATCTCGCCTACGGTGAGCCCGTAGCGCGAAAGGCGCTCCAGGTCCGGGTCCACGTCGAGGTAGTAGCCGCCGGTCAGCCGCTCGGCGTAGGCACTGGTGGTGCCCGGGACCTTGCGTACCACGGCTTCGATCTGCCGCGACAGGCGTTCCAGCTCGCCGAGGTCACGGCCGAAGACCTTGATCCCGACGGGCGTGCGGATGCCGGTGGCCAGCATGTCCGTGCGCGCCTTGATCGGCATGGTCCAGGAATTGGCGACACCGGGGAACTTGAGTGCCGCGTCCATTTCCTTGACGAGGCGATCGACCGTCATGCCTTCCCGCCACTGGTCTTCCGGCTTGAGATTGATGACCGTCTCGGCCATTTCCAGCGGTGCGGGGTCGGTGGCCGTGAGCGCGCGCCCGGCCTTGCCGAACACGGATTCGACCTCCGGGAAGGACTTGATGATGCGGTCCTGCTTCTGCAGCAGGCTGGCGGCCTGGGTGGCGGACATGCCGGGCAGGGAGGCCGGCATGTAGAGCAGCGTGCCTTCGTTGAGGGTCGGCATGAACTCGCTGCCGAGCCGCATCGCCGGCCACGCGCTGGCGACCAGCACGAGCGCGGCCACCGCCAGCGTCGCACCCTTGTGGGCGAGCACGCCATGGATGATCGGCCGGTAGGCGCGGATCAGCACGCGGTTGACCGGGTTCTTCGCCTCGGGCGTGATCCTGCCGCGCACGAAGATCCACATGAGCACCGGCACCAGCGTCACCGACAGGATGGCGCCGCCGGCCATGGCGAAGGTCTTGGTGAACGCCAGGGGCTTGAACAGGCGCCCTTCCTGGGCCTCGAGCGCGAACACCGGCAGGAACGAGACGGTGATGATCATGAGGCTGAAGAACAGCGAGGGCCCCACCTCGCGGCAGGCGTCGATGATCAGCTGCGCACGGGGCTTGGAACCGTCGTCGCGCTCCAGGTGCTTGTGCGCGTTCTCGATCATCACGATCGCGGCGTCCACCATCGCGCCGATCGCGATGGCGATGCCGCCCAGGCTCATGATGTTGGAGTTCATGCCCAGAAGGCGCATCGCGATGAACGCGATCATCACGCCGATCGGAAGCATCAGGATCGCGACCAGCGCGCTGCGCGCGTGGAACAGGAACACCAGGCACACCAGCGCGACGATCAGGCTCTCCTCGATCAGCGTGCGCTTGAGCGTCTCGATGGCACGGTGGATGAGATCGGAGCGGTCATAGACGGTGCGAAGGCTCACGCCCTCGGGCAGGCCGCTGCCGATCTCCGCGATCCTGGTCTTGATGTTGTGGATGACCGAGAGCGCGTTCTCGCCGTAGCGCGCGACCGCGATGCCGGCGACGACATCTCCCTCTCCGTTCAGGTCGGTCACGCCGCGGCGTTCGTCGGGCACCAGCTCGACACGTGCGAGATCGCCGATGCGTACCGGCCGGCCATCGCGCGCGGCGATCGTCAGCGAGGCGATGTCGGACATGTTCCGCAGGTAGCCGCGCCCGCGGATCATGTACTCGGTCTCGGCCATTTCGACCGTGCGGCCGCCGACGTCGCGGTTGCTCTCGCGCAGCACCTTGACCACGTCCGCCAGCGCGATCCCGTACTCGCGCAGGCGTGCGGGGTCCACCGTGACCGAGTACTGGCGGACGAAGCCTCCCACGCTGGCGACTTCCGAAACGCCGCCGGCCTTGGTGAGCTGGTAACGCACGTACCAGTCCTGCAGGCTGCGCAGCTCGTCCAGGCTGTGGCGGGGCGACGTCAGTGCGTACTGGTAGACCCAGCCCACGCCGGTCGCGTCCGGGCCCAGCGTCGGGGTCACGCCCGCCGGCAGGTTCTTCGAAGCGAAATTGAGGTACTCGAGAACGCGCGAGCGCGCCCAGTAGACGTCGGTTCCGTCCTCGAAGATCACGTAGACGAAGGACGCGCCGAAGAACGAGAAGCCGCGCACCACCTTCGAGCGCGGTACCGAGAGCAGGGCGCTGGTCAGCGGGTAGGTGACCTGGTCCTCGACGACCTGCGGCGCCTGCCCGGGCACGTCCGTGTAGACGATGACCTGCACGTCGGAGAGGTCCGGCTGCGCGTCCAGCGGCGTTCGCAGCACGGCGTACGCGCCCGCGGCGGCCAGGGCGACCGTCGCGACGATGACCAGGAAGACGTTGCGGACCGACCATTCGATTAGACGGGCGAGCATGTCAGTGGCCCTCGTGGCCGCTGGGTGCGGCGCTGGGCTCGGACGGAGCGGGAGCCGGCGTCGCCGCGGGCGCACCGTGGTTATGCGCGCCCAGCCCCTGCAGCGCGGACTGCAGGTTGCTCTCGGCGTCGATCAGGAAGTTGGCCGCGGTGACGACCCGCTCGCCCTCGCGCAACCCGGATAGGATCTCGATACGCCCGCCCAGCCGACGGCCGACCGCTACCTCGCGCGGGGCGAACCGGCCGCCGCCCAGGTCGACCAGTGCCACCTGCCGTTCGCCGCTGTCGATCACGGCGGCCTCGGGCACGGTGAGCGCGTCGACCTGCGGGCCGTCGAATGTCAGGTTTCCGAACAGCCCGGGCCGCCACTCGCCCGACAGGTTGCTGATCTCGACCCGAACGTCGAGGGTGCGCGACTGCGAATCGACGGTCGGCTGTATGAACGTGATGCGTCCCTCGGCCACCTCGCCGGGACGGGTGGGCGATTCGAAACGCGCAGGACGACCGGTCGCCAGCCCCTGAGCCTGTGCGACCGGCACGTGCGCGACCGCCCAGACCCGTGAGAGGTCGGCGACGCGCAGGATGGTTTCTCCTGGCGCGAAGCGCGCACCCTGGACCACCGGCTTTTCGAGCACGAAGCCGGACACGGGGGAGCGAAACAGGACGGTGTTGCCCGCACTGCCCGCCGTGGAGATTTCCCAGTTGCGAAGCCGCTGCATCGCCGCATCGCGCAGGCGGCGCATCGCTGCCGCGCCCGCCGGGTCGGCGCCTCCAAGGCGCTGGATGGCGTTGTCGGCCAGACGGATTTCCTCGCGCGTGGCGGCGACCTGCGGGCTGTATACCGCGAGCAGAGGCTGGCCCGCGCGCACCGCCTGCCCCGTCTGGTTGGAATACAGCCGCTCGACCCAGCCGTCAAAGCGGGGCGCGATCGCGTACTGCCGCGACTCGTCGACGGCGAGTGTCGCGCTCGCCCTGATCGTCATGGCCTGCCGCTCGCGGCGCACGGGTTCGGTGCGCACACCCAGCGTCTGCAGCCGCACCGGATCGATGGACACCGCGCCCGGCACCTGCGCCTGCTGTCCGGGCTGGTCGGCATAGACGGGGACGTAATCCATCCCCATCGGATCCTTCTTGGGAACCGGCGACGTATCCGCTCTCCCCATGGGGTCGCGGTAGTAGAGGATACGGCGGCCAGCCTGCCCGGCGTCGGCGGAAGGCTTGGTGGACACGGCCGGTGAGCGGCCGAGCAGATAACCCGCGCCGAGCGCGAGCAGGAGGGCCCCGGCGGAGACGCCGGCCACGGTCAGTCGATTCACAGTGTGACTCCTTCGATGGCGCGCACATCGGCAGCGGCGAGGCCTTCGTCCCGCCGCGACGACAGGCGGCTGAGTTCGGCGTCCTGCCACGCATCGAGCGCGTCGAGAACGGTGGCGAAGTCGACTTCGCCGGTCTGGTAGCTGGCGAGCGCCGAGCGGAAATTCGCGTCGGCCTGGACAAGCAGCGTGCGCTCGGTGAGCTCGCGACGTGCGCGCGCCGCGCGCCAGCGGGCCAGGCCGCCTGCCAGGCGTGCGGCCAGCTCGCGTTCGGTGCTCGTCTCGCGCAGGCGGGCGGCGCCGGCACGCAGGCTCGCTTCACGCTCGCGGGCACGGCGCGCGCGACGCTGCAGGGGAACTTCGAGCTCGACCATGAACTCGAGGCTGTCCAGTCCGCCGCGCTGCTCCATTGCGCCCACGCCGAATGTCACGTCGGGCAGCCGGCTGCGCAGCTGCAGGCGCTCGGCATCCTCCGCTGCGCGCACCATCGCATCCCGGGCTGCCAGCGCGGGATGCGCCGCAGTGGCGGAGGCGGCGAGCGCGTCCTCGATGGTGGTGTATCGCAGCGGCAGATCGGGAGCGCCCGCTGGCGCTTCCAGCGGCGCGCCACCTGGCCGGCCGAGCAGCCCGTTGAGCATCGCCGCGGCTTCCCGCTGCATCGCCTCGCGGTCCAGCCGCTCCGACTGCAGTGCCGTCGCGGCCACCTGAGCGCGGATGGCGTCCTGCTGCGGGGCCATTCCCAGTGCATAGCGTACGCCGGCGATCTCTTCGATCTGCCGCAGCAGCACCAGCCTGCGGTCGATGACCTTCAGCGACTCCGCGGCCTCCCAGTAGCGCACGTACGCCGCTTCGGCCTGGGCGAGGAGTTCCCGGCCGCGTGCAGCCGCCTCGTGGCGTACCGCATCCGCCTCGTGCGAGGCGATCGAACGCGCAAGGTCGCGTTTCCCCCACAGAGGGAAGCGCTGGCGCACTTGCAGCAGATTGCCGGCTTCGGGAGACGGCCCGCGCCAGGGCTCGGACGGGTCGATGCCGCGCAGCGTCAGGCCGACCATGGGGTCGGGCAGGGCACCTGCGGGATAGACGCGCTCCCGGGCCGCTTCAGCCTCGAGTGCGAGGGCTGCCAGCTCCGGGTTATGGTCACGAAGCCAGCGCTGCACGGAGGCCAGATCGCGCCCTGGCACGGACTGTGCGAAGGATGCGTGCCAGGGCGCAAGCGCGAGGGCAACAGCGAGAAGGGTGGTCGCGGCACGGAAGGTCGGCCGCGATACGCCGCGCCGTCGCGACGTTTGATGCATATGGGACATGGAAAGCCTCGTTCGACCAGGGTCGACAGGACAGCCGCCAGGGGATGGGCCGTTGGGGCGCATCGCGCCCTGCGAGACGATCTAGATCAGCAGCACCCCTGCCGGATGGCCTGTCGGACCTCGCGGGTTACAGGCGGGATCTTCGGCGTCGACGTGGCCGCCCGAGCCCATGACGATCACCGGATAAAGGTCTGCCCAGCCAAACGCCACAGGCAGCATCACCGGCAGCGGCGGGATCCGCGACACATCCGGAGAGGTATCGTCCCGGCTGCAATGCGCAGCGCAGCTGGCGTCCATCATGCTGTCCATGCCGACGGTAGCCACCTGCGCGCCGATCTGGCGCGTGGTGACGGTTGCCGCCTCGCAGTCAGCCGCCGGTATATGCGGGGCGCACAGGCCATGCGCTGCCAGCACGACCTGCGTCCACAGCAGCGCGACGATCACGAGGATCGAAACCAGCCGGCGTCGGGTGCGTTTGGCGAACATGCGTTTACATTACCGCACCGAACTACATATGAATTGATCTGGATCAATCCAGAGGTTGGAGTTGGGTCCAGACTTCGCACACCCATGTTGAGCATGACGTCATGATGACCAGTCCGGGTCCGGTGACCACCGTCTGCCCTTCGAACGGCCCGGCCGACGCCTTGAACGCGGCATGCCGCTGCTCGGTGCTCGAAGTTCCGGCGCTGCGCAGCGAGCTCACCCGGCTGATCGGCGCCGACGTCGCCTTTGCAGAACGCCACGCGCATCTGTTCTCGCCTCACGCGTTGTTCCTGGAGCGTGCGGATCACGATCGCATCGCCTCCGTATGCCGCGCACTGCATGCGATCACGCGCAATGCCGCCTACGTCCGCCATGTCATGCAGTGGGCACCTGCGATCGCGCGCGAGGCGCAGGCGGTCGACGAAGGCGTCATCGGCATCGACTTCCACCTGACCACGGCCGGGCCGCGCGTCATCGAGATCAACACCAATCCGGGCGGCCTGATGCTCAACGCCTACGCCCTCGATGCGCTGCAGGCCTGCTGCGTGCGCGAGGGCGCATCGCCCGCGCGCTCGGCCGACATCATCGCCAGCGCGCTCGATGCCTGGCTGCCCGCGTCGCGCGCGGCGCAGCGCGTTGCGATCGTCGACGAGCGCCCCGTGGAGCAGTTCCTCTATCCCGAGTTCCTGCTCTACCGCCGCGCCCTGGAGGCCCGCGGCATCGACTGTGTCATCGCGGATCCATCCGAGCTGGCGTGGACGGGACGCGAGCTGGAACGTTCGGGAACGCGCATCGACAGCGTGTACAACCGGCTGACCGACTTCGACCTGTCGGCCCCGTCGTCGTCCGCCCTGCGCGCGGCGCTGATATCCGGCTCCGTGCACATCAGCCCGACGCCACGCGCCCACGCGCTGTACGCCGACAAGCGCGATCTCGCCGTGCTTTCCGATGCCGAGGCCCTCGGGCAGCTCGGGGTGCCGCCGGATACGGCCGACGTTGTGCTGGGCGCGATTCCCCGCACCCATGTGATCGACGACGCGTCCCGCGAGGCATTCTGGGCAGCCCGCGACCGTCACTTCTTCAAGCCCGCCTCCGGATACGGAAGCCGGGGCAGCTATCGCGGCGACAAGCTGACCCGACGCACCTGGGAGGGGCTGGCCGGCGCGACCTACGTCGCGCAGGAACTTGTCCCGCCGAGCCGTCGCGTGGTGGCGAGCGGCCGTTCGCTCAAGGTCGACGTTCGCGCGTACGCCGTGCGCGGAGAGCCCGTGCTCCTTGCGGCACGCCTTTACGAAGGCCAGACCACCAACATGCGGACACCGGGCGGCGGATTCGCGCCTGTACTGGTGGCACCGGACTGATCGCACTTCGGCGCATCCGTCGCGCAAGCCGACTGCGCAGCGCCGTACTGGTGTCCAGACACATGCCTCGCAGGCTTCGGGCCGGGGCGTCGGTCTGCGGCAGGACGCAGGGGCGTGTCCCGGAGGCTTCGGCACGCCTGCCGGCAGGATCATCCTGTAGCCCAAACACCGCGACAGGTGGCCGGTCGGCCACGCGTTCCCGGGCAGGGATCACCGCGGCGGCGCCGGTTCGGCGCCATGACCGCCACAGCCATCGCAGGGCCGCAAGGGCAGTGCCTGCACGACCGGCGCCTGTTCGCGCTTTGACCTTCCCGCCCGCGGCGGCATACTGCCCGCCTGCGTAAAGCGCGTGGCGACCTTGCATGAACCGGCTGGTGTTCAGAGCACACGGTCTGACCAAGATCTACCTGACCGGCGAGGTCGAGGTGAAGGCGCTGGCCGGCCTCGATCTCGAGGTGAGGGAGGGGGAGGTGGCCGTTCTGCTCGGCCCTTCCGGCAGCGGCAAGTCGACACTGCTCAACATCATGGGCGGCCTAGACCACCCCACCAGCGGCACGCTGTTCTTCAGGGACCAGGAACTCACGGGCCTGGATGATCGCGGCCTGACCACCTACCGGCGCGAGCACGTCGGTTTCGTGTTCCAGTTCTACAACCTGATCCCCTCGCTGACGGCGTACGAGAACGTCGCGCTGGTCACGCAGATCGCGCGCGATCCCATGCGCCCGGAGGAGGCGCTGGCGCTGGTGGGGCTGCAGGACCGGATGCATCACTTTCCGGCGCAGTTGTCGGGCGGCGAGCAGCAGCGCGTCGCCATCGCCCGCGCCATCGCCAAGCGGCCGGACGTACTGCTGTGCGACGAGCCCACCGGCGCGCTCGACTCACGGACCGGCATCAGGGTCATCGAGGCATTGCTGTCGGTCAATCAGCAGCTGGGTACGACGACGCTGATCATCACGCACAATGCGAGCATCCAGGGCGTGGCCGATCGCGTGCTGTTCTTTTCGGACGGCCGCATCTCGAAGATCCAGGAGAACGCCTCCCGGCTCGCCGCCACCGAGCTGACCTGGTGACCCGGTGAACGTGCTGGACACCAAGCTGCTGCGGGATCTGTGGCGGCTATGGGCGCAGTCGTTGGCCATCGCGCTGGTCATGGGCGGTGGCGTGGCGACGGTGGTGCTCGCCCTGGGCTCGCACCACGCACTCGAGCAGACGCGCAACGCGTACTACGAACGTTACGGCTTTGCCGACGTGTTCGCGAATGTCCGCCGCGCGCCGGATGCGCTGCTTCCGGCGATCGAACGGATCCCGGGAGTCGCCGCCGTGGAGTCGCGCATCGCCCAGCTGGCGCTGCTCGACATTCCCGATTTTCGCGAGCCCGCCACCGGTCAGTTCATTTCGCTGCCCGACGAGCGGGAGCAGATGCTCAACCGCGTGTTCCTGCGCGAGGGACGCATGCCCGAGCCCGGCAGCGAACAGGAAGTGCTGGTCGGCGAGAACTTCGCCGCCGCGCATGGCTTCGGGCCTGGCTCCCGCTTCGCCGCCATCCTCAATGGCCGCAAGCGGGAGTTGCTCATCGTCGGAACCGCGCTCTCGCCGGAGTTCGTGTTCGCCGTCGGGCCCGGCGACATCATGCCCGACGATCGCCGTTTCGGCGTGATCTGGATGCCCGAGCGCGCACTTGCCGCCGCCTACGGCCTCAGCAGCGGCTTCTCGTCCGTCAGCCTCAAGCTCTTCGCCGGTGCGTCCGAGCCGGACGTCATCCGCCAGCTCGACCGCATCCTCGAGCCGTATGGCGGTCGCGCTGCATACGGCCGCCGGGACCAGACCTCGCATGCCTGGCTGGATCACCAGCTCGACATGCTCGACAGCATGAGCCGGATCCTGCCACCGATCTTCCTGCTGGTGGCCGCGTTCCTGGTCAACATCACGCTGGGGCGGCTGGTCGCACTCGAGCGCGAGCAGGTGGGGCTGCTCAAGGCTCTCGGCTATCGCAACCGCGCGATCGCCGGCCACTATGTGAAGTTCGTGCTGGCCATCGCCGTGGTCGGCATCGCGATGGGTAGCGTCGCCGGAACCTGGCTCGGCGTCGCGGTTACGCGAATACTCGCCACCTATTTCCACTTCCCGTTCCTGCTCTTCAGCCACGCCCCCTGGCCCTATCTCCTGGGTGCGATGCTGAGCCTCGTGGCGGCCGCCATTGGAGCGGTGCGCGCGGTACGCGACATCGCGCGCCTTCCGCCAGCCGTCGCCATGCAGCCGCCTGCGCCACCCCGTTTCAGGCATGGGTTGCCGCGGCGCCTGTCGCTCGACCGGCTGATCTCACCGCAGACGATGATGATGCTGCGCAACATCGGGCGGCATCCCCTGCGCACCGGCCTGACCCTGCTGGGCATCGCATTCGCCACCGGCATCGTCGTGGTGGCGCTGTTCATCCGCGACATCATGGACGCGACGGCCGACGTGACGTTCTCCCTCGCAGACCGCCAGGACGCCACCCTCGCTTTCGGCGAACGTCGCGCGTCCGCGGTGGCCTTCCAGGTCGCGCACATGCCCGGGGTCATCGCCGTCGAAGTCTCGCGCGAGGTTCCGATCCGGATCCGGCGCGGCGCCATCGAGCGCCGCGTGATGCTCAGCGGAAAGCCGCGTGCCGCGGTGCTCAGCCGGATCATCGACGACAGTCTCAAGCCGGTGCAGTTGCCGGAAGAAGGCGTCGCGATCTCCGGCATGCTGGCGCGCGTCCTGGGCGTGCGGCCGGGGGACACCGTCGAAATCGACCTGCTGGAAGGCGCCAACCGCACCGTGACCGTGCCGGTCGCCGCCATGGTCGAGGACTACTTCGGCATCCGGGCGATGATGGACGCCGATGCGCTCGCGCGTCTGATGCGCGAGGCGCCCGCGGCGAGCAGTGTCCACGTGAGCCTGGATGCGAACCAGCTCGATGCGTTCTACGCGAAGGTCAAGGCGATGCCTGTCGTCAGCGCGCTGTCACTGCAGCGTGCATCGCTGGCCAACTTCCGCGAGATCACGGCCGTGTTCGTCAGAACGATGGGGTCGATCTACACCGGCCTGGCGGCGGTCATCGCATTCGGGGTGGTGTACAACAACGCCCGGATCTCCCTGTCGGAAAGTGCGCGCGACCTGGCGAGCCTGCGGGTTCTGGGCTTCACGCGCAGCGAAGCCCTGCGCCTTCTGCTGCTTGAACTCGCACTGCTGACCTTGCTGGCACAGCCGCCCGGTTGGGCCATCGGCTATGCGCTGGGCTGGATCATGCGTACGCAACTCGCCGGAGAGATCATGCGGGTGCGTGGCGTCATCGAACCGTTCACCTACGCCATGGCGAGCGCGACCGTGATCGGTGCAGCGCTTTTTTCCGCCGTCGTGGTCCGCACGCGTGTGTATGCCCTGGACCTGGTAGAGGTCCTCAAGACCCGGGACTGAATGATGCGTAGCATTGCCAAGCGCCGAATCCTCGAAGTGCTCGCCGCGGCCGTGGTCATCGCCGGCGTGGCCTGGTTTGCGCGGCCGAGGGGGGTGCCCGTGGATCTCGCGACAGTCGCGCGCATGCCGATGGAAGTCACCGTCGATGAGGAAGCGAAGACGCGAATCCGGCGCATCTATACGGTCTCGGCGCCGCTGACGGGCACGGTGCTGAGGATCGATCGCGAAGCCGGCGACGCGGTCGTCGCGAACCAGACCGTGGTGGCGGTGATGCGGCCCGCCGCCGCGGGGTTCCATGATCCGCGCCTGCATCAGGAACTGCGCTCGGCTCAGGCCGCATCGTCCGCGGCGGTAGCGCTCGCGGAAGCCGAACGACGCAGGGTCGAAGCGGCTCTGGATCTGGCGCGCGTCGAGTTCGCGAGGATTCGCGCGCTTGCAGCGCAGAACCTCGTGGCGCGCAGCGCGCTCGACCAGGCACGGGCGGCAGTGCAGGCCAACGAGGCGGCCCTGGCCAGCGCCGCGGCTGCGCTCGAGGTCCGCCGCAACGAGCGCGCCAGCGCCAGCGCGCGCCTGAGGAACCCGGTCGAGATCGTGGACGGTGCCGCGGACGCGGGATGCTGTGTCCGCATACGCTCGCCGGTAACGGGTCGGATCCTTACGCGTCTGCAGGAAAGCGAAGCCGTGGTACCGGCAGGGGCGCCGCTCGTGCAGGTCGGCGATCCGACGGATCTCGAAATCGTTGCCGAACTGCTGTCCGACGACGCCGTGCAGGTGAATGCCGCCGATCGCGTGCGCATCGACGGCTGGGGTGGGGCGCCCGTCGAAGGGCGCGTCAGGCGCGTCGAGCCGGCGGGTTTCGTCAAGGTGTCCGCGCTGGGAATCGAAGAGCAGCGCGTGCGCACCATCATCGACCTCATCGACCCGCCGCAGCGCTGGCAACGGCTGGGGCACGACTACCGCGTCATCGTCCGCATCGTCATCTGGAGCCGGCCCGACGCGCTCACCGTGCCGCTTGGAGCCCTGTTCCGCAACGGCGAGCGCTGGGCGGTGTTCGTCGACGACGGCGGCCGTGCGCGCCTGAGGATGGTGCGCGTCGGTCGACGCAACAGCCGCGTCGCCGAAGTGCTGTCCGGGCTCGCGGAAGGCGAACGCGTCGTGCTGCACCCGGGAGACCGGGTCGACGAAGGCGCGCGGATCGCGCAGCGGGACTGATCCGCGGGCCGGGCAGGGCGGGTTGCGGCGCCGGCAGGGCACATCCTTCGCCAGCGGGGGCAGGGCGAGGCGAAGCTGATGCTCGACGAAGCTGCACGACGATGGCCCGACCGCAGCCGGGCGGGCGATTCGCAGGCGCTGCCTCGCCGGACCCCGGTGCTCCGCGCGCATGCGCCGGTCGCCGTGCCGGCCACACCCCGGATGTCAAACACTGATCGGGATCGCCGCAGCCCTGGCGCGCCAGCCGACGACATCATCGACAGGTCTTTCGCGCGCCAATGGTTGGGCATTCGCGCATTTCGCCCGCCGCTGGGCCCATGCATGGCGCTCCTCACGCGCATCCGCGGTCTCGTGCAGGCTGCTGACACGACGGTCGGCCTTGCAGGCGCTCGATCTCACGGACACGCAGCGCGGCCACCTTGTCGAAAAGGTCGCCCGGGCCGGACCGCCATATCAGCGAAGCGGCTGTGCGATCGCCTCGATCGGCTTGAGGCCTTCGCCAAAGCGCGCGATGGACACCCGGTGCGCTTCGAGCTCGCTGTAGGGCAGGTAGCGCAGGTCCAGCTCACTGACCCGACTGAACGCCGGCCGGGCGAATTGGGCACGGACATCGGCTTCGCGGCGATCCGGCGCCACCAGGAAGTACTTCGTGCCGTGATCGATGCCGCTGCAGTGCGACCCCGTCCCGGGGTCGCGCCAGGCCGCTGTGGAACGGGTCGTTCAATCGTTTGCATCGCGTCGATCTCGTCAGTGGCGGGGCATGGGGGCTCGGGCGTCATGACTGCGCTGGCGCCGGCAGGCCGGCCTCATTTGCCGGTGCGCCGCCGGGCGCGGACTCCTTGCGGTGGACCAGTCGGTAAAGCGCCGGAAGCACCAGGAGCGTGAGCAGGGTGGAGGAGATAATTCCGCCGATCACCACGGTGGCCAGCGGACGCTGCACCTCCGCGCCGGTGCCTACGTTGACCGCCATCGGCACGAAGCCCAGGCTCGCCACCAGGGCCGTCATCAGCACCGGACGAAGACGCGTGAGCGCGCCCTCGACCACCGCGTCGTCGAGGGCGGTTCCGAGCTCTCGCAGGCGACGGATGAAAGTGATCATGACCAGCCCGTTGAGCACCGCGACCCCCGACAGCGCGATGAAGCCCACGCCTGCGGAGATCGAGAACGGGATGCCGCGCAGCCAGAGCGCGAGCACGCCACCGGTGAGCGCCAGCGGCACGCCGCTGAAGACGATCGCCGCGTCCTTGCCCGATCCGAACGCCATGAACAACAGGCCGAAAATCATCACGAGCACCACTGGCACCACGATCGTCAACCGCTGCCCGGCGGAGACCAGCTGCTCGAAGGTGCCGCCGTATTCGACCCACGTGCCGGCCGGCAGCGTGATATCCCGTGCAACACGCTGCTGCAGCTCCTCGACGAACGAGCCCAGGTCGCGCCCGCGGACGTTCGACGTGATGACCACCCGCCGCTTGCCGTTCTCACGGCTCACCTGGTTAGGGCCGAGCTGGACTTCGATCTTCGCGACCGCGCTCAAGGGAACCACGCCGGGCAGGTGCTGGAGCGACGCGTCATCCGGGCGCCCCGCAGACGCGGGCAGCGGGATCGGCAGGGACGCGAGCGCCCTGGGATCCTGACGCTCGGCTTCGGGTAGGCGCACCACGATGTCGAAGCGGCGATCGCCTTCGAACAGCTGTCCCGCGCTGGCACCACCCAGCGCGGCCGCCACCGTCTCCTGAATGTCCGCCACCGCCAGGCCGTAGCGCGCGAGCGCGGCACGGTCAGGCGTGATGACCATCAACGGCAATCCCGTGACCTGCTCGAGCTTGACGTCGGCGTTGCCCGGGATGGACCCCGCCAGGGCCTCGATCTGCTTGCCAACCGCCGTGAGCTCATCCAGATCGTCCCCGAACACCTTGATCGCGACTTCGGCGCGCACGCCGGCGATCAACTCGTTCATTCGCATCTGCACCGGCTGGGTGAACTCGTAGTTGTTGCCCGGGATCGCGCGGACAGCCTTCTCCAGTTCGGCCACCAGCTGCGCCTTCGGCTTTCGGGGATCGGGCCAGTCCTTGCGATCCTTCAGCAGGATGAAGGTATCGGCCACCGACGGCGGCATCGGATCGGTCGCGACCTCGGCCGTTCCGAGCTTGCCCACGACCTTGTCGACCTCCGGGAACTTCTTGATCCGCGCCTCGAGTTGCTCCTGCATGCCGACCGCCTGGGTGAGGCTGGTGCCGGGGATCCGAAGCGCATGCAGGGCGATGTCGCCTTCGTCGAGGTTGGGAATGAACTCCGTACCCAACCGGGTCGCCAGCAGGCCGCACACGACCACGAGTGCAGCCGCTGCCCCAACGATGGCGACGCGCATGCCGAGGGCTTTGGCCAGAAGCGGTGCATAGACGCGGTTCATCGCGCGCATCACCCGCGTTTCCTTCTCCTCGACCTTGCCCGTGACGAACTGGGCGACGGCCGCGGGTACGAAGGTCAACGACAGTGCCATCGCCGCCGTCAGGGCCATGACGACCGTGATCGCCATCGGGTGGAAGGTTTTGCCCTCCACGCCGCTGAGCGCGAAGATCGGCAGGTACACGGCGGCGATGATGAAGAGCCCGAACAGACTGGGCTTGATCACCTCCGCGCTCGCAGTCGCGGCTAGGTCGTGGCGCTCCTCGCGCGTCAGCAGGCGTCCCAGTTCGTGCTGACGCTCACCGAAGCGGCGCAGGCAGTTCTCCACGATGATGACCGCGCCATCGACGATGAGGCCGAAATCGAGCGCGCCCAGGCTCATCAGGTTCGCCGAGACCCGGTTCTGGACCATGCCGGTGATGGTGAGCAGCATCGCGACCGGGATGACCGCGGCCGTGATCAGCGCCGCGCGGATGTTGCCCAACAGCAGGAACAGCACGGCGATGACGAGCAGGGCGCCTTCGAGCAGGTTCTTCTGCACGGTGGCGATGCTGCGATCGACCAGCCTGGTGCGGTCGTACATGGCCTGGGCACTGACGCCTTCCGGCAGTGAAGCATCAATCTCCTTGAGCCGCTCAGCCGCGCGCATCGCGACATCGCGGCTGTTCTCGCCGATGAGCATGAACACTGTGCCCAGGACCACTTCACGGCCATCCTTGGTGGCCGCGCCGGTACGCAGCTCCGACCCGATGTGCACGTCCGCCACATCGCTGATGCGCAATGGCAGGCCGTCGCGCATGCCGACGACGATGTCACGCAGGCCCGCCTCGTCACCGACCTGGCCCGGTATGCGGATCAGGTTCTGCTCGCCCCCGCGCTCGATGTAACCCGCGCCCGTGCTGGCATTGTTGCGCTCGATCGCCTGCAGCAGGTCCTCGATCGACAGGTTGTAGGCGACGAGCTTGGCCGGATCGGGCGTGACGTGGAACTGCTGGACGTTGCCGCCGATCGTGTTGACCTCGGTGACGCCCTTGAGGTTTCGCAGCTGTGGACGGATGACCCAGTCCTGGAGGGTGCGGATGTCGGTCGACGTCCAAGGGGTACCGTCCGCCTTCTTGGCACCGGGCTCGGCTTCCACGGTGTACATGAAGATCTCGCCCAGGCCCGTCGCCACCGGCCCCAGGGTCGGCTTGATGCCTTCGGGCAGCTGCGACGCGGCCTGCTGCAATCGCTCAGCCACCTGCTGACGGGCGAAGTAGATGTCGGTGCCGTCCTCGAAGACGACGGTGACCTGCGACAGGCCGTAGCGCGAGATCGATCGCGTGTACTGCAGTCGCGCCATGCCGGCGAGCGCGGTCTCCACGGGGAAGGTCACCCGCTGCTCGGCCTCGAGCGGCGAGTAGCCGGGGGCTTCGGTATTGACCTGGACCTGGACATTGGTGATGTCGGGTACGGCGTCGATCGGCAGGCGGCCGTAGCTCCAGATGCCGAGCGCCGAGACGGCCAGCACCAGCAGGAGCACCAGCCAGCGATGCGCGATCGCTGTGCGAATGATTCGTTCGAGCATGACGCTCCCCTTAGTGGTCGTGGCTCGCGCCGGACTTGTCGACGTCGGCCTTGATGAGGAAGCTCTGCTCGCTCACGTAGGGCGTGCCCGGCTTGATTCCACCGAGGACCTCGGCGTAGGTGCCGTCCCGCGCGCCGAGCTCGAGCATGCGCACCTCGTACGTCTCGCCGTATCGCGCGAAGACGACCGTGAAGTCGCGAAATCGCTGAAGTCCGGATTCCTTCACCGCGAGCGGCACCTGGCGCGCGTTGACGATCACCTCAGCCGCCACGGTCATTCCGGGTCGCCAGCGGCCGTCGAAGTTGTCGACGCTCGTTCGCGCGACCACGCTCTGACCCGACGCCATCGGAAGCAACGCCTGGATCTTTCCGCCCGTCTTGGACTCGCCGGTCGCCGATGCAATTTCCACTTCCTGCCCGACCCGCAGCTTCTCGGCGTCGGCACCGAGTGCACGCAGCTCCACCCAGACCTCGGAGAGGTCCGCGATCTCGATGAGGGCGTTGTCACCGGCCACGTCGCCGACGTTCGTGTTGCGCGCCAGCACCACGCCATCGATCGGCGCGTTGACGGCGTATGTGCGCATGCTCTCGTTGCCTTCCACCAGCACCAGGCGCTGGCCCCGTCGGACGCGCTGGCCCTGTTGCACGTAGACGCCGCGCACGATGCCCGGGAAGCGGGCCTTGACCTCGGCCCGGCGGTTGACGTCGAGGGCGACGCTGCCCATCAGGTCGACCGTCTCACGGATTACGGCCGGGCCCGCGCGTTCGATTACAACGCCCGCTTCCTGCGCAGCGGCGGCGGGGATGGTGGTGCGCCCCTCGTAGGAGGCATACGTCCACCGATGCGCCTTGCCCGCGTGCGTGGCCGACACTTCGACATCGAACGAGTGCGGCTCGGTGACCTCGCCGCTCCCCGTGAGATAGCCATTTTCAGGCTTAAAGGTGAACTGATTGACTTCCCCATCCAGGCGTTTGAGCGTCATCCGCGCCACCACCTCGGCCGGGTTGAGCGGCTTGTCGTCGAGATAGGCATACAGGCGGAACTGCGGCGGCACCCCGGTTTCGAAGATGGTGACCTCGATCGCGAAGTTGCCATCGCGCAGCATTCGGCCCCGATGCGGCCCGCGCTCGTACTCATCGCTCTTTTCTGCGGCTGGCGACTTTTCTTCGTTGTTGGATGACGCGCCGTTGCCGCCACAGGCAGTCAGCGCGGCGAGTAAAAAGGCGAGGCACAGTGCTCGTGTGTTCATGGGCGGGCGTCCGAGGGCAGGGCGGTGAGACGTTCGATCTCGACCAGGCGCGTGTGGTAGCGGGCAGCGGCTTCGACGCCGCGCACGCGCAGGTCGAAAAGCGTCTTCTGCGCTTGCGTGAGGGCTATGAAGGAGAAGCGGCCCAGCTCGAATCCGCGACGCGTGAATGCGACGGCCTGTTCGGCTTTCGGCAGCATCCGCTTGGTCACAGCCTCGTATTCAGTGCGCGCGTGGAGCAGTTCCTGGTAGGCCTCGAACAGGGCCTGGTGGCCCTCGAGGCGCGCCGCGGCCCGCCGTTGCTCCACAGCCGACATGCGAGCGTCGGCTTCGGCCACCTCGAGTCGCGAGCGCGGCTTCGTTCCCAGTGGAACAGACACCGACATGACCAGCCCTTGATCGTCCAGGGCTTCCAACCGCCGTACGCCCAGGCTCACATTGATGTCGGGCTTGGCATTGGCGATCGCGACCCGCCGCTGCGCCTCGATCTCGGCGATCTCGAATTCACTCCCGCGCTGCGCCGCCGTCCGAGGCAGCCGCTTGAGCAGTTCCTCAAGGGGTTCAACCGACGGCAGTTGGCGCAGGTTCCCGCTGACGGTCTTGAAGTCAGGCGCGGTCGAGCCCCAGGCGGCGGCCAGGCTCGTCCGCGCGCTCGCCAGCTCGTGTTCGGCGTGCTCGCGGCGCAGCTCGGCGTCGGCGACGGCGATCTCGGCGGCGCGCAGGTCGGACTCCGGATTACGCGCGGCTGCGACCCACGAGGCGATTTCCCGCCGCGTCTGCTCGGCCAGGCGCACCTGCTCGTGCGCCTGGGCCAGGCGCTGCTGATCGGCCAGCACCTCGATGAATCGCTCGGTGACGCGGCTCATGACGTCGATCCGGGCGACGACAGCCGCATGCTCGGCGCGACGAACTTCGGCCGCTCCGAGGGCCTGGCGGGCGGATCGCTTCCCTCCGAGCTCGATCAGACGGCCGATGCGTACGGTCGCCTCCGCCGACTTCACGCCGCTGACGCTGCCGGTTCCGGCGACGTTCTCAAGCTCGCCACCGACGGTGTACGGCGTCGCGAGGCCGGCGCGGTCGGCGCGGGCCTGCGCGGCGCGGATGGTCGCGGCCTCCGCTGCGAGGGTGGGGTGGGCCGCCATGGCGCGGGCGACGGCCTCTTCGAGGCGCAGGGATTCAGCGGCGTGCCCATAGGGGACAGCGCCGCAGGTCCCGGCGAGGGCCAGGACCAGCAGACAACGCAGTTTCACGGAAAAACCTCCGGGGAATCGGCAAACGCGACAAAGCCGCCGAGGGCGGCATCAGGTCGTCGTTAGGCGATCGGAGGTCGGAAGGGGCTCGACAGGCGCTCGGGAATCCGCGCGATATCGCTCACTGCAGAAACCAGCAGATGGCGGCCGGAGACGATGGGCACTTCGAGCGCCGCAATACCGCGATCGAAGGCGCCACCGGAGGCTTGGTGCATCAGGCCATGCGGGCCATCGGTATGCTCCGGTTGCCCGCCGTCTGACGTACGCCCGGCGTCTGCCACATCCGCGCTCTCGCCATGCGAGTGCTCGCCGGCGTCGTGGGCTGCGAGCTCAGGGTGGGCGACCGCGTGCATTTCGCTGATCGCCGACACCACGGGACGCGTGAGCAGGCCAAGCGCCATCAGCACCATCAGGCTGGCGCATAGCAACTGGCGCAATTGGCGGACACATCTGCTCACTGGCACAGACTAGATCAGGATGTGCAATGCGGCAAGAGTAAATATTCCTACGGCGGGCGGCCATGAGACCGGGTCAGGCGCGAGGCCGTCGCAGGTCCAGACTGACCGGGGCCGGACAGTCGCGGGCGCAAGCCAGTGCGGCCCGAAAGCCGCGCCTTTTGGGCGCAGGCGACGATCAAACCAGTCGCTTGATGGCGCGCTGACCTTCACGGCGCGCCTGACGGTGCTACCGGCCGTGCACCGCCGGCGATCACGCCTTTGGCAAGCGTGCGCAGCACATGCCGCGCTACGCCGACCCTTGGATGTCGCCAGGATTAGC
The DNA here is from genome assembly GCA_049323195.1 of Pseudomonadota bacterium. GTDB lineage: Bacteria > Pseudomonadota > Gammaproteobacteria > Xanthomonadales > Xanthomonadaceae > Cognatilysobacter. The sequence continues at coordinate 2,239 of JBMOOW010000148.1, read as the reverse complement.
AGGGCACGGGGAGCGGGATGCAGAGCTGCACGTCATGACACCGGCTGCGCGCGCGCAGGCCCCAACAGCGCGAGCTCGTTGGGCACCAGTGCCCAGAAGAGCTCACCCAGCGGCGTGAGGTGCTCTGCAAACAGAGTGCTCAGCGCGCTTTCCGGGCGGGCATTGAAGGGCACGAAAGACGTGTTGGTCCACTGGCCGGACGCGACCGGGCCTACGCGCTTGCGCAGCTCGGCAAAGATCACCTCGCGCACGCGGGCAGGGTCGGGCACGCGTTGCTGCTGGGCATACGCCGCTCCCTGCCGGGTCGCTGCCCAAGCGCAGTAGCGCCACTGCGCGGCGGAAAGCTCCAGCCCACACTCGCGCTGGACGAAGACGAGGTCCTGAGCCCACGTTCCGTCGAAGTGATGCTTGCTGAGTTGGGCCTCGAGAAAGCACTCGCCCTCTGCAACGGCCAACTCGCGCCAGAGCTTGAGGCGCAGAGCGATAGCGAAGTCGTCGCGCGGGACTGAATGGAGGTAGTCCCGCAGCGCAGAGGCGAGACCTTCGGGACCATAGGCCGGCCATGCGAACCGCCACTGCAGTCCTTCGATCGGGGTTTCCCTGGCGTCTGGAGAGGCCTCCCAGCGCGTTTCCGGCCACGGTACGTCGATGAGACCCAGCTCGCGCAGCTGGCCCATGGCGGCAAGCGTCATGCGCCTCGTTGGCGCAACTCGTGTGCGCCGCTCACAGCTTTCCATCAGCGCGCCCAGATACAGCGCGGCCGGCAGCCCGAGGTCATCGATCGTGGCAGGGAGCATGGGGGCCATGGCGCGGGATCAGCCCCGTCATTTGAACGCGCCTATCAGGATAACTTAGTATCGAAGGCGCTCGAAGTTTCCCACCCTATGGGCTCGTCCTATTGGGGTGGTTCGTGGCGTCTGGGCCTGGGGAAGTGCCGATCCTTGCTGTCCGCCTGCGCGAGGCGCGGGAGCGGCTGGGCATTGCGCAGATCGAGCTGGGCCGACGCGTCGGCATGGACCCGGGTGTGGCCAGCCCGCGGATCAACCAGTACGAGAACGGCGTCCACGTGCCGCACCACACCACGGCGGCGCGGATCGCGCGCGAGCTGGGCGTGCCTCTGGCCTATCTGTACGCCGAGGATGACCAGCTCGCCCGGTGGATCCTGGTGTGGACGCAACTCAGTGCCGCCGAGCGACGGCGGCTCTTGAGGGAGCTCGAACCCTGATCGTTGAACGAATCCGGTGTGTGGCTTCGAGGTGCGCTTTCCAGCTTCGTGACCCGATCGTTTGGTCGAGATCCACTGGGCATGCACCGCGTCGTGGTCGTGGCTCTACCGAAGCCTAGACTCCGCGGTCGAGGGGTTCCGCGGGTTTGACGTCCACGAACAGCGTAGGCGCACCCTCCAGAACCTGTGGAAGCACCGAGTAGGTTTCGCACCACTGTGCGCCAGCGGGAACCAGCCAGCGGGTGAGCTGGAGAATCGACGCATAGCGCTCGCCGAGCGGCTCGTGGAGGATCGGTTCGTGATGGGCGATCCGGTTGCGCAGATCGCGCACCTTGCCGATGGGCGCGGAGAAGTCCTTGCGGCGCAAGCCTTTTCCGTTGTCTCGCTGCGCGATGGCATACAGCGCGCGCTGCCACAGGGTTTCGTAATCACTGCCGAACAGGCCGGTCCAGAAGCCGAATGTCAATGCAGCCACCAGGCGGCCTGGTGTCGGTGGCCGGCGCATGCGAGACAGGGTCGTGCGTGCTTCGTCGATGCGCTTGCGCATGTCGGCGCCGACCAGCACGCGCGGCTCGTCGAACCAGAACTCGCCGTAGCGCGCGGAGAGGACGTCGTGAATCCGGTTGCGCAGCGCGACCTCGAGCATCTGCAGCGGCGTATAGAACGCTTCGGACACGCGCGTGTTGTACAGGTACAGCTCCAAAGCGCGCGTCCGATCGCCGCCCGCCCACTGCAGGTACCGGCCGAACCGCTCGAGCGACAGTGCCCGCTCCAACCCTTCAAATGAATGCATCCCGGCTCCCAAGTTGCATCGTCCGGGACAGCCCCGTAGGATGGGCGGCGTAGACCCCGGTACCGTCTCTGCCTTCGTGCACGCGGCCGGGGTATTTTTTGGCTCTGTTCGCGTTGGGTAGTGACAATCTCAGCGGGTGATTCGGTCTCCCCGCAGATTGACTCCTGCGCCCGAGGGTTTCGGGCGGCAGGAGCCGGCAATGCGTGCACGTGAACTCAAGC
>JBMOOW010000147.1:0-2754 GCA_049323195.1 Pseudomonadota bacterium | reverse complement strand
GGTCGATGTTGACCGAGGCGAAGCCGTGGGCGCGGCATGCCTCGACCACGTCCCGGGTTTCCTCCACGCTCTGGATGCGGTTGACGGCGGCCTGGACGACCGGGTCGAAGTCCTGCACGCCCAGGCTGGCGCGGTTGAAGCCCAGCCCGGCCAGGCGGGCGATGTCGTCGGGGCCCACGAAGCGCGGGTCCAGCTCGATCGAGATGTCGCGCCCCTCGTCCTCCGAGAACAGGAAATGCCGGCGCAGCGTCTTCACGCATTCGCCGAGCTGCTCGGGCGACAGGAAATTCGGCGTGCCACCGCCGAAGTGCAGCTGGATCACCTCGCGGTCGCGGTCGAACAGTTCCGACACCAGCGCGATCTCGCGATAGAGCCGCGCGAGGTAGAGCTCGCCCCGGGTGGTGTCCCGCGTGATGATGCGGTTGCAGCCGCAGTAGAAGCACGGGCTCATGCAGAAGGGCACGTGCACGTACAGCGAGAGCCGGCGCGGGATCGGGTCGCCGTTGCTCGCCGCGATCGACGCGCGCAGCTGCGACTCGCCGAACTCGCCGCGGAACTGCGGCGCGGTGGGGTAGGAGGTGTACCGCGGGCCCGGGCGGTCGTAACGCTCCAGGAGGCCGCGATCGGGCAGGAGAGGGGTGGTCGCCATGGACCTACCCTAGGTCGCGTACCCCGCATGCGCCTTGACCCGCGTCAATCGCAAGGAGGGCGTGATGGGCCTGCCCGTCTCGTTCAGCCTCGACCGCGGCGGGCCGGTGGCGCCGCCATCCCGGCCGCCATGTGCGCAGCGGCCGATTGACAGCCGGCGGCCGACCCGGAAGAATTCGCGGTTCACCGCGTGGCTATGTAGCTCAGCCGGTTAGAGCACAGCACTCATAATGCTGGGGTCGGTGGTTCGAGTCCACCCATAGCCACCATGCGGTCCGTCGAAAACCCCGCGATTTCGCGGGGTTTTTTCGTATCCGCCGCCCTTGCGGTCCGGTTGCGGCCGCGGTCCGCACGGGCCGCGGCTCCCGCTGCGGGCACGGCGGGACGCGCCCGGTCTTCACGCGGCGCTCGCTTGTTGTGCACGGGAGCGCGTGGCACAGTCGGTCGCAGTGGCCTTCGGCCTAAGTGATCGGGGTCGGCGTCGTGATCGATCCGGACGGTTACCGCCCCAACGTGGGCATCGTGATCATGAACACCGCAGGTCAGGTGTTCTGGGCCCGTCGCGTGCATCGCGACGGCTGGCAGTTCCCGCAGGGCGGGATGAATACCGACGAGACCCCGATCGAGGCCATGTTCCGCGAGCTGCGGGAGGAGACGGGCCTGCTGCCCGAACACGTCGACGTGCTGGACGCCACGCCCGGCTGGCTCCGTTACCGGCTGCCGCAGCGCGCGATCCGTCGCCATGACCGGCTGGTGTGCATCGGCCAGAAGCAGGTCTGGTTCCTGCTGCAGCTCAAGGGCAGCGAGGCCGACGTGCGCCTAGACCTGTGCGACAAGCCCGAGTTCGACCACTGGCGCTGGGTGGACTTCTGGTACCCGCTGGAGCACGTGGTCACCTTCAAGCGCGGCGTCTACTCGCGCGCGTTGCGCCACCTGGCGCCGGCCGCCCGGCGGGTGGCGGGCGCCCATGCGGTGCCGCTCCCGGCGCCCGACCCCCACGAGGCCCGCGACCGCGGGCGCAGCCGCCTGAGGCCGCGCTCGCCCGGCCCGTTGCTGAACGCCCGTCTGGGCGAGTCGCCGGCTAATTGACAATCATTCGCATCCGTGGCGCAATGCCTGCGCGGCCATCCGGCCGCTCGAGCCCGCCGCCATGTACGTCTGCATCTGCAACGGAGTGACCGACCGCCAGATCCGCCAGGCCGCGGAGGCCGGCTGCCGCTCGATTTCCGAGCTGACCATGCGCACGGGCGCCGGCGCCAACTGCGGCAGCTGCGTGGAGATGGCGATGGCGCTGCTGGACGAAGTGCACGCCGGCGCGATGCCGCTTCCGCTGCCGGTGCTGCAGCGCGCCGCCTGAGCCGCGCGCCGCGGCACCAGATGCACTCGATTCGCGTTACGTCGCGCGTCGCGCGCGATCGCTAGAGTGGGCTTCCCCGCGTCACCGGAAGCCGGCTCATGAAGGGCGATCCCAAGGTCATCGAGTTCCTCAACCGCGCGCTCTACAACGAGCTCACCGCGATCAACCAGTACTTCCTGCACGCCAAGATGCTGAAGAACTGGGGGCTGAAGGAACTGGCCGAGCACGAGTACCACGAGTCGATCGACGAGATGAAGCACGCGGACAAGCTGTCCGAGCGCATCCTCTTCCTCGATGGCCTGCCGAACTTCCAGGCGCTGGGCAAGCTGCGCATCGGCGAGGACCCGCGCGAGGTGCTCAATGCCGACCTCGCCCTCGAGTACGAAGCGCTGCCGCTGCTGCGCGAGGCGATCGCCTACTGCGAGCAGGTCAACGACTACGTCAGCCGCAAGCTGTTTGCCGACATCCTCGAGTCCGAGGAAGAGCACATCGACTGGATCGAGACCCAGCTCGCGCTGATGGATCGACTCGGCGATCCGCTGTACCTGCAGAGCAAGATCGGCGACAGCGGCGACTGACCGCACCAGGATTCGCGTAGCCCGGGTAAGCGACGCGCACCCGGGACGCCACTCCGCCGCCCGAAGCCGGCGCGCAGCTCCAAGCGCCGCGGTCCCAGACCTGCGATCGCGCGAACGGCCGTGTCGGCTGCGATGCCGCGTGGCCGCGCCCGGTGCTATTCGTGTCCTGTG
>JBMOOW010000146.1:0-2883 GCA_049323195.1 Pseudomonadota bacterium | reverse complement strand
GGCGGCGCCTTCCTCGACGCCACCGCGCTGCCCGCCGGCTGGACGCAGGCCTTTCCCACCGTGGTCGCCGCCTGCCGACGGCACGGACTGGACCCGTGCAGCACGCCGCTGCCGGTCACGCCGGCCGCGCATTTCCACATGGGCGGCATCGAGGTGGACGCCTTCGGCGCCACCCGCCTGCCCGGCCTGCACGCGGTGGGCGAGGTGGCCTGCACCGGCGTGCACGGCGCGAACCGGCTGGCCAGCAATTCGCTGCTGGAATGCGTGGTCATGGGCCACCGGCTGGGGCTCACCCTGGCGCAGGCCCGTACGATGCCGCCGCCCGCGGGCGCGAGCCGGCTGTGCGAGGCGGGCGCGATGCTGGAGGAGCCCGCGCTGGCGCAACTGCGCGCGCGGCTGTGGCAGGCCGCCGGGCCGCTGCGATCGCCCGCGGCGCTGGCCCGCGCGGCGGACGAGCTGCAGGGCGCGGATGCGGACACGCGCGTGGCGGCGGCGATGCTCGCGGCGATGCGGGCCAACCGCCGCAGCGCCGGCGCGCACTGGCTGGAGCCCGAGGACAAGGCGGCGTTGCCGGCCTGAGCCGGCGGGCCTCAGGCGAACAGGCCGGTGCGCAGGCCCAGGCCGGCCACCACGAAGCCCACCGCCAGCGCGGTCACCGCCACGATGTGCACGGCCAGCGCCGGCAGGCGCGCGGCATCGAGCCGCGGAATGATCGACAGCCGCGCATGCGCCGCCAGCGCGACGGTGGCGGCCAGCAGCGCGAGCTTGGCCCAGACCAGCCGCGCCAGCGGCGAGTCCTCGAGCAGCGCGGCGGGCGATGCGAGCAGCAGGTGCGCCAGCCCGAGGCCGCTCGCCACCTGCACCAGCAGCGCGGGCAGGCCGATGCGCTCGTAGGCGGCCTCGAAGCGGCGCACGGGGTCCGGGTCGCGCGCCCGCAGGGCCGTGGGCAGCACCGACAGGCACAGCACCAGGTGCCCGCCCGTCCATACCGCGGCGCCGAGCAGGTGGGCGGTCAGCAGGCTGGCGTAGAGGCTCATCGGTGTCCTGGCGGTGCGGGCGGCGGGCCGGGCGGCATCGGCCGCTCAGCCGGCCAGCGCCTCGATCATGCCCGGCTCGCCATGCCAGTAGCCATTGCGGCGACCCAGTGCCGGCGGCGGCAGCGGCATGCGCAGCGCCTGGTCGAAATGCGCCACCACCTCGGCCATGCCCGCGGCCTGCGGATACAGCCGCAGCAGGTCGACGCCGAGCGCGCGCAGCGCCGGCAGCTCGGGCGAGAGATCGGAGATGGCCTCGCCCTGCACCTGGATGCCGTTGATGCGCAGGAAGGCCTGGCCCTCGCGCGTGCCCAGCGGCAGCCCGTCGGGATGCTCGATGCAGCGGAAGCCGCAGGCGTCCTTGGGCAGGTCGAAGGCGCGCGCGGTGAAGCAGCGCGCCGAGTACGACAGCGGCAGCCGACCCCAGGCGATCACCTCCAGCTCCGGCATCGCCGCCCCGTCGGCCACGTAGGCCGCGCGCAGCTCCTCCACGAGCACGCGCCCCTGCTCCACGCCCGGCACCCAGCGGCGCAGGCCGTCCTCGGCCAGCATCGCCAGCGTGCGGTGGTTGTAGACGCCCAGCGCGGGCCCGGCCACGAAGGGCACGCGCTTTTCCCGGCAGAGCTGCACGGCCGAGAGGTCGTTGGCCTCGACCCAGCCGCCGCCCTCCTCCACCAGCCGCGCCACCACGCCAAGTTCGGACTCGGCCTCGATCAGCGCCAGCGACGACAGCACCACCTCCTTGCCCGCCGCGCGCAGCTCCTGCGCCAGCGCGATCCAGTCGCGCGTGCGCAGCTCGCGGCGCTTGCTGCAGACCGTCTCGCCCAGGTAGACCACGTCCACCGGCCAGTCCAGCGCCTCGCGGTAGAAGGCCAGCACGCGCTCGCGCGGCCAGAAGTACTGCAGCGGGCCCAGGCTCAGCTTCATCGATGCGGTTTCCGAAAAAGAGGAGGCGCGGGCGCGCTCAGTGCCAGGCCCGGTGGTAGGGCCCCAGCGTGGTCTGGTGGCCTTCGGCATGCGCGGCCAGCGCCTGCTGCCAGGCCGGCTGCGCGGCCCAGTCGCCGCCGTCGCGCGCCAGGCGGTCGATGGCCGCGCGCCAGGTGGAGGCCACGGTGCGCACGTAGGCCGCGCCGCGCTGGCGGCCCTCGATCTTCAGCGCGGCCACGCCCGCACGCGCCAGCCGCGGCAGCAGCTCCAGCGTGTTGAGCGAGGTCGGCTCCTCCAGCGCGTGGAAGACCTCGCCGCCCACGTCGAAGCGGCCCTTGCAGACGGTGGGATAGCCGGCCGGCTCGCCTTCGGCGAAGCGGTCGATCAGCACGCCGTTCAGGCGCACCGTGCGGCCGCCGTCGGGCTCCTCGTCCCAGCGCACGAACTTCGCCGGCGAGCACACGCCGTGGCGGTTCGGGGAGGCGCCGGTGACGTAGCTCGAAAGCTGGCAGCGGCCTTCCACCATGATGCAGAGCGAACCGAAGGCGAAGACTTCCAGCGGCACCGGCGAGCGTTCGCAGAGCCGCTCCACCTGCTGGATCGACAGCACCCGCGGCAGCACCGCGCGCGTGATGCCGAAGCGCTCGTGCATCCACAGAAGCGCCGGCGCGGTGGTGGCCGAGCCCTGCACCGAGAGGTGCCGCGCAAGCTGCGGGTGCGTGCGTGCCGCGTAGTCCAGCACGGCGGGTTCGGCGGCGATGATCGCGTCGCAGCCGGCCGCGGCGGCGCGGTCCACCGCGGCATGCCAGAGCGCCAGCCGCGCGCTGTCGGGGTAGGTGTTGAGCGCCAGGTAGACGCGGCGGCCGCGTGCATGGGCGTAGGCGATGCCCTCGCGCAGCTCGGCCTCGTCGAAGTTGAGCCC
>JBMOOW010000145.1:0-3036 GCA_049323195.1 Pseudomonadota bacterium | reverse complement strand
GGCAGCCCGAGCTGTTCGGACAGGCGCTCGATCTCGCTGGTGCCGTAGGCCAGGGCCACGGGCAGCACGCCGGCGCCGCGCAGCGCATCCACCAGCGCGCGTGCGGTCTCGACGTCGGGCGTGCGCGTGAGCCCGCCGAAGTCGATCACCACCGCGGCGCGCGCGAACAGGTTGGGCGCGCGTTGCACGCGCGAGCGCATCTCCTCGGCGAGGCGGGCCACGTCCAGCGTGCGCACGCGCAGGTTGGCGATGCCCACCTGGCCGATCTTCAGCTCGCCCGCGGGTTCGAAATCCATCTGCGCGCTCATGCGTCCGTCCCGGTGGCGCGGGCGCGCGTGGCCGTGCGCGGCGTGTGGATCCAGGGCTCGGCGGGCAGGTTGCGCCCGTAGGTGTCGCGCACCCATTCGTAGCTGCACATCGGCTTGAGCAGCATCGAGGCGCGCAGGCCGGTTTCCGGCATCACGTGCTGGCCCACTTCCTGGAAGCCGAAGGTGCCGTGGAAGAGCATCACCGGGTCGGTTCCGCCCTGCAGAAGGATCTCGCAGGCCATCTGCGGGTAGCGCAGTTCCGCATAGCTCTGCGCATCGGCATAGAACGCGCGGCCCACGCCGCCGCCGCGGCGGCGGCTGGCCACCACGATGCGGTCGATGTAGAAGAACTCGGCGTAGCGCTCCCGGAACCAGCGGAAGTTCGAGCTGTCGTGGTCGGAGGCGTCGCCCATGCCGATCAGGAAGCCGGCCAGGGTTCCGTCGCGCTCGGCCACGCGGAAGTACTCGGCACGCTCGAAGAAGTACTGCAGGCGGTTCGCATCCAGCGGGAGGATCGCGGGTCCGGCGGCGTTGTTCAGGGCTAGGACGGAATCCAGCTCGTGCTCGCGCACGTCGCGGACGACGATCGACATTCTTCCGGCTCCCGGGGAGTGCTGCCACGCCCTCGCGGCGCGGCGCGCGATTATCGCATGGCGGCCCGGCGGAGCCAGCGGCCGTCGGCATGACTTCCGGCCGGGCCGGGGCAGGGAGGGGCGGCGTAGGATGGGGGCATGCTCGCGCAACTGAACCACACCCAACTGCTCCGCTACACGGGCCTCTTCACCTGGGCGATGGTCGGGTGCTGGCTGCTTTCGATCTGGTTGGACCCCGCGGAGTTCGACGCCCTGGCCGGCGGAGAAGCGCAGGCCTTCCGGATCGCGATCTCGCGCTGGGTCGTGGTGTGGGGTGCGTTCGGCATCGTGTACTGGTGGATCACCCGCGCCCTCGGCCTGCGCCAGCCCACGGTGGTCGACCATGTGCTCCTGCTCGTGCTCACCACCTGCGCGATCGGGGTCAGCTACTTCTCCAACACCGGCCTGGGCAGCATCCTCCTGATGGTGGTGGCCGGCCTGCTGCCCTGGCTGCTGCCCCTGCGCGTGGGCGTGCTCTGGCTCGTCGGCGGCAACCTGGCGATCGTGCCGGTCTTCATCGGCGTGTACGAGATGCCACCGCTTCTTGCGTTGTTCCAGTCCCTGGTCTACGTGGGGTTCGCCAGCCTCGTCTTCGTCACCGCCATGGTCGCCAAGCAGCAGGCCCAGGCCCGGGACGAGCAGCGCCGCCTCAATGCGGAGCTGCGCGCCACGCGCCTGCTGCTCGCCGAGAGCGCGCGCATCAACGAGCGCACGCGGATCTCGCGCGAGCTGCACGACCTGCTCGGCCACCATCTCACCGCGCTGAGCCTGAACCTGGAGGTCGCGGGCCACCTGTCGTCGGGGCAGGTGAAGGAGCACGTCGCCCAGGCCCACACGCTGGCGCGGCTGCTGCTCACCGACGTGCGCGAGGCCGTGAGCCAGCTGCGCGAGGGCGGGGCCATCGATCTCGCGGTCGCGCTGCGCCCCCTGGCCGAGAACGTGCCTTCGCTCGCGATCCACATGGACATCGAGTCGCCGCTCACCCTCGACGACCCCGAGCGCGCCCACGTGCTGCTGCGCTGCACGCAGGAGATCATCACCAATGCCGTGCGCCATGCCGGCGCGCGCAACCTCTGGATCCACGCGCGCCGCGACGATGGCTGCATCCGCATGAGCGCGCGCGACGACGGCCGCGGCGCCGACCTGCTGGTGGCCGGCAACGGCCTGCGCGGCATGCGCGAGCGCCTGGCGCAGCACGGCGGCACGCTGGAGATCCACACCTCGCCCGGAGAAGGCTTCGACCTCCGGCTCGTCCTGCCCATCGCGGCCGCCAGTGCCGTCCGAGAAGGAGTGCCCGCATGACCACGCCCGAACGACGCATCCGCGTGATGCTCGTGGACGACCAGACCCTGGTGCGCCAGGGGGTCCGTTCGCTCCTCGCCCTCGCCGACGGCGTGGAGGTGGTCGCCGAAGCCTCCGACGGACGCCAGGCGGTCGACATGATCCCGCAGGTGCGGCCCGACGTGGTGCTGATGGACATGCGCATGCCGGTGATGTCGGGCCTGGAGGCCCTGCAGACGCTCGCGCGCATGCAGCAGCTGCCGCCCACGATCATCCTCACCACCTTCGACGACGACCAGCTCGTGCTCGCGGGCATCAAGGCCGGCGCCAAGGGCTACATGCTCAAGGACGTCTCGCTCGACCAGCTCGTCGGCGCCATCCAGACGGTGGCCGACGGGGGCTCGCTGGTGCAGCCGGCGGTGACCCAGCGCCTGCTCTCGGGCCTGGAACACATGCGCAACGACTTCGTGAGCCTGGACCGCCCGGATCCGCTCACCGAGCGCGAAACCGAGATCCTGCGGCTGATGGCTGGCGGCTTCTCCAACAAGGAGATCGCCAATTCCCTGGGCGTGGCCGAAGGCACGATCAAGAACCACGTCTCGAACATCCTGTCCAAGCTCGGCGTCCGCGACCGCACGCGGGCGGTTCTCAAGGCCTTCGAGCTGCAACTCGTCTGATCGACAGGATGTCCGGCCCGCCGCAGCGCGGCGGGCGTTCGGCGGCCCGGCGGCGGGCCCGCACAGGCGGGCGCCGCGCCTGCTCTTCGCCCGGGCCCGGCGCCCTGGGGCTGTCGGGTTCGTGACGTCACGCGGGAA
>JBMOOW010000144.1:0-3056 GCA_049323195.1 Pseudomonadota bacterium | reverse complement strand
CGGTCGCGTGCGGACGCACGCTTCCTCGCTCTTCCTTGCCTGCAACGCCGGCAGGGCGGGCGCGACCCATGCCGATAGCGTTGACAGACCCTGGGCCCCGGGCGCAGGCGCGGCGCGAAAGCCGGGCGGGACTTGTGGCCTAGAGGCGCGGGCAGCCCGCTGGGCTAGCATCGCGCGCTGGCCGGCACGGAGCCGGCGCCATTCTTCCGGGGAGACACCGCATGCCGCAGCACCGTTCCGCCCGACGCCCGCGCGTCGCCGTCCTCGCTCTCGCGCTGGCCGCTGCCACCGCCATCGCCGCGCCCTCGCTGGCGCTCGCGCACGCGCAGGCGCACCCGGCCGCCGCGGTCGAGATCCCCTACGAGGAATTCACGCTGCCCAACGGGCTGCGCGTGATCGTGCACACCGACCGCAAGGCCCCCATCGTCGCGGTCAACCTGTGGTACCACGTCGGCAGCAAGAACGAGGCGCCGGGCCGCACCGGCTTCGCCCACCTGTTCGAGCACCTGATGTTCAACGGCTCGGAGAACCACCGCGACGAGTTCTTCGGCCCCTTCGAGCTGGTCGGCGCCACCGACCAGAACGGCACCACCAACGTCGACCGCACCAACTACTTCCAGAACGTGCCGACCACGGCGCTGGACATGGCGCTGTGGATGGAATCGGATCGCATGGGCCACCTGCTCGGCGCGATCGACCAGAAGACGCTCGACGAGCAGCGCGGCGTGGTGCAGAACGAGAAGCGCCAGGGCGAGAACCAGCCCTACGGGCGCCGCATCATCGCCCGGCTGTTCGAGGCGCTGTATCCGCCGGGCCATCCCTACAGCTGGCAGACCATCGGCTCGATGGCCGACCTCAACGCCGCCACGCTCGACGACGTCAAGACCTGGTTCAAGAGCTGGTACGGCCCCAACAACGCCGTGCTCGTGCTCGCCGGCGACATCGACGTGGCCACGGCGAAGGAAAAGGTCACGCGCTACTTCGGCGACATCCCGGCCAGCGCCACGCTGCCGGACATGAAGACCAACATCCCCAAGCGCCCGGCCGACACCCGCGAGACGGTGCCCGACCGCGTGCCGCAGGTGCGCATCTACCGCGCCTGGCCGGTGGCCGAAACCGGCTCGCGCGACGCCACGCTGCTGGCCATGCTCAGCCAGATCCTCGGCGGCAGCGCGACCTCGCGCCTGGATGCGCGCCTGGTCTACGGCGACAAGCTGGTCGACAACGTCGGCACCTCGATGTGGAGCGCCGAGCTGGCCAGCACGTTCTTCATCAGCGCCGACGTCAAGCAGGGCGTGGACCCGTCGAAGGTCGAGGCGATCATCGACGAGGAGCTCAAGCGCCTGGTCAACGAGGGGCCGACGGCGGCCGAGCTCGAGCAGGCCAAGACCGCCATCCGCGCCGACTTCGTGCGCGGCATCGAGCGCATCGGCGGCTTCGGCGGCAAGTCCGACGTGCTGGCCGAGTGTGCCGTCTACAGCGGCACGCCGGACTGCTACGAGAAGGAACTGGCCGTGCTGATGGCCGCCACCCCGGAGCAGATCCGCGAAGTCGGCCGCAAGTGGCTGGGCACGGGCTCGCACACGCTCACCGTGCAGCCCAGCGAGACGCCGGCGGCCGCGCTGCCCGAGCGCGTGGTGTCCGCCCCGGCCACCGCGCCGGCGCCGCTGCCCAAGCCCGATCCGAAGTTCAGGACGGTGAAGACCGACGTCGACCGCAGCGCCGGCGTGCCGAAGACCACGAGCTTCCCGGAGCTCAAGTTCCCCACGCCGAAGATGGCGCGGCTCTCCAACGGCATGACGGTGGCGCTGGTGGAGCGCCATGACATCCCGGTGGTGCAGATGAACATGGAGTTCCCCGGCGGCTACAGCGCCGACCTCGGCCGCAAGCTGGGCACCGCGAACTTCACGATGCAGATGCTGGACGAGGGCGCGGGCAACCTCGGCGCGCTGCAGCTCAAGGCGCGCGAGGAAGCGCTGGGGGCCGACATCGCCGTGGGCGCCGGCCTGGACTACGCGGCCGTCGGCCTGTCGGCGCTCACCGACAAGCTCGCCGAGTCGCTCGACCTCTATGCCGACGTGATCCGCCGCCCGCGCTTCGACGCGGCCGAGATGGAACGCGTGCGCGCGCAGTGGCTGGCCGGCATCAAGCAGGAGAAGGCAAGGCCGCAGACCGCCGCGCTGCGCGTGCTGCCGCCGCTGCTCTACGGCGAAGGCCATCCGTACGCGATCCCGTTCACCGGCTCGGGCACGGAGGCGTCGATCGCCTCGCTTACGCGCGAGGACCTGGTGGCCTTCCATCGCGACTGGCTGCAGCCCGAGAAGGCGCGCATCGTCATCGTCGGCGACACCACGCTGGAGAAGATCCTGCCGGAGCTGGAAAAGCGCTTCGGCGACTGGAAGTCGCCCGCTGACGCGCCGCAGCTTCCGGCGATCAAGGCCGTGCCGACGCCGAAGGCGCCGCGCGTGTTCCTGGTCGACCAGCCCGGCGCGATCCAGAGCAACATCTACGTCGCGCAGGTGATCCCGCCGACCGGCGATGCCGGCACGATCGACTTCGACTTCGCCAACGGCGTGCTCGGCGGCGAGTTCTCCGCGCGGCTCAACATGAACCTGCGCGAGGACAAGCACTGGGCCTACGGCTCCTACAGCAGCGCGACCAACACGCTCGGCCAGCGCCCGTGGATCGCCTCGGCGGCGGTGCAGGCGGACAAGACGGTGGAATCGATCGGCGAGCTCCGTCGCGAGATCACCGAGTTCGCCACCGGCGCGCGCCCGCCCACGGCCGCGGAGGTCGACAAGATCCGCGCCAGCAACACGCGCAGCCTGCCGGGCGCCTACGAGACCGGTGGCGCCGTGCTCTCGCAGGTGGCCGCGGACCTGCGCTACGGGCGCCCGGTCGACTACATCGTGCGCTACAAGGCGCGCAACGAGGCCATGACGCCGGAGATCGCCGCGCAGGCGGCGCGGCGCATCGACCCGGCTGCGCTGACCTGGGTGGTGGTCGGCGACCTGGCGAAGATCGAGCAGCCGGTGCGCGCCCTCGAGCTCGGCGAG
>JBMOOW010000143.1:0-3074 GCA_049323195.1 Pseudomonadota bacterium | reverse complement strand
TATTTAGTGTCGCCATACCGCGGCCGCGGCTGTCAAGCCGCGGGCGGCAGGTCAGCTGCTGGCGCCGAGGATGCCCGCTCCGATGGCGATCGCGAACACGCCTACAAGCAGCAGTGCGTACAGCACCAGCACCACGATGGATGCGGTGTTCAGTTCCTCGCGCTGCAGGTGCCCGGCGGCGGTGTAGGCGTGCTGGTCGACCACCACCGTGTCGCAGATGAGATCGTGCAGGGCCTGCCGGCGCTCGGTGACCGCGGTCATGATCGCCGAGGCCAGCGCGCCCAGGCCGCAGGTCAGGGCGAAGGTGGCGGCCATGGCCAGGTAGCGCAGCGCCGCGCGCCAGAAGCCCACGGGGCTGCCGTCGCCGCGCACCAGCTTCACGTCGGCCATGCGCTTGCCCAGCGTGGCCTGCCACGAGGAAGACTGCATCCAGCCGAAATACAGCGCCGGCACGCCCAGCATCACGCCGTACATGCCGGCGATCATGCCCAGGCCCAGGCCGGCGGAGGCGTCCGGGCCCAGTCCGGAAAGCCCGGCCATGCCCACGCCCATCACCATCACCAACGGGATCAGCAGCGCATAGGCGAGGATGGTGGTGGCGAAGCTGTCGACGATGCTGGCCGCGAAGCGCTTGAGAAAGCCCGCATAGACCACGCGGCCGCCCTGCACCACGCCCGGCGCCATGGCGACGGCTGCCGACGGCGCGGCATAGGGCGAGCGCGGCTCGGCCATCGCGTACGGGTTGACGCCTTCACGTGCGGCCATGGCCGGGTCCACCGGCGCGGGCGTCGGCGTTGCGAAGCGGGCAGGCCCGCCGCGGCCGAGGACCTCGTCCATCACCTCCCGCCAGGGCTTCCAGTCCGGCATGCCCTCTCGCCAGACCAGCACTTCCGGCGCGAGCTGGCCGTTGTCGTGCAGCAGGGCGAGGTCGGCGGCGGCCACGGGGCCGAGGCGGTTGCGCTGGGTATCGCTGTAGTACCAGGCGGTCATGGCGTGGCGGTGTCCGGTGGGGTGCCGCGGCAGGCGGCGGAACGGTAGTTGCGCGGCAGGTCGCCGCCGGTGCAGTCCCAGGCGCCCCCGGCGGCAGGCGGGGCCACGTGCACGATGGTGCTGCCATCGACCTTGGGATCGACGCCCTGGATGGCGATCTCGAAGGCGCAGCGCCCGTCCTCGAGCTGGCCCACGCGCACGCCCTCAGCGGCGTCGCCTTCCAGGCCGGCTTCCAGCGGTTCCTCCGGGCAGCGTCCCAGCGCATCGCGGGCGCGCTCGGTGCCCATGCGCAGCGCGGCCTCGCGCGGCGCGAGGTAACCGGCCACCTTCGCGCGCACGGTGTAATCCCGGTAGGCCGGCAGCGCGATGGCGGCCAGGATGGCGGTCATCGGCACGGCGAGCACGCCCACCACGATCAGCGCGACCAGGCAGCCACTCATGCGCCGGCGCTGCGGCGCGGCCCGGCCAAGGCCGTAGGCCGCGGCGTCCGCGTAGCCGGCGGCCGCCGGCGCCATCGCGATGGCGGGTGCGGCCGGCAGCGGCGGCGGCAGCGAGGCGTCGGGCGTGACCGAGAACAGGTCGACCTCGTCGGCCACCCGCTCCAGCGGTTGCCATTCGCGCAGGCCCTCGCGCCAGACCAGCGTGTCGCGCTGGATGCGGCGCTCCCTGTAACGGCGGCGAAGCTCGTCGGCCGACAACGGGCCGATCCGCCCCTCCCCGGGGGCGTGGTAGAACCAGCTCAAGTTGATCTCCCCGGAAGACAGGCGACGCCGTCGCCCCTCCCCGGGCAATGGCCGCTCTAATGTACCGGCTCGGGCTCGGGCTCGTCCTCGGACACCTGCGTCTGCACCCAGGCGTAGGCGGCCTCGCTGCCCGGCTGGCCGAACAGCGCCATCAGCACCACCCACTTGAGGTCGTCCAGGTCGATGGCGTCCTGCTCCAGCGCCAGCGCACGGTCGAGCACCAGCTCGCGCTGGCTGGCATCGATCACCCCGTGCTGCTCCAGGAACATCAGGAAGCCGCGGGCCTCCACGTCCAGGCGCTCGAGCTCGTCGCCGCCGTAGATGCGCACCGGCCCGTTCGCGCGGGCATGCGCCACCGCCGGGCGCTGGCGCGCCAGCGCGTCGAGCCAGTCGAAGGCCTTGTGGATCTCCGCCGGCGAGAACCCGGCCTCGGCCAGCTCGGCGAGCAGGGCATGGCTGCGCAGCGTCTCGCCGTCGCCCATGCGCTCCGCGTCGGCGTCCAGCAGGTGTTCGAACAGGAACAGCAGGACGTCGAGGATGTTCTCTTTCATGGCCCCGTCCCCTGTTGCGGTATGGCGCGCGCGGCGCTGCCAGGCGGCCCGTCGCGACGCGCTCAGCCCAGCCGCACGTAGCGGCCGTGCTCCCGGGCGATGCGCCCGTCGAGCTCCATCGCCAGCAGCATGGGGGACAGCTCCAGCAGCGTCAATCCGGTGCGCTCGGCGAGTTCGTCCATATCCGTGGGGTCAAAGCCCATGGCCTGCCACAGCATCTGGTGGGCGGCCGGCATGTCGGTGGGGGCCTCGGCCGCCGCTGCGGGTCCGTCCGCGCACAGGCGGTCGAGGGCACGCCTGGCCTCGATGGCGGCGTCCCGGGCCAGGGCCTCGACCACCTCCGCCGGCGTCTCGACCAGCGTCGCGCCCTCGCGGATCAGGCGGTGGCAGCCGCGGGCCAGCGGGTTGCGAACCGAGCCGGGCAGGGCGAAGACCTCGCGCCCGGCCTCCGCCGCCAGGCGCGCGGTGATCAGCGCGCCGGAGCGCTCGGCGGCCTCGACCACCACCGTGCCCAGGCAGAGCGCGGCCAGCAGCCGGTTGCGCGAGGGAAAGTGCTCGCGCCGCGGCCGCGTGCCCGGCGGGTGTTCGCTGACCAGCGCGCCGCGCTCGGCCAGGCGCGCGTGCAGGGCGGTGTTGTCCAGCGGATAGGCCACGTCGGGGCCGGTGCCGAGCACGGCGAAGGTGGGTCCGCCGGCGTCCAGCACGGCCGCATGGGCGGTCGCGTCGACGCCGGCCGCCATCCCGCTGCCGACCACGAAGCCGGCCTGCGCGAAGGCCCGGGCGAACTCCG
>JBMOOW010000142.1:0-3232 GCA_049323195.1 Pseudomonadota bacterium | reverse complement strand
GAGCCGCGGCGCCGTGGCGAAGAAGGGCGGGACGAAGGCGGCGCGCCGGGGCGGGTCCAAGCCGGGCGCGGGGCGTGGAGCCCGCAGGGCGGCCTGATCCGCCGCGACCCGCGACGGATGCGCCGCGACGGATGCGCGAAGTTCCTGCCGGGTTGCCATGACTTAAGACAGTCGGCGCATCGCGGGTGCGCCACTAGGCTGCGCTCCCCCGGCGCACGTCGCGCCCGCGGAGCGTCCATGCGCAACGTCCTCTCGCTCGCCATCCTGTCCGCGTTGCCGGTGGCGGCCCCGGCCGTCGAGATCGACGGCCGCATCGACGCGGCCGAATGGGCCGGCGCCCGGCACGTAACCGACTTCCGCCTGACCCAGCCGCTTTCGCGCGCGCCCGCGCCGTATCCCACCGAAGCCTGGATCAAGGCCACGCCCGACGGGCTGGCGGTGGCCTGGCGCAACCTGCAGCCGGCGGGCGTGGAGCGCCGGCGCCAGCGCACGCAGCGTGACCAGGGCGGCCGGGTCGATCGCGTGAACCTCTACGTCGACTTCGACGGCGACGCGCGCACCGGCTACAACTTCATGGTGACGCTCTCGGACAGCATCGAGGACGGCACGATCACCAGCGAGAACCAGTTCAACAACGACTGGGACGGGCCCTGGCGCCATGCCGTCACCGAGGACGAGGCCGGCTGGTCGGCCGAGGTGCTGGTTCCCTGGCATATCGCACCCATGCGGCAGGCCGGCGGCGACGTGCGAACGCTGTCGATCCAGCTCGACCGCGTCGTCGGCGCCACCGGCGAGCGCATGTCCTGGCCTGCCGTCAGCTATACCGAGCCACGCTATCTCTCGGCCTTCGAGAAGATCGAAGTGCCGAAATTCAGCCAGTCGCTGCTGGCGGTCACGCCCTATGTCGCAGGCGTCTTCGACGCGGTGCGGCGCGACTCGAGCTTCGATGGCGGTGCCGATCTGTTCTGGAAGCCCAACGGGCAGTTCCAGCTCTCGGCCACCGTCAATCCGGACTTCGGCCAGGTCGAGAGCGACGAGATCGTTGTGAACTTCGGCGCGGTCGAAACCTTCTTCAGCGACAAGCGCCCGTTCTTCACCGAGAACCAGAGCGTCTTCGACGTGCCTTTCGGTGGGCTGGGCGGCGCCAACCGGCTGATCTACACCCGGCGCGTGGGCGGCCCGGAGGATGACGGCGACGGGGCGGGCGACGTCAGTGCCGCGCTCAAGCTCAATGGCAGCCTGGCCGGCTTCAATTACGGCGTTTTCCTTGCCGACGAGGGCGGCGACGACGGCCGCGAGTTCTACGCCGCGCGCGTCACCCGCGACTTCGCGACGCAGGGCATCGGCGCGCTGCTCACGCGAGTCGAGCGCCCGTTCTTCGACCGCACGGCGAACGTGGCGGCGCTCGACCATCGCTGGCGGCCGAACGCGGCCTGGACGATCCGCAGTGCCGTCGCGGCCTCCGAGATCGAGCAGCAGGGACGCAGGGTTCGGGACAGCGGCGGGCAGGTGCGCGTGGATCACGTCATCGGCAACGGCTGGAGGCAGCAGCTCTTCGCGGTGCACCTGGGCGACCGCCTGCAGCTCAACGACTTCGGCTACCTGGACCGCAACAACTTCAACTACGCGCGCTACGAGCTGGTACGGCGCTTTACGACGCTGGCGGAGGACTCGCCCTACGCGAGCCACGAGGTGCGCGGCGCGGTCTCGCGGCGAATGAACGACCACGGGCTGCACATCGCCGATGCCTGGGCGTTCAACCGCTTCAGCGAACGCCGCGACGGCGGCAACCAGTTCTTCGAGGTGGCCGGCTGGACGGCGGGGCACGACGACCTGATCACGCGCGGCAACGGCGCGGTGCGCGTGCCTTCGAAACTGTTCATGTTCGGCGAGCGCTTCCTTCCCCGGCGCGGCCCCTGGGAGCTCTACGGGAACGCGCGCTACGGCGCGGAAGGCCTGGGCGGCTGGGACGAGGGCGCGTTGTCGCTGGTCGTCCGCCCGACGTACCACCTCTCCGACAGCGCCAGCATCGGGCTGGGCCTGGAGCTTCGCCACAACCCCGACTGGCTGCTGTGGCGGCGCGATGCCGCCGGCACGCCGGGGCTGGCCACGTACCGGTCCAACATGGCACTGCTGAGTGCGGGCGCGACCTGGCTGATCGACTCCCGGCAGGAGCTGCGGGTCCGGCTGGAGGCGCTGGGCCTGGATGCGCAGGCCCTGCGCTCGCATGCGCTGGCGCCCGATGGCACGCCGGTGGATGTCGGCCTGCGCCATGCCGACTTCGCTGTGCGCCACCTCGCATTCCAGGTCCGCTACCGCTACGAGCTGGCACCGCTTTCGCACCTGTACGTGGCCTACGTGCGCGGCGGCAGTGGATTCGACGAATCCGCGGGCGGCGATTTCCGCTACGACCAGCAGTTCCGCGACGCCTTCGAGCTGCGCGACAGCGAGCAGCTGCTGGTGAAGCTCTCCTATCGTTTCGAGATCTGAGGGGCGGCCGCCGCACGCCAGTCGGCCGGCTCCAGCACGTCGATGCCCTCGCGGCGCAGCCGCCGGGCCATGCGCAGCAGCGCACGGTCGCGACTGAGCAGGGCGTCGACGCGCGCGATGATCGCCAGCTCGACGAACATCTGGTCGTCAGGGTCCCTGCACCGCGGCAGGCCCGTGGGCACGGGATCGGGCAGGTCGACGCGTTGCGAAAGCAACGAGGCTTCGCGGGCCACCGCCGCGGCACGCGCGGCATCCAGCGACAGGACGGGATAACCGAGCACCCGCACGAGCTCGGCATGCGTGCGCGGATCCATCAGGGCAACGGCGGCGCCTTCCTGCAGGGCCATGCGCAGTGCGCCGACGCGCGGGTCGTCGAACACCAGCAGGTCCAGCCAGACCTGCGTATCCAGCACCAGGCGCCGCGGGGTTACGGCGTGGCCTCGCGCAGGCTGGCCGCGGTGATGCGCCACTGCCCGTCGGCGGCGCGGCGCACGGTGTAGACGACCGAGAGGCTGCGCTCGCTGCCGTCTTCGCCCGTGCCACGAACGCGCACGGGCACGCCCACGACGACGCCGGCGGCGGCCGGGTCGGCCGGGCGCAGCGGTGGCAGCACGTCGACCGCGAAGGCGGGGCCACGCGCGAGCTGCAGCACGCGCGCGTCGTTGGGGGTGGTCGACCACAGTTGCTGCGCCGAGGCGAACGATCCCGCGGCCAGTGCGGCGGTGTACTCGCGCACGACGTC
>JBMOOW010000141.1:0-3247 GCA_049323195.1 Pseudomonadota bacterium | reverse complement strand
TGCCGAACTACCTGGGCTGGTTCCGGGCGCTCGACCGGAATGCCCGATCCGGCGCCAGCGCCGCATCCCTGCTGGCTTTGGCCATCTCCGCGTGAGCCCATCCTCAACTAACGCGAACAGAGCCAAGAAGAAACCCCCTTCGGCCGATGCGACGCTCGTCCGCAGCGCCATGTCGGCCGCGCCGCGCAAGGTCGCCGAGACCGCGACGATCGTCGTGGCGGACAAGGACGGCAGCATGCGCACGCTGCGCACCGGCAGCGGAAACTTCACCTGCATGCCCGACAACCCCGCCACGCCCGGGCCCGATCCGATGTGCATGGATGCGGCCGGGATGGAATGGGCGCATGCATGGATGACGCGCGGCATCCCGAAGACGGGGCGGGTGGGGCTGATCTACATGCTCGGCGGTGGCACCGACGCCAGCAATACCGACCCGCATGCGGAGGCGCCCACGGCGGGCAACCACTGGGTCAAGACCGGGCCCCACATCATGATCGTGGGCGCCGACCCGGGGTTCTACGCGGCCTATCCGCGCGACGCGTTGCCCGACACGTCGGCCCCCTACGTCATGTGGCCGGACACGCCCTACCAGCACCTGATGGTGCCGGTGAAGTGACGGAGCAGGCCGGTTGGCGGCGCGGCCGCGCCTGAAGGCCGGAAGGCGGGCAGGGGCACCGCGATGCGCCCCGTGACATTCGGGGCCCGAAACAGCGCCGGTCGCGGCATGGGCGGTGCGCATTGTGGGCCGCGTGAGGGCGCATGCAGCGGGAGCCGGCACAATGTGCGCCCCACGGTGCCCGTGCGCGTCCATGTCCCTGCTGCATCTGTCCCTGATCTTCCTGCTGATCGCCCTCAATACCGTCGTCCATGTGGCACCGCTGCTGGCCGTGGCGCTGCTCAAGGCGCTGCTGCCTTCGGCGCGGCTGCGGCGCGCGAGCGATCCGCTGCTGACCGGCATCGCCGAGAGCTGGATCAGCGTCAACAGCTGGGCGCTCGGGCAGTTCACCGCCACGCGCATCGACGTGGCGATGGACGCCAGCCTCCGCGCCGACGGCCATTACCTGATGCTGGCCAACCACCAGAGCTGGGTAGACATCATCGTGATGCAGAAGGTGTTCAACCGGCGCATCCCGCTGATGCGCTTCTTCCTCAAGCGCCAGCTGTTCTGGGTGCCGCTGCTGGGGCTGGCGTGGTGGGCGCTGGATTTCCCCTTCATGGGGCGCTACACGAAGAAGCAGATCGCGCGCCGCCCCGAACTGGCCGGGCGCGACATCGAGGCCACGCGCCGCGCCTGCGAGAAGTTCCGCGCCATCCCGGTGTCGATCGTGAACTTCGTCGAGGGCACGCGCTTCACCCCGGCCAAGCACGCGCGCCAGGGGCCGACCTACCGCCACCTGCTGCGCCCGAAGGCCGGCGGCGTGGCCTTCGTGCTCGACGCGATGGGCGAGGGCCTGCACGCGATCCTGGACGTCACCATCGCCTATCCCGGCGGGCCTCCGTCGCTCGCGGACCTGCTCGCCGGGCGCGTGCGCGAGGTGCGCATGCACGTGCGGGAGCGGCCGATTCCGCAGGAACTGCTCGGCGGCGACTACCAGAACGATCGCGCCTTCCGCGTGCGCTTCCAGCAGTGGATGAACGGCCTGTGGGAGGAGAAGGACGCGATGGTCGAGCGGCTGCTGGCAGGCGGGAGCCCCGGGCAGGGCGCGCAGCCCGGCTGACGTCTCGCCGGGCTGCGCGGATAGCGGCATCGTCGGTGAACCCGCGGACCTGTCTTCAGTCCGGTCGGCCCGTGTTCTTCTCCCCGTCGACCGCCAGGGGCCGCACGTACTGCAGCAGTGCAACCAGCGTATGGCCGAGCTCTTCCCAGGGAATCATGTGCGAGGCGTGCTCGAACCACACGCTTTGCTTGACCGGTGCGTCCACGCGCCGGAGCCAGTCGGCGGTGGGAGCCGAGGGCGTGGTGTAGTCGTGCCGGCCCATGAACATCACGACCGGGACGGGAAAGCGCGTCACCCCGGTGAAGTCGACCTGCAGGAACTCGTCGAGCAGGCGCCCGAGGGTGAACACGTTGCCGTCGAAGAACGCACGGCGGTCGGCGCAGTCGTACTCGGGGGAGAGCAGGGAAGCTCCGTAGTAGTACCTCGCCTCGGCGTCACGGTAGGCGGTCATGCCTCCGTACTGCTGCGGCCACTTGCGCGCGGTGACGATGCGATCACGCGTGATGGGCCGGTTGCCCGGGTAGGGCGCGATGGATTCGAGCTCGGCGACCGCGGCGGCGTCGCCGCGCCTGCGTGCCTCGGCCAGGCCAAACTCGAAGCTCAGGCGCTCGTTCTCGCGGGTATTGATGACCTGGCCGATTCCGACATAGGCATGGAACAGGTCGGGCCGTGCGAGGGCGGCCTTCATGCCGACCACCGTGCCCCAGCTGTGTCCCACGAGGATCAGCTTGCGCTTGCCGTACTTCGTGCGCAGGTGCGTGGCGACCTCGATCGCGTCGTCGACGTAACGCTGGATGGTGAGCGTACCGGCCACCGTTGCGGGGTCGTTGCCGCGATGGGTCTTGCCCGCACCACGCTGGTCGTAGTGCGCGACCGTGAAGTACTCCTCGATCGGGCGCTGGAACTGCCAGTGGCTCGGCATGCTCGGTGACGCCGGGCCCCCGTGCACGAACAGAATCATCGGGTTGGACCGGTCCTCGCCACGCACGTTGATTGCGTGGGGGATACCGCCGATCGTGGCCGAGTAGCTCTCGTCGACACCCTCGGGGGTGACGATGCGCTGCAGGTCGCGTACGACCGCGCGTGCGTCCTCATAGGACTTTCCGGACGGACACTCCGCGGCGCGCACGTCGAATGTGGCTGCGAGCAGGGCGATGCAGGCGATTCGTTGCAGCATGTGGCGGCTCCAGGACGAGAGCCCCGAACTATACGAAGCGCATGCACACCTCGAGAGCTCCGCGCACGGAACGCGGTGGCGCGTCGCAATTGCTTTTCCCCTGTCCGCGCAGATGTATGCACGGGCCTGCAAGGCTATGCGGCGAAGCCCGTTTCGGCACGCAACGCCCGCGCGCACGCCGCCTGCGAACCGGCCATGCGTGCGCGCAAGCCCGCGCTCGCGCATGGGGGCGGGTACCACGTGGCCGGCGTGGCGGACTCGAGCCGCGACGCACGCCCCAGGCGCTGGACATGCTGCATCGGCGTCTGACGCGCATAGGGAAAGGCCCCGCCGGGGACGGCAGGGCCTTTCG
>JBMOOW010000140.1:0-3256 GCA_049323195.1 Pseudomonadota bacterium | reverse complement strand
CGAGCCAGGGCTCGCCGCGGATCTGCCCCGGGCGCAGCGGGCGGAACAGGTGGATGACCTCGGAGGCACCCACGCGCACGGTGTCGAGACCTCCCGCGGAGGCGCCCGTGCCCGACATCGGCGCCAGGTTCCCGTCGCCCGGGTGCGAGCGGTGCAGGTGGTAGGCCACGCGCCGCCCGAGCCGGTCGAACTCGATGCCGGCGCGGATGACGTGGCCCGAGGGCAGGTCCCGGTTCAGGGTGGTCGGCAGGTGCTCGGGCTCCAGCACCTGCAGCTGCAGGCCGACCGCGAGGCCGTCCTCCGGGCGGCGCCAGCGCAGGCGCACCAGCGCCTCGCCGCCTTCGAGCATCGCGCGGCAGGCGAGCGCCTGCAGGCCGTAGAAGTCGGTGAGTCCTGCGGCGTCGGCCTCCTCCACCCAGTCCCACCACAGCGCGTGGATGGCTTCGCGCACGGCCGCATCAGTCACCATGCTCTGCGGCTTGATGCCGGTGCCGATGGCGTTGGCGACAAACGCCTCGATGCCCGCGGCCGCCCAGGCGTTGCGCCGCGCGAGATCGCGGCTCTTGGCGCGCAGCTCGCCCTGGGTGGAGGCGAGCGCCGCGACCGCCCCGGGGTTGCCGACCTGCCAGGCCACGGCCCTGCGGCCGCCGCCCACGCCGTCGTAGGTGGGGCTGGTGCCGAACAGCCGGCGCTTGAGGGTGTGCAGCCAGCCCATCACGTCCCCTTGGTGGTGTAAAGGCGGATCTGCCGCGGCGCGCCGGGCCACAGCCCCGTGGCCACGGCCTGCTCGAAGAGGTCACGTTTCACGGCGGCGATGGCAGCTTGCAGTTCCTCGACGCTGCGGTACTCGACCGTTTTGTCGCCGAAGCTCACGCGCTTCTCGCCCTTGGCGAGTGCGGCTTGCAGGGCCTCGAGATCGGCTTGGGTGTAGGCCATCAGCGGTAGACCACGAGGTCGATCTCGGGGGAGTCGGCGAAGGACGCCGCGGTGGTCGCGCAGCCCACATCGACGTGCATCGGCGTTTTCTCGTCGGCGGTCGAGCGCACGATCAGCAGCCGCTGCGTGCCCGTGTTGGTGTTGCTGCGTGCGACGCCCACCCAGCAGTAGTTCGCGTCCGGCAGCGGGCTGGCGAAGCTCACGCGGTAGCGGCCTGGGGCGAGCCGCGTGACCGAGGCGACGTTGTGCGCGGCGCGCACGACGATCTGGTTGCCGACATGGCCGAAGCACACCCAGGCGCGGGCCAGCCCCGGATGGCTGACATCGATCTTGGTCTTGACCTCCAGGCCGATGCGGCCGGCCAAGGCGCCGATGCGCGAGGCCAGGCTCATCAGACCAGGGCCCCTTCGAAGATCGCGACGAAGTCGGTGTCGGTGTCGCCCACCTCGGCGGCGGCCACGGCGCCGATGTTGCTGCGCGCCTGGGCCTGCTCGGTAGCCGTCAGGGACTGCGCCGCGTCGAAGCGCACGCGGTGGTTCACCGCAGTGAGCAAGGCGTCCAGGCCGCTGGTGCCGTCCTGCAGCAGCTGCTGGATCTCCAGCAGCGTGTCGTAGGCGGCATCGGCCCCGCCCAGGATCTCGGCCTTGAGCGTGTCGAGCAGCGTGACGATCTTGCTCGACGAGTAGGTGCTGGTGGTGGCGACCTGGGTGTCGTCGATCGCACCCGAGGCCACCACCGCGGCCTTCAGCTCGTTGATGGCCGCCACCAGGCTCGACTTGTCGGTGGTGGTGAGGTTGGCGAGATTCCCGGCCTTCGCGCGGACGTCGTTGAACTCCTGCGCGACGCGGAGGACGAGGCTCTCGATGCGGGTGGCCAGGGACATGGGTTCTCCTTCGGGTTCGGGACGGCCGGCGGGGATCAGCGCAGCCAGGGGCTGCGGATGACACGCCGGCCGGGGTGGCGGGTTGCAGAAACACCAAGGCCACCTCGATGGGTGGCCTCGGGAGGTCGTTCGATGGGCATTTCGTTCGACGGCATGGGCTCGCCGGGCGGCGGCAGCCCCAGTTGCCGCTCCAGTTCGTGCCAGTGGCGTTCCTCGAAACGATCCAGCCCCGCGGCACTGGCCGCGGCGCGGGCGTAGACGTAGCAGTCGAGGGCCTCGTTGCGCTCGCGCATCTTCTGCCACTCGCGCACCGCAAAGCCGTGGCGATCACGCCGGGTGACGAGCTGCTCGGCGCACAGTTGCTGGAGGAACTCGGCGTCGATCTTCGGCAGGTGCACGTAGCCGGCGGGGTAGGCCGGCCTCACGCCGTCCTCGGCCACGTCGGGCGCGAGGCGCAGGTGGTCGTAGAACTCGCGCTTGGCGATGCCCACCGCCACCGAGAACACCTTCACGCCCCGGCGCAGCCGCTTGCCGCCCTGGTTCACGTCGACCGCGGTGGGGGTGCCGATCAGCGCCACCCCTTTGGGCGCGCCCTTGACCGCCATCACCCGGCCGTCGCGCACCCGGCGCACGAAGGCGTAGGCCTCCTGCGTCGCAAAGCCGGTGTCCACCGCCAGGCGGGCCAGCGGCAGCTGTGCGCCGCTCTCGTGCGTCCAGGTCTCGGCGAGCAGGTCGGCCAGCCGCTGCCAGACCGCTTCGCGCGCCGTGTCCCCCATCAGCACCCGGTGCTCGACGAGCCAACACGTCTTGCCGCGCCCGAAGGCCCACACCGACACCTCGATGCGGTCCTTTTGCACGTCGGCGCCGGCGGTGAGCAAGAGCCCGCCGGCGGGGACGGTGCCGATCGGGTAATCCTCACGCCGCTCCAGCAGGCGCTGCCAGTCCGGCGCCTCGCCCTCCTCGACCCAGGTCTCGCCCAGCTCGTGGTTCTTGAAGGTCTTGATCATCGCCACCGATCGGCCTTCGGCGCGGGTGGCCTTCTCCCAGGACTCCGCGATCTCGCGCCAGCGCCGCCAGGGGCTGTAGAGCGAGGACAGGTGGAAGCCCGCGGTGCGGCTCTCGGCTTGCGCCTGCCACTGACCGAGTTCGAGCATGCGCGGCTTGTGGTGCTCGGCGATGGGCTCCTCGCAGGCCTCGCACACGTAGGCTGCCGTCTCCGGCCGCCCCGGCTCCCAGCGCAGCTGCTCGAAGCGCAGCCACTGCCGGTGCGCGCAGTGCGGGCAGGGCACGAAGTAGCGGCGCTGATCGCTCGCCTCGTACTCGCGCTCGATGATCGAGGCCCCGGCGATGGTGGGGGTGGAGACCAGCAGGATCTTGCGCCGGGCAAACGTCCGCGTGCGGGCTTCGGAGAGAATGATCGCATCGCCCTCGCCATCC
>JBMOOW010000139.1:0-58303 GCA_049323195.1 Pseudomonadota bacterium | reverse complement strand
CTGCCGAACTACCTGGGCTGGTTCCGGGCGCTCGACCGGAATGCCCGATCCGGCGCCAGCGCCGCATCCCTGCTGGCTTTGGCCATCTCCGCGTGAGCCCATCCTCAACTAACGCGAACAGAGCCTTCTTCTTTAGCTCCCAAGCTTAGGAATGATTCTGTATCGGATGCGCTGCTGACCACCCACGCCTGCACACTCATGCCGGCGCCGGCACTGGACTCGAGCGTCGGGAGGCCCTTCAGCCCCCTCCCCCTTGCCCTACGCACGTCAGGCGTACGTAGCCCCCAGTCGCCGGGCGATGGTATCCCGCCTATTTTTGAAACGTCAACGGCTCATGAATAACGGGTTGCTGACGTGGCTGAATGAACAGGGGCAGACGGGCGCCAGAGCGTGATGCACATCCCCCAGGCGCGGAACGGACCAGAAAACTTCTGAATCAGGGCTTGCTGTTCCCGAATCGCGACCGGATCGCATCTGTGATCTCCCGGGCCTGCTGCGCATCCTCGACCACATAGGGAGTGATGAGCATCAGCAGCTCGGTCCGGGTGCCGGCGCGGCGCCGGTTCTGGAAGGCGGCGCCGATCAGCGGGATATCGCCGAGCAGCGGAACCTTGGTCTTGCCGTCGCTGCGATTGGACGACATCAGCCCTCCGAGCAGCATGCTCTGACCGTCAGCCAGGCTCAGGCTGGTCTGCAGCCGGCGGCTGAAGATGCTGGGCGAGGAGATCTCGCTGGTGTCGGTCTGCTGGGCTTCGCTCACCTCCTGGACCAGCTTGAGATCCACCCGTTGGCCCGAGTGCACGACGGCAGTCAGGTCGAGCAGCACGCCCGTCTTGCGGTACTGCACCGATTGCAGGATGGAGGGGCGGTTCCCGAAATCCAGATCCGGCGCCGTTGCCTGCTGGGTGATGATGGGTACCTCGGTCCCCACGTCGATGCTCGCGGACTCGCCGCTCTTCACCATGAGCCGCGGTGTGGAGAGGATCGAGACCCGGCTGTCCTTGGCCAGCAGGTTGAGCACCGCCCTGGTCTGGCCGGAGCCTGACAGGGCCCGCCAGATGAGGGACCCCGCGGGTGCCGACCCCCCCCCCAACGCGCTGATCGGGCCAGACATCCCCTCGAAATTGATGTTGCGCAGCGCCCACTCCACGCCATGGGTAAACTCGTCGGTGAGGGTCACCTCTGCAACGGTGACCTCGATAACGACCTGGCGCGCCGGTGTGTCCAGCCGCGTGAGCACGCCCTGGATCGCACGCCAGCGCTGCGCGTCCCCCTGGAAGACAATGACGTTCCGGACCGGGTCGAGCGCCAGTTGGCCACCGGGTCCTGAAATGGTCGCCGAGCGCGGCACGGTGCCAGCCGGCTCCGAGCCACCGCCACGGCTGCCGACATCACTCGCCGCCGTCTGCGCGGTGGCCGGGCGGGCACCGCTGGCCGTGGCGGCACCGCCGACCATCGCCTCGAGCACCGGCAGCATGGTTTCGACGGTCGTGTGCCGGGCGGCATACATGTAAACACCGCCTCCGCCCGGCTGGTCAGTCGGCTGATCCAGCTTCTCCGCCCAGTCCTGCGCAGCCTTCAACGCCGCCGGGGACTCGCTGAAGACGATCAACGCGTTTGCGGAGGCCACCGGAACAAAGGTGAGGACGCCGGTGGTTCCAGGCCCGGTACGCACCGAGTAGCCCTCGGCATTGAGCACATCCTTGAGCTCCTTGGCGAGCAGATCCGCTGGAAGATAGAGGGGATTGATGCGCAGCGACTGCTTGTCGCGCAGCGAAGCACGATCGAGCGCCACGGCCGCTTCAACCGCAGCCTGCACGGCATCGCCCGGGCCGCTTAGGAGCACCGCGTTCGCGTCCAGAAGCTCGGTGACGGTCACCGGCTGGCCATTGAGCATGGTGCGGATCTGCCCGGCGACACGCCCTGGCTCGGAGGCATCGAGCGGCACCGCCACGAAGGCCGCGCGCTGACCGGCGGGCACATCGGGCGATGAGCGCGTGATCACCAGGCTGCTGGTGGCACTGGCGGACACGATCGGGGTGAAGCGCAGCACACCGCCGCTAGGGACGACGCGGATCCCGTAGTTGCGCAGCACCTCCGCCCCGATCCTGTAGAGATCCTCGGGCTTGTGCGGCTCGGTGAGGCGCAGACTCACCACGTCGGCGCGGCTGCGCACTGCCTGGTCGATCTCGAGCGCGAAGCCCAGCTCCGTGCCGAACACCACATTGATGAAGCTGGTCAGTGGCACACCGTCGAGCGCTAGCTTGATCGGCTGCGTAACAGCAATCGGCGGCACCGGCGCTTCCGCAGGCGTCTCGGTTGGCGCCGGTGGCGGCACGCGCGTGGTTTCTTCGATGCGCGGACGCGCGCGGCCGCTGGACTGCTCCAGGAGCACGTCCTGGACGGGCGCGTCCGGGGTGGGGCCTCGCAGGGGCGCGGGGAACTTCACAGGCTGTGCGCAAGCCATCAGCGCGGTCGTGACCGCGCCCAGCAGGAGCACGTGCCTTGGAAACATCGGGCCGCGCGGTGCGGCGGGGCGCGTCAGAGGGGTTCGGGTCATGGCAGGATCGTCAGCGGATCGGTCGTTCGGCACTTATGGGCCAGGGGATGGCGGCACCGGGTCGCCGAAGAGTTCGTGTGCGCGTTGCTTCCCCTCCCGATCGCGCCAGACGATGCGGAAGCGATCGACCCGGACGATACGGCCACCGCCCGGAAGGGCGTCGCCGGGCTTGAGCTGTATCTCGCCACCGCCGGGAAGGAGAAAAACCGCTCTTGGACCGCTCGCGGACGCGAGGATTCCGGCAGGCACCGGAGGCGGAGGCGGTGGCGGTGGGGGGGAGGGTGGCGGGGGCGGAGGGGGAAGGCCCCAAGGGCTGGATTCCAGCCACAGGTGGTCGGCCAAGCGTAGGTTCGGGCCGATCGGGCGGGGCATGAGCCAGCGTTCGCTCGGCGCAGGCCCCGGCGGAGGCAGCGTTGGCGGTTCGCCGAAGGCCATCCAACCCCAACCGCCCAGACTGAAGGCGAGCACGAGGATCAGAAGGTCGCGCAGCCATGCCCTCACCGCGGCGCTCCCTGCGGACCGGACCGCGGGGTCGATGCCGGCACGCCACGCGAAGGCGTCTCCCTGCCTTCCGTGGATACAGCATCGGCCGCCACCAGACCCGGCCGGCGGTAGTAGGCGCGGGCGATCACGACCACACGCGTGGGCTGGCCCTCGGCAACCTCGAACTGCTCCGCCTGCAGCCACGGCAGGCCAGCCGCGACGGCGCGCGCGACGGGCGCGACCTCGAGCGGGGTCGCCACTGTTCCCTCAAGCCGGCCCACAGCT
Source organism: Pseudomonadota bacterium (assembly GCA_049323195.1). Classification (GTDB taxonomy): domain Bacteria; phylum Pseudomonadota; class Gammaproteobacteria; order Xanthomonadales; family Xanthomonadaceae; genus Cognatilysobacter. The sequence continues at coordinate 54,975 of JBMOOW010000139.1, read as the reverse complement.
TGGCGGAGTTCTGGATAGCCAGGGACATCGAGCACGGTTTCGACGCGCACCATGGGCTCGGCAAGCACCGCGTCGCGGGCAAGCTGGTCCAACCGGGCCAGCAGGTCAGCGCGGGCAGCTCCCTCGTTGCGTGCCTGCGGCAGGCTCGCCAGCATGGCCGACCGCGCCTTTTCAGCCTCACGCGCCCGGCGCGGCCAGTCGCGTTCGGCGGCGGTGGCCTCCAAGCGCGCCAGCAGTTGGGCATCGCGTCCGTATCGCCTGGCAAGTTCGGCTCGGGAATCGGACACGCCCAGGATCGCCCGTGTCCCCAGGATGAGCACGACGACCAGCACGCCCCAACGCAGGCGCGCGTTCTGCCGCCATTCCTGGCGGATGCGGTCCCCCTGGAATCTCCTCACTACTGTGTCCCCGCCCCGCCCGTCTCCGCGTCATCTCCCGGTCCAGCGGCCCGGAAGGCGTTCGGCAGCTTGAATTCCAGCGCGACCGCCTCCGGCGGCATCGGCGTAGCCTGCACGTCAGCAAGCAGCCGGCTGGGCGCGAAGGCTTCCACCGCACGCCGAGGATCGGTATCGGCCACCGCGACCTTCGCCTTCAGCACATCGCCCTGGCGCTGCCAGCCGGCGAGCCGCGCACCTTCGCCCAGCGGGAGGCTCACTGCAGGCATCAGCGCGTAGTCACTCGACGCGCGCTGCAGCGCGCGCAGGCGCTCGACGTCGGCCCGTGCGACGTCCGCGCGTTCCCGTGCATCGAGAATGGGCGTGGCGCGCAGGCGCAAGGCCTCCGCCCTGGCAACCAATGCGGCATGCGCGTCGCGCTCCTCCTCGCGTGCCGTGACCTGCCAGCCGAGAACGACCGCGACGCCCGCGAGCACAACGCGCCAGGCGACCGCTTCGAGCAGGTCCGGCCCGGCAGTGGCCCCGCGCACGCGTGCCCAGGGCGGGGACCAGCCTGCCTCGGAAACCGTCGGCAGGCGCGCGTCGGCACCCGGCGAGAGCCCGGCCGAGCGCAGGAACCGGTGCCAGGCATCGACAGCGGGCGCGATGGGCCACCACTGGCTGGCCACCAACCCGCCCCCCTTCCATACTTGGCCTTCCACGCCTTCGATGAGCGCGAGCAGACGTGGACCGTCGGTGTCGGCACGGCCCCGCAGCAGCGTCTCGGGCATCCAGCCTGCGCGCTCGCGGGCGCCGACGTCGGAGGGCGGGAGCCAGCTCCATACATGCGCGACCGACCCGACCCAGGCGATTCGCGTAAGCGCGCCCGGCAGGGCGTCGCGCATCACCGCGATCCGTGCGGCTGCGGCGCGCTGCCGGGCCGACAGCGCTTCGAATTCAAAGCGCCGGTAACGCAGCTGCGCGCGCGGAACCACCCAGTCGGTCCGGCCCAGCGGACCGCCCCGCTGCAGCATGATCGCGGATGTGCCCACGCGTCGCCGGGTCGGCGAAAAGAGCGCTTTCAGGGAGGGAAGCAGGCGCGGCATCGGGCGGACGGGTAACCGGATACGCGGCCAGCAGGCTCCAGGGGCCCGTTTTGTCCGCAAGGGGTGTCAATCGTACATGGATGCGCCAACCCCCGCCCGAGCGGCCCCAGAGGGTGATCCTGAACGCGTCGGACGCGAGGAAGCGGTAATCCAGGGCCGCATCCCCAGGCAGGCCGACGGTGGACCGCAGTTGCAGGTCGCGCCCATCGGTGAAGGGCCGGATATCGCGCTGCTGGGCGACGCGCTCGCATGCCTCGGGGCAGCCAGCAATCCAGGCGGGGAGCAGCGACGCCGGCATCGTATTGAGGTTGACCGCACCACCGTAGGTCGTGGTGACGTGCGTGGCGATGCGATCGATCGCGTCGACGGGCAGCGCGTCCCAGCCCGGGACGCTGGCGAGCTCGGCGGGCGCGAGCAGGCGGCGCTGCGCCGGCGGCGCGCGGCCGACGCGGCGTGCGTCTTCGGTTTCGACACCGGCCAGCCGGCGCAGGTCATCCACATCCATGTAATCCAACAAGGCGTCACGCAGGCGCGGGATGTCCCCGGAAGGGACGCCCTGGGTGTGCAGGAATCGATCGAGGGCGGCAGGCGGTGGCACGATCAGCGAAAACAAGCCGGACTCGTCCTGCAAAGCGAAGCGCACGTCACCCGGCGCGCGGTAGGCGCGCCCGTCCATGCGCAGCTCGCCTCCCCGGGGCTCCTTGTTGAGGGTTCCCAGCTCGTCGAGCCGGAGTACCGCGCGACGGGCATCGTCCATCGGCTCGACCGGCAGCCCGGCTCGCGTGAATTCCCGGGTCGCCGCGACGTAGATCACGGTCTCACGCACAGACACGAGCGCCGCGTCATCCTCGACGGCATGGCGCTCCGCGCTTGCCGCGCGGACCTCGCCCAGCGCCCACCAGGTCATCAGGCCCACGACAACCGCCATCCCGGCCAGCAGCCAGAGCGTGATCGCGAGGACGAACCCGCGCTCAGAGCGCATCGACGATCTCCTCGGGGCGCAACAGCGCCGGTGGACGGGGCGCGGCGATAATCGGGACGATCCAGTCGATCTCGCGTGCAGGACCCGAGGCGCGCAGACGCACCGCGCGCGGCAGCGCATCGTCCTCCGGTTCCGGATCCCAGGTGTCCCGCCATTCGCCGTCGGCGTCCAGGTAGGCGAACGCAGCTTCGCGAAGCGGGCCCGCGAGCACCACGATCATGCCCGTGCGCGCATCGCGGTACACCAGCGCGCCCCCCCCGTCCACCGGTTCAAGCCGCCATTCTGCACGCTGCAGACCGCGGCCACCCAGCGGGGCAAGCGTGGGCATCGAGACGCGCTGGGCATCGCCGCGCAGTGGCCCGTAGGCGTCGGCGAGGTCTGCGACGGCACCAGCGACAGAATCGCGGAACCACATGGCTTGGAGCGCGGCTTCCCGCGTCTCGCGCTGGTACCGGACCAGCGCCGTGCGCATGGACAGCGCCTGCGTCAGCGCCTGCATGAGCGTCGCGACAATGAGCGACACGATCACGAGCGTGACCAGCGCCTCGAGCAGGGTGAAGCCGCGGGCGGACAAACGCATCATATCCGGGGCGGCTCTCGCACCTGCCGCCATGCCGCGCGGCGGATATCCACGCTCCGCTCCAGCGTCGCGTCGCGCCACAGTTCCAGCCGTATGTCATACAACCCCACGCGGTAATACCCGGGCTGCAGGTAGCCGGTGACGTTGTCGCGCGGCGGCTCGACCGGTACAGCGCGCCAGCGCAGCAGGAACTCGCCCAGCGGTTGTTCGCCGCGATCGCGCGTCATCGGATCGATATGCTCGGCGATCGCGAGTGCATTTCGCAGCGAGGCATCCACCGTCCGCGCCTCCTGCGCGCGACGCAGCATCTGCATGGACTGCGACATTGCAGCGAACAACGAAATACCCGCCGCGGCGAGGATCGCCAGTGCGACGATAGCTTCCAGCAATGTGAAGCCCCGGCTACGGCGCATCACGCACTCCGCAGGCAGGTGGCATGAGTGTCCATATTTCCGTGCCTGCGCGACCGGCCACCCTCACCTTCGACTGCCGGCAAAGGCCGCTGCGCGCGATGTACAGGGGTTCGGCCAGCGTGACGCCCCATCCGGCAGGCAGCTCGAGCATGGCGGCCAACGCTCCTGTGTCACCGGGCTCGATCGCCAGGTCGCGCCCGGACGCGCGCACCCGCAGCGGAAGTCCCTCGAGCGCGCGGACCACGTCGGCACGCTCGCCGCTGCCGACGATGGCTTCATAGGTGCGCGAGAGGCCGGGCAAGACGATCGCCGCCACCAGCCCGATCAACGCCAGTACGATCAGCAGCTCGAGCAGGGTGAAGCCGCGGCGGGACATGGCGCCGACGCCTCAGTTCGGTGCAAGAATCCCGACGTCGGCGTCGTTGCCGTCCCCGCCCGACTTGCCGTCCGCGCCCAGCGAATAGATCGCGAACGGCTGGCCATCGCGGCCTGGCATCGAATAGACGTAAGGATTGCCCCAGGGATCCACCGGCACTTCTTCATCGAGGTATGGCCCGCGCCAGCGCGCCTTCGCACGTTCGTCGGCCGGGGCCTTGCGCAGCACTTCCAGGCCCTCCTCGACCGTCGGCAGCCGGCCGACCTCGAGGCGGAATGTCTCGATCGCACCGCGCAGCATCTTCGACTGCGTCTCAGCCACCTGGACCTTCGAGGAGTCCACGCGCGCGAAAAGGCGCGGGCCCACGAGGCTGGCGATCAGTCCGATGATGACGAGTACGACCAGCATCTCGAGCAGCGTGAAACCGGGGGCACGGGAACGGGAACGGGAACGCATGGCGGGAACTCCGGGATTACAGCGGGACGTCGTTGACACTGGTGATGGCGAGCATGATGGCAGTGACGATCGTGCCGATCACCACGCCGATCAGGATGATGGCCAGCGGCTCGATCAATTGCAGGACGCGCTTCATGCGGTCGCGCCCGGTGGTTTCGTACAGGCGGGCGAGCGCAGCTAGCAGCTTGGGCAGCTCGCCGCTGGCCTCGCCGACAGCCACAAGGTCGTAGCCGGTCGGGTTGAGCGCACGGTGCTCGCGCAGCGCGGCGGAAAGCGTCATGCCGGCCTTGACCGAGCGCACCACGTTGCCGAGCCGGTTGCGCAGGAAGGTCAGCTTCACCGAGCCAGCGGCCAGCCCGAGCGCGCGGATCAACTCGACGCGTCCGGACAGCAGCGCGGCAAGTGTGCTGGACCAGCGACCCACCTCAGCCTCGACGAGCCAGTCGCCGAGGATGGGCAGGCGCGCGGCCTGCTCGGCCATCAGTTCGCGCACGGCACGCTGACGCAGCACCGCGAAGAGCCCGACCACGACCGCCGCCAGCGACGCTCCAACGACCCAGGCATTCCCACTCAGCCAGACGCCAGTGGAGATGATCCAGCGCGACATCGCCGGCATGCGCTCGCCGTGCTGGGTGAGCAGGCCGCCGAAGCGCGGCACCACCCAGACGAAGATGACCGCCACCGCGCCGACGCCGGAGGCGACTAGCACCGAGGGATACACGAGCGCCGAGCGCAGCTCGCCGGCGACGCGGCGGTCGTACTCGAACTGCTCGAGCGCGGCGCGCAGGGACTCGGCGAGCCGGCCGGTCGCCTCGCCCGCCTGCACCAGTTGATGAAAGTACTCGGGGACCGGGAGCGCTGCCGCGCGCAGCGCCGCCGAGAAGCTCTCGCCGCGGCGCACCGATCTCTCCATCGCCGCAAATGCGCGGGTCAGCTGCGGATGGTGACTGGACTTGGCCAGCGAGCCCAAGCTGACCACGAGCGCGACGCCCGACTCGAGCAACGTGATGAATTCCTGCAGCACCAGCTCGAGTTCGCGCGAGGACGCATTGCGACGACGGCGCGCGTCCAGCAAGCCCGGCGCCTTCGCTCGTAGCATGAATGGCGTCAGGCCCTGGCGGCCGAGCTCGCGCGCGGCCTCGGCCTCGCTGGCCGCTTCGACCTGCCCGCTCACTGTGGAGCCGGAGCCATCGACCGCGCGGTAGCGGTACTGCATGTTCACTCGTCCACGGGCAGGCCGCCGGTAACCCGCACGACCTCCTCGATCGTGGTCAGCCCGGCCCGCGCCTTGAGCAGACCGTCCTCACGCAGCGTGCGGCCGCCCTGATCGTCGACGAGCGCCCGCATGCGCTCGGCGGTCGCGCGAGAGAGCACCAGCTCCTGCAGCTCCGGGGTCACGTCCACCAGCTCATAGATGCCTACGCGGCCGCGGTACCCCGTGCCTTGACAGCGCGGGCAACCGGCCGCCTCCATCCAGCGCGCACCGCCGTCCTCCGGCGCCACCGCCGCCTCGGCGATCCGCGTCACCGCAGGCAATACCGACGTCGGCCGCGCACATTCGCAGAGGCGACGTACCAGCCGCTGGGCCTGCACCGCGCGCACACTGGTCGCAACGAGAAAAGGCTCGACGCCCATGTCGATGAGGCGCGTGAAGGCACTCACGGCATCGTTCGTATGCAGCGTCGACAGCACCAGATGACCGGTCAGCGCGGACTGCACTGCGATCTCGGCCGTTTCCAGGTCGCGGATCTCGCCGATCATGATCACGTCGGGATCCTGGCGCAGGATCGCGCGCAGGGCGCGCGCGAACGTGTAGCCGATCTCCGCATTGGCCTGGATCTGGGTGACGCCAGGCACCTGGAATTCGACGGGGTCCTCGACCGTGATGATCTTGCGGTCGCGCTGGTTCATCTCTGCCAGCGTGCCGTACAGCGTCGTGCTCTTACCGGACCCGGTGGGTCCGGTCACCAGCACGATGCCGTGGGGCTCCCGCGCCCAGCCCCGGAACAGTTCGAGGTCGCGAGGGCGGAAGCCGAGGCGCTCCAGGCTCAGATCCTTGCGCTCCTTGGGCAGCAAGCGCATGACCAGGGATTCTCCGTGCACGGCCGGAACCGAGGAAACCCGGATGTCCACCTCGCGGCCGCTCACGCGAGTGCTCAGGCGGCCGTCCTGCGGCAGGCGCCGCTCGGCGATGTCCATGCCCGAGATGAGCTTGATGCGCGAAGCAACCGCCGGATAGCGACCCGCAGGCAAGGTGAGTCGCGTATGCAGGATGCCGTCGATGCGGAAGCGCACCTGGAAAAGCTGTTCCTCGGGCTCGACGTGGATGTCCGAGGCACGCTGGTCCATTGCCTGCGCCAATACGTTGTTGACCAGTTCGATCACCGGCGCTTCTTCGGCCAACTCGCGCAAGTGGCTGACGTCGTCGGCATCGGCCTCGTCGCGCCTGGAAACGCGCCCGACGAGATCGACCAGGCGATCGAGGTCCTGCGTGCGCGCCAGCCGCCAGCTCCAGCCCTGCTCACCGAGGCAATGCCCGAGCATCTCGTTGACGCCGGGGTCTAACGGGTCGCGTGCCGCGGCGAGAACCACCGGCCCCGCGGTCCAAGCCACGACGCCGTGGTCAACCCACCAGTCCAGTGGCAGGCCCGCCCGTGCCACGACGACGTCGATCATTGCGAGGTCCGCAGGCCATTCGTCGCCAGCGAGTACGCCCATGCCGAGCTGGTCCGCGAGCGCAGGCAGCAGCGACTCCTCGGACAACGCACCCAGGCGCACGAGGATGCTGCCGATACGACCACCGAACTGATGCTGGAAGGCCAGCGCCTTCGCCACGTCGGCGGGCGTCACCGCCCCACGGGCGACTAACAGCTCGCCAAGCCGCTGCAGATGGGGAGGCGGATCGACCACGGAACTGACGGATTCAGGAATGGCCATGGTTTGGCACGCGAACGGTGCGGCAGACGGAAGCGGGCCGTTGGCGGCCGGAAGAGTCTAGCGTGTCGCCGCGGATCGGTAGAGGAGGCCCCTCAGCCCAGTGCGGTCCGCCACGGCCGGTACCAGGTCGTGGCGCATGAAGCGCGCGGGTGTACACCCACGGCCCGCGGCAGATGCGCGCCGGCGTGGCGATCGCCCTTTGGCCACGGCGGGGCGAGCGCGCATCACTGCACGCGCCGTCGCAGGTAGTTCAGCAGGTCGATCCGGGTAATCAGCCCCAGGAACTTCGCGCCATCCATCACGATCGCCACGTGCCCGCGGTCGAACACGGGCAGCAGCGCCTCGATCGGCGAGCGCACGTCGACCTTGTCGAGCTTGCTCACCATCGCGGTCGACACCGGGTCGCGGAAGCGCTGCTCGTCGCCGTAGACGTGCAGCAGCACGTCGGATTCGTCCACGATGCCAACGAGCTCCTCGCCGTCCATCACGGGCAGCTGGGAGACGTCGTAGAGCTTCATGCGCTGGTAGGCGGTGACCAGCAGGTCGTTCGGACCGACGACGACGGTGTCGCGCTGGGAGTACGGGCGCAGGATCAGGTCGCGCAGGTCGCCGGTCTTCTCGCGCTCCAGGAAGCCGTTGTCGAGCATCCAGTAGTCGTTGTACATCTTCGACAGGTACTTGTTGCCCGTGTCGCAGACGAAGACCAGCACCTTCTTCGGCGTGGTCTGCTCGCGGCAGTAGCGCAGCGCGGCAGCGAGCAGCGTGCCGGTCGACGAGCCGCCGAGGATGCCCTCCTTCTCCAGCAGCTCGCGCGCGGTGAGGAAGCTCTCCTTGTCGGAAATCGCGTAGGCCTTCTTTACCCGCGAGAAATCGGAAATGCCCGGCAGGAAGTCCTCGCCGATGCCTTCCACCATCCAGCTGCCCGACTTCTCCGACAGCGTGCCGCGGTTGATGTATTCCTCGAGGATCGAGCCGACGGGATCGGCGAGGATCAGCTCGGTGGCCGGCGATTTCCCGGCGAAGCAGCGCGACAGGCCGGTCATCGTGCCGGAGCTTCCGCAGCCGAAGACGATCGCGTCGAGCCCGCCCACCTCGGCCATCTGCTCGAGGATCTCCGGCCCGGTGCCGAACTCGTGCGCGGCCGGGTTGTCCGGATTGCCGAACTGGTTGATGAAGTAGGCGCCGGGCGTTTCCGCCGCGATGCGCGCGGCCATGTCCTGGTAGTAGTCGGGATGGCCCTTGGCGACGTCCGAGCGGGTGAGCACCACCTGCGCGCCCATGGCCTTGAGGTTGAAGATCTTCTCGCGGCTCATCTTGTCCGGCACGACGAGGATGAGCCTGTAACCCTTCTGCTGCGCGACCAGCGCCAGGCCGATGCCCGTATTGCCGGCCGTGCCCTCGACCAGCGTGTCGCCGGGCTTGATGTCGCCGCGCTTCTCGGCGGCCTCGATCATCGCCAGGCCGATGCGGTCCTTGATCGAGCCCCCGGGATTCTGGCTTTCGAGCTTGAAGTAGAGCTCGCAGACGCCGGTGTCGAGTCGCTGCGCCTTCACGATCGGCGTGCGGCCGATGAGCTCGAGGACGGTCTGGTGGATGGGCATGGCGGATCCGTGCGGCAGGAATCGCGCCATTCTAGCGGGGTGCCCGCCCCCGCCCGCCGCGCCATCGCCACCCGCAGGCGGCGACGGCGCGCGCACGCGGGTGCCTCAGTGCAGACTGATGGAATCGGCCATGCGGACCAGGCGGTCCTTCGCGGCGAGCTTCTGGCGCTTGAGCTGGCCCAGCGTCAGGTCGTCGACCGGACTGATGCCCAGTTCGGCGTTCATGACGCGGCGGTCGAGATCCTTGTGTTGCTGGTAGAGCTGCTTGAACTCGGGGTTGGACTTGAGCAGCGACTCGAGCTCGTCCGCGGACCGTTCTTCGAACATGCAAACCTCCTCGACAGCGCAGCCCGGCGGCATCGACCGCCGGAGACGGTGATGGCCGTGCCGCGACCGCGGGCGGTGCCGGCGGTCTGGACCCGGCCTGGTGCGGGTGCGGGTGCGCACCCTCGACTCGACCGTACTCCCGCCCCGGGGGCGGGGCAAGCACCGCCCGCACAGGACCGACGGCCGGTCGCGGCGGCATTCATGCGGCCGTGACCTGCGCGTTAAGCTCCTGATCGAAAAGCGTTATTTCGTCTGCACGACGATCTCGACGCGACGGTTCCTGGCGCGGCCCGCCGCGGTCGCATTGTCGGCGACCGGCTGCGCGGCACCGCGGCCCACGGCCTCGATGCGGGCCGCCGGGATGCCCGCATCGGCCAGCGCCCGGCGCACGGCGGCGGCGCGCCGCTCGGACAGGGCGAGGTTGGCCTGGGCGTCGCCCTGCGCGTCGGTATGGCCTTCCACGCGGATGGCACCGGCCTGCGCGAGCTCGAGGTAGGTCGCCAGCGCCTCGAGGCTGGCGGCAGCGCCCGAGGTGAGAGTGGACTGGCCGGAGGCGAAGGCATCGCCGGCCAGGGTGAAGACCTCGCCGCGCTCGGTGCGGCGTACCGGCGGCAGCTTCGCGCCGGCCACCAGTTCGGCCTCCTGCCGCGCCAGGGCCAGCTCCTTCTCACGGGCGGCCGACAGCCGGGCGGCCTGCTCGGTGGCCGCGCCCTGCAGCGCCTGCTCGGCCTGCTGCCGCGCCTGCTCCTCGGCCAGGGCCTGCTCGCGCAGACGCTCGGCCTCCTCGGCGCGCATCTGCGCCTCCATGCGCAGGCGCTCGGCCTCGGCACGCGCCTCGGCGGCCTCGCGCCGGGTGGCCTCGAGCTGCAGGTCGCGGGCCTCGCGCTCCAGGCGCTCGGCGTCGCGCTCCACGGCCTGCGCCCAGGCGGCGGTTTCGGCGGCCTGGACACGGCGCTCGGCTAGGGCCTCCGCCTCGGCACGCTCGCGGCTGCGGGCATTGACCACGGCGTCGACCGCCTGCTGGGCCTGCCAGCGCTCCAGCGTGGCGAAGCTGTTCAGGCGCGGGTCGGCCGCCAGCGCCTGCAGGCGGGCGGCATGCGGCCCGACGCCGGCCGGACGCGGCGGCAGCGACAGGTCGGCGGCGGCCTCCGCACCCAGGCGTGCCTGCAGTTGCGCGACTTCGTCGCGACGCTGGGCATGCGATGCGGTGGCCACGGCGGCGCGGCTGCGGGCGTGGGCGAGGTCGGCCTCCGCGGCCGCGCGCAACGCCAGGCGTCGTGCGTCGTCCTCGTCACCCGCGGACATCGCCGCCTGCGCCTGCGCGAGTGACGCGCGCGCGGCGGCGATCTCCGCCGCGGCGTACTGGTCGGCATCGGCCGAATCGGCCCGCGCGACCGCCTGCCCGGCCGCGGCCAGCTCGCCGGTAGGCGGCGGCAGGCTGGCGCAGCCGGCGAGCGCCGAAGCGAGAACCAGCGCCGCAAGGGCGTTGCGCAAGTATGCGAAGCTTGGGGTCATGGGGCCGGGGCCGTGTCGTGGGGACGCGCGGTCATTGTGGCCACGCCGCGTGATGCGGCGCAAACCGCGAGAGATTCCAAGGAGACCGCATGGATATCGGCTACTTCCTGAAGCTGATGACCGAGAAGAACGCGTCGGACATGTTCCTCACCACCGGCGCGCCCGTGTACATCAAGGTGGAAGGGAAGCTGCAGCCGCTGGGCAACACCGGCCTGCCGCCGGGCATGGTCAAGAAGATCGCCTACTCGATCATGGACGAGGGCCAGGTGCCCGAGTTCGAGAAGACCCTCGAGCTCAACATGGCCTATGCCCTGCCCGATTCCGGGCGCTTCCGCGTCAACGTGTTCAAGCAGCGCGGCGAGGTCGGCATGGTGATCCGCGCGATCAAGAGCCAGATCCCGTCGATCGAGGAGCTGCAGCTGCCGCAGGTGCTCAAGGACATCATCAGCTCGCCGCGCGGGCTGGTGCTGATCGTGGGGTCCACCGGTTCGGGCAAGTCGACCACGCTCGCGTCGATGATCGACTACCGCAATACCCACCAGACCGGCCACATCCTCACCATCGAGGACCCGATCGAGTTCCTGCACCGGCACAAGAAGTCCATCGTCAACCAGCGCGAGGTCGGGCTGGACACCCACAGCTTCCATGCGGCGCTCAAGAACGCCATGCGCGAGGCGCCGGACGTGATCCTCATCGGCGAGATCCTCGACGCCACCACGATGGAGGCGGCGATTGCCTTCGCCGAGACCGGCCACCTGTGCCTGGCCACGCTGCACTCGAACAACGCCGACCAGACGCTGGAACGCATCCTCAACTTCTTCCCCGAGTCCGCGCACAAGAACGTGCTGATGAACCTCGCGCTGAACCTGCGCGCCGTGGTCAGCCAGCGCCTGGTGCCGGGCGTGGACGGGCGCCGCCTGCCGGCGACCGAGGTCCTGATCAACACGCCGCACGTGCGCGACCTCATGCGCCGCGGGCAGGTGCACGAGATCAAGCAGGCGATGGAGGAATCGCTGGAGGAAGGCATGGAGACTTTCGACCAGTGCCTGTTCCGCCTGCAGAAGGAAGGCCGCATCTCGATGGAGGACGCGCTGCGCGCGGCCGACTCGCGCGACGGCCTGGCCCTGCGCTTCCGCCTGTCCGAAGGCGCGGGCGCCGAGCACGATCCCTATGCGGACGTGTTCGATCCGATGGCCCACTGAACCCGCACCGGCGGTCCGACGCGTAGCCCGGGTAAGCGAAGCGCACCCGGGCAGGCACCCGCCCTCGATCCGATCGCGCGACGCGCAGGAGGCGCTGCCCGCTCGAGCGGGCACGCCGGCGGATGGCGCACCCCGGGTGCGCTTCGCTCACCCGGGCTACGCTCAGGCCGACGCGGGAGCGTCGGGCTGGCGTTCGGGGCGCGCGGCGTCGAAGGCGGGCAGCGCGAGGCAGGCCTTCTCGATGCGCGAGAGCGTCGGAAACCGCTGCATGTCCACGCCGAAGCGGCGGGCGTTGTAGATCTGCGGGATCAGGCAGCAGTCGGCGAGCGAGGGGCTGTCGCCCTCGCAGAATTCGCCCGTGGCCGGGTGGTCGTCGAGGGTGGCTTCGAGCGCGCCGAAGCCTTCGACGATCCAGTGCCGCACCCATTCGTCGCGCTCGGCCTGCGGCACGCCCCACTCGCCCTCCAGATACCTCAGCACGCGCAGGTTGTTGAGCGGGTGCACGTCACAGGCGATGAGCTGCGCGATCGCGCGCACGCGCGCCCGGTCGCGACCGAGCGCCGGCAGCAGCGCGGGCTCGGGCCAGGTCTCGTCGAGGTATTCGAGGATGGCCAGCGACTGCCGGTACTTGCGCGTGCCGTGCTCGAGCACCGGGACCAGGCGCTGCGGGTTGATCTCGGCGAACTCCGGCCGGCGCTGGTCGCCGCCGTCGCGCAGCAGGTGCACGGGCACGGTCTCGTAGCGCAACCCCTTGAGGTTGAGCCCGATGCGCACGCGATAGGCCGCGCTCGACCGCCAGTAGGAATACAGGCGCAGGGGTTCGGTCACGCTCGGCCTCCGACGGGGCGGGATTCGCACCTTAGCCGCGGCGCGCGCGGCTGTCATGCCGCGATGCCGCCAGCCGGCGGTGGACTGCTCAGCGCGCGTGCGGCTCGATGCGCTGCTCGATCGCACCGAAGATGTCGCGCCCGTCGCGGTCGCGCATCTCGATGCGCACGGTGTCGCCGAACTTCATGAACGGCGTGAGCGGCTTGCCGTGCTCGAGCGTCTCCACCGTGCGGCGCTCGGCGAAGCAGGACGCGCCCAGCGCGGTGTCCTCGTTGGCCACCGTGCCCGAGCCGACGATCGTGCCGGCCGACAGCGGGCGCGTCCTGGCCGCGTGCGCCACGAGCTGGGCGAACGAGAACTGCATGTCGACGCCCGCCTCAGGGGCGCCGAACCACTCGCCGTTGACGTGCGTCACCAGCGGCAGGTGGACCTTGCAGTCCTTCCATGCGTCGCCGAGCTCGTCCGGGGTGACGAACACCGGGCTCAACGCCGAGCGCGGCTTGCTCTGCAGGAAGCCGAAGCCCTTGGCGAGTTCGTCCGGAATCAGGTTGCGCAGGCTGACGTCGTTGACCAGCCCCACCAGCTGGATGTGCCCGGCGGCCTCCTCGGGCGTGACCGCCATCGGCACGTCGTCGGTGACGACCACGACCTCGGCCTCGAGGTCGATGCCGTAGTCCTCGCTGGGCACGCGCACCGGATCGCGCGGGCCGTAGAAGCCGGCGCTCACGGCCTGGTACATCAGCGGGTCGACGTAGAAGCTCTCCGGCACCTGGGCGCCGCGCGCGCGCCGGACGCGTTCCACGTGCGGCAGATAGGCCGAACCGTCGACGAACTCGTAGGCACGCGGCAGCGGCGCGGCGAGCTGGGCCATGTCGAGATCGAACGCGCCCGGCGCGTCGCCGGCGTTGAGCTGCTCGTACAGGGCGTTCAGGCGGGGCGCGACGTTGGACCAGTCCTCGAGCGCGCGCTGCAGCGTGGGCGCGATGCCATCGGCGCGCACGGCGCGCGCGAGGTCGCGGGAGACGACGATCAGCGTGCCGTCGCGGCCGCCTTCCTTGAGGGAACCCAGCTTCATCGGATGCTCCAGAGCCCGGCGCCACGCGGCGCGATGGTTTCAATTGTAACGACCGATGTGTCGCGCGACGCGGCGCCGGGCCGCGCGATCGAGTCGACATCCCCATGGCGACTGCGGCTGGTGCCCATTGCGGGCTGCCCGCCTTCGCGGTTGCGGCCAGGCTTCGCTTCGATGCGGCCCGCGGCCGCCGCCGAAGCCGACGTCCGTGCAGCACGCGTGCCCGCGCCCGACGCGACGAAGCCGGGTCGCCGGCGCTTTGCCGAACGAGGCCTAGGCGCTCGCAGGACCGGGCGCCGGCGTCGCCCATGAAGCCGACCTCGCGGCCCTGACCGTCACGGCGCCGACGTCGACGCGACCTGGCTCTCGCCCTGGAAGCCGCCCGCCCGATAGGTCAGCACGAGGGTGTCGCGATGCCCCGGTACCGCGGCATCGACGGGCTGGATCGGCGTCGACTCGTGGATCACGCGCGTATCGTCCAGCAGCAGCGCCGACCCGGGTTGCTCGAGGGTGAAGCGCTCGCCGCGCGGACCCTCGGCCTCGAACACGCGCGTCTCGCCGCCCTTGATGCCCTGGCGGGCGATGAGCAGCACGGCGACGAAGTCCACGCCGTCGCGATGCGCACCCTCCGGCGTGGGCCGGCCGACGCCGTCGGTGGTGTCGATACGGAACTGGTGCGCCTCGACGTACCAGCGCGGCGCCACGCGCACCTGCGAGAACAGCCGGCCCAGCCCCGAAAGCAGCGCGTGCAGGGCATCGGAGGCCGCGATGCCGGGAAGGATCGGCTCGAACCAGCGGTGCATGCCGCCGTGCAGGGCGTTGTAGTCCAGCGACTGCCAATGCGCGCGGTGCGGCACCTGCTCGATCCGCCCGGGCTCGACCACGAAGCAGGAGTGCCGGCGACGCCGGTAGCGGCCGCCGTCGCGCAGGTAGGCATCGGGTTCGAGCCCGTCCCAGGAGGGCGTGATCGCGGCCAGGTGCCGGGCGCTGGTGCCGCAGAGCGCGGCGACCCCGTCGGCCGACACCACCGCATAGCCCTGGGCGCGCAGCCGTGCGGCGGCGGCGTCCGGCGGCACGAGCGGCGGTTCGAAGCGCAGGACCACGGCGTCGCCTCCCGAAAACGCGAAGACCCGCACGCGGCGGGTCTTCGGGTGGCCTCATCGGCCGTATATGGCAGCCCCGGATGGATTCGAACCACCGAATGCCTGAGTCAGAGTCAGGTGCCTTACCGCTTGGCGACGGGGCTATACAACTGATTTTACCGCGACGGAGGCTGACGGCAAGCCCGTCAGCACCGTGCGAAGCGCGATTAGCGCTTGGAGAACTGCGTGGCGCGGCGGGCCTTGTGCAGGCCGACCTTCTTGCGCTCGACCTCGCGGGCGTCGCGGGTCATGAAGCCGGCGCGGCGCAGGTCGCCCTTCAGGCCTTCGTCGTACTCGACCAGCGCGCGGGCGATGCCCAGACGGATCGCACCGGCCTGGCCGGTGATGCCGCCGCCGGCGACAGTGACCACCACGTCGAACTTGTCGGTCGAGTTGGTCAGCTCGAGCGGCTGGCGCACGATCATGCGCGCCGTCTCGCGGCCGAAGAACTCGTCGATCGGACGCTGGTTGATCGTGATGTTGCCCGAGCCCTTGCGCAGGAACACGCGGGCGGTGGAGGACTTGCGGCGGCCGGTGCCGTAATTCTGATTCGTTGCCATGATTTTGACCTTTTGAAAAGTCCGCACATGGATGTGCGGGCTTTTGCGAGGGACTCGCCTTAAATGTCCAGGACCTGCGGCTGCTGGGCGGCGTGCGGATGCTCGGCGCCGGCGTAGACCTTGAGCTTGCGGTACATCGCGCGGCCCAGCGGGCCCTTGGGCAGCATGCCCTTGACGGCGATCTCGATCACGCGCTCCGGATGGCGCTCCAGCGCCTGGGCGAGGGTCTCGGTCTTGAGGTTGCCGACGTAGCCCGTGAAGCGGTGGTACTTCTTGTCCTGCAGCTTGTTGCCCGTGACGGCGATCTGCCCGGCATTCACCACGACGATGTAGTCGCCGGTGTCGATATGCGGGGTGTAGACGGGCTTGTGCTTGCCGCGCAGGCGGCGGGCGAGTTCCGAGGCCAGGCGGCCCAGGTTCTTGCCGGTGGCATCGACGACGTACCAGTCGCGCTGGACCGTCTCGTTCGTGGCGGTGTAAGTCTTCATGGCTGAACCTTGCTGGGTGCCTGGTCGGGCTGATTGGGACGTGCTTCGTCCGAACTTCGCCGCGCGTTGTGGTGAGGCGGATGGAGCAAAGAGGCGGGATTCTAGCCGTCCGGCCCGCCGTGTGCAAGCCGCGTCAAGGCCGCGTAGCATCGCGGCCATGCCCGCGCCCTGCCCGCCCTCGGCCGATCCGCTGGTCGCGCTGGCCGACCGCTGCGTGCAGTGCGGCCTCTGCCTGCCGGTCTGCCCCACCTACCGGCAGGACGGCATGGAGCCCGAGTCGCCGCGCGGCCGCATCGCGCTGGCACGCGCCTGGGCGCTCGACACCGTTCCGGTGACGCCCGCGGGCGAGGCGCATCTGGACCATTGCCTGGGCTGCCGCGCCTGCGAGGGCGCCTGCCCCGCGGGCGTGCGCTTCGGTGCCCTGCTCGCCCTGGCGCGGAGCCGGCAGCGGGAGCGCCGACCGGCATCGCGTCGCCAGCGCTGGCTGGAAGCCCTGGCCGCGCGGCCCCGCCTGCTCGCGGCACTGCTTCGTACCTATGCATGGCTGGCGACGGCGGTTCCGCCGCGGCTTCGCCCGGCACCGGTCCCGCCGCCAATGGATGCGCGCGATCCGGCACTCGACCGCCCCGCCAGCACGACAGCCCCCTCCCCGGGCGGAGCGCACGCACCCGGGCACCCGACCGCCGGCCCGCCGGCAGACGACGCCGGCCCCGTGGCCCTGTTCATCGGCTGCGCCGCCCGCGCCTACGAGTCCCCGGCCCGCGCCGCGCTGGCGCGGCTGCTCGAAGCCGCCGGGATCGCGACCGTCGTCCCGTCCGGCCAGGGCTGCTGCGGCAGCCTGCACGCGCATGCCGGCAACGCCACGGCCGCGGCATCGCTGGCCGGCCGCAATGCCGCCGTGTTCGCAGGCCACCGGCACGTACTCACGCTCGCGAGCGGCTGCCACGAGGCCGTGGCGGCCGCGATGCCGGCCGGTACCACGGCGGTCGACGCGCTGCAGTTGCTCGCCGCGCACGCGGATCGACCCGCCTTCCGCCCCTCGCGCGAGCGCGTCGCACTGCACCTGCCGTGCACGCAGCGCAACGTCGTGCGCAGCGACGGCGCCCTGCGCCGGCTGCTCGCGGCGGTGCCGGGGCTCGAGCTCGTGGCCCTGGACGCCGGCACCGGCTGCTGCGGCGCCTCGGGCACTCACTTCCTTCTCGAACCCGCGCAGGCCTCGGCCCATCGCGCCCCGCTGCTCGCGCAGCTGCATGGAAGCGGCGCGACGCGGCTGCTGAGCGCCAACCTCGGCTGCCGGCTGCACCTGCAGGGCGGCACGCACCTGACGGTGGAACATCCCGTCGAATTCCTCGCCCGCCACCTCGAGGCGCCCCGGCGGCGGAGCTAGACTTGCCGGCATGACCGCCCGTCGCCTGACCCCGCTCGACCGCTGGATCGATACCGCCCAGCGCGCCCTGGAAACCGTGGCCGGCGATCCGCCGGCGGTGCGCCGCAACCCGGCCACCGACCACGCCGAGATCGTGCTCGACGAAGCCGAGCGCCGGCATGCGGCGGGCCTGATGCGCATCAACCACGTCGGCGAGGTCTGCGCCCAGGCGCTCTACGTCGGCCAGGCCTCGGTGGCGCGCGATGCACGCACGCGCGAGCACCTGCTGCATGCCGCCCAGGAGGAGACCGACCATCTCGCCTGGTGCGCCGACCGCCTGCGCGAACTCGACAGCCGCCCGAGCCTGCTGAACCCGCTGTGGTTCGCCGGGGCCTATGCGATCGGGCTGGCCGCCGGGCTGCGTGGCGACGGCTGGAACCTCGGCTTCGTGGTGGAGACCGAGCGCCAGGTCGAGGCGCACATCGACGAGCACCTCGAATCGCTGCCGCCCGCCGATGCGCGCAGCCGCGCCATCCTCGAGGTCATGAAGGAAGACGAGATCCGCCACGCCCACAACGCCGAGGCGGCCGGCGCGCGCGTGCTGCCGCCCCCGATCCCGCAGGCGATGGCCCTGGCGTCGAAGCTGATGAAGGCGGTGGCGTATCGGGTGTGAGGGCGGGGATTCGGGATTCGGGATTCGGGATTCGGGATTCGGGATTCGGGATTCGGGATTCGGGATTCGGGATTCGGGAAAGGCTTGCATGCCTGTCTCGCCTGCGCCGTGCCCAGGGCCATGTGCACCCTGTGCCAGCGCGACTGTTGGTGCGGTTCCGTGCCCCGCCGTCCGGACCCGGTGGCACGAAAGCAAAAGCCCGCCGAAGCGGGCTTTTGCTTTTTTACGAATCCCGAATCCCGAATCCCGAATCCCGAATCCCGGCTCAATCGACCAGATTGCGCCCGTGGTAGAGCTCCTCGATCTCGCGCTTGAGCCGCGCCTCGATCTTCATGCGCTCCTTGAACGAGAGGTTCTTGGCCTTCTCCTCGAACAGGTAGGTGTCGAGGTCGAACTCCTTCAGGTGCATCTTCGTGTGGAAGATGTTCTCCTGGTAGACGTTGACGTCGAGCATCTCGTAGCGGTTCTTGATGTTCTTCGCCAGGTAGTCCTGGATCGAATTGATCTTGTGGTCGATGTAGTGCTTCTTGCCCTTGATGTCGCGCGTGAAGCCACGGACGCGGTAGTCCATGATCACGATGTCGGACTCGAAGCTCTCGATCAGGTAGTTCAGCGCCTTCAGCGGCGAGATCACGCCGCAGGTGGCCACGTCGATGTCGGCGCGGAAGGTCGCGATGCCGTTGTCCGGGTGGGTCTCCGGGTACGTGTGCACCGTGATGTGCGACTTGTCCATGTGCGCGACCACGGCGTCGGAGATCAGCTCCTTGCCGGCGTCGCGCTTGTCGATGACCGGCTCCTCGGAGATGAGGATGGTCACCGACGCGCCCTGCGGGTCGTAGTCCTGGCGCGCGATGTTCAGGATGTTGGCGCCGATGATGTCGGCGACGTCCGTCAGGATCTGCGTCAGGCGGTCGGCGTTGTAGGCCTCGTCGATGTACTGGATGTAACGCTGGCGCTCGTCTTCGGAGGCGGCGTACGAGATGTCGTAGATGTTGAACGACAGCGCCTTGGTCAGGTTGTTGAAACCTTGGAGCCGCAGGCGCGGCAGTGGCTTGACCACGTGCGTGGATCCCGGTGCGTGAAGAGCGCGGGATTATGGGGCAAGCGGGGTGACGGGGGAACGAATGCCCGCGGAACGCCAGGCGACGGACGGCACGCCGAAAGGGTGACCAAGTGGCCGTTTCCGGGCCGATCGCTTATATAGTCGGGCAAATCCCCCGGAAAACGCCCATGTCCCCCGACCTGGCCTATCCGCACGCGAGCCGGCGCGCACAGAGCCCCCTGCTGCCCGACGCCGCGGCGATCGACCGCTTCCTGGCCCACTGCCACCGGCGGCGCTACCCCTCCCGCACCGATGTCTTCCGGCCGGGCGACGCGGCCACGACGCTGTACTACGTGATCTCCGGCTCGGTGAGCATCATCAACGAGGAGGAGGACGGCCGGGAGCTGGTCCTGGGCTACTTCGGCCCCGGCCAGTTCGTGGGCGAGATGGGCCTGTTCATCGAGAGCGACAAGCGCGAGGTCACGCTGCGCACGCGCACGGCGACCGAGCTGGCCGAGATCGGCCACGAGCGCTTCTACGACCTGCTGATGACCCGGCTGTCCACCGACGCCCCCAAGCTGCTGTACGCGATCGGCGCCCAGATCTCCCGCCGCCTGCTCGACACCAGCCGCAAGGCGGGCCGCCTGGCCTTCCTCGACGTCACCGACCGCATCATCCGCACCCTGCACGACCTCGCCCGGGAGCCGGAGGCCATGAGCCACCCGCAGGGCACGCAGATCCGCGTCTCGCGCCAGGAGCTCTCGCGGCTGGTGGGCTGCTCGCGGGAGATGGCCGGCCGCGTGCTCAAGAAGCTGCAGGCCGACGGCATCCTGCACGCCCGCGGCAAGACCGTCGTGCTCTACGGCACCCGCTGAGCATGGTGGGCGAGACGATCGAGGGTGTCCGGGTCCGCGATGCGCGGATCGGCGATGCCGCCGACGTCGCCACCCTGCTCGACCTGCTCGGCTACCCCTGCAGCCGCGCTGAGGCGGCCGACCGCATCGCCATGGTGCTGGCCGACCCGCGCCAGCGCCTGCTGATCGCCGAGATCGGCGGGCATGCCTGCGCGCTGGCGGGCATGGACCTGCGCTATTCGCTGGTGCGCGGCACCGAGCAGGCCCGTATCACCGCCCTGGTGGTGGCCCCCGACTGCGAACGCCAGGGAGTGGGCCGCCGGCTGCTGCGCGAGGTGGAGGCCATCGCCCGCCAGGCCGGCGCCGCCCGCATCGAGGTGACCAGCGCCGCCAGCCGCGAGGGCGCGCCGGCCTTCTACCACGGCTGCGGCTTTACCGACGGGGCCCGGCATTTCGTGAAGCTGCTGGGCGACTGAGCCCCGCCCCCCCGGGATCGACGGCGTCGCCCGGGTGGGCGAAACGCACCCGGACCCGGGGCTGGGCGCGCGCGTCCCCGGATGCGCTGCGCTTACCCGGGCTACGCGGGATCGCCGGCGCGGGCGCGGCAGCCCCAGTTGAGGATGGGCGTGCCCGGCGGCAGCAGGCGGCGGAAGAGGTCCACGCTGTCGCGCTTGGGGTTGACCACGACGGGGCGGCGGGCGGCCTGCAGCAGCGGCAGGTCGGCGGTGCTGTCGGAGTAGGCGGCGGCGACCTCGCCGACGAAGCCGGCCTCGCGCAGCATGCGCATCTTCATGGCGTGGTGGCAGTGGCGGGTGGCGATGACCGCCCCGAAGCGCCGTCCGACCTTCGTGCCCACCACCGGCACGTCCTCGTGCGCGACGAAGGCGAGGATGGCGCGCGCGAGCTCGGGCGGTGCGCCGGTGGCGACGACCACCCGGTCGCCCGCCTCGCGGTGGCGATGCAGCACGTCGAGCGCCACCGGCAGCAGGCGCGCGCGGATGGCCTCGGTGTTGGCGGCCACGTAGCGGTCGATCAGCTCGTCCAGGTCGCGCCGGCGGCGAAAACCGATGGTGCCCACCCAGATGAAGGCGCCGATGCCACGCCGGCGGGTGGGCAGCCAGGCGATCATCGGGCCGGCCACCGGCGCGATCAGCAATGCCAGCAGCATGCGCCAGGTGCTGCGCCGGATCATCCAGCGGATGAGATGCGAACCGGAATCGCCGTCATACAGCGTGTGGTCGAAGTCGAAGACCACCAGCGGCGCGTCCGCCTTCGCCGCCGGATAGCGCGGGCCGGCGACGCTCATGCGAACAGGCGGCGCAGCGCCGCACCCGGGTCGGCTTCGCGCATGAAGCTCTCGCCGACGAGGAAGGTCTCGATGCCGGCGCTCCGCATCCTCGCCACGTCCGCGCTCGTGGCGATGCCGCTCTCGGTGACGAGGATGCGGTCGGTCGGCACCGCCTGCCGCAGTTCCAGCGTGGTGTCCAGCGAGACCTCGAACGTGCGCAGGTTGCGGTTGTTGACGCCGATGAGCTCGCAGTCGGTCTGCAGCGCGCGCTCGAGCTCGTCGATGTCGTGCACTTCCATCAGCACGTCCATGCCGAGCGCACCGGCGAGGTTGGCCATCTCGATCATCGGGCCGTCCTCCAGCGCGGCCACGATCAGCAGGATGGCGTCGGCGCCGATGAAGCGCGCCTCGTACACCTGGTAGGGGTCGACGATGAAATCCTTGCGCAGGATCGGCAGCGCGCAGGCGCGGTGGGCCAGGCCCAGGTAGAGGTTGCTGCCCTGGAAGAAGTCGACGTCGGTCAGGACCGAGAGACAGGCCGCCCCGCCGGCTTCGTAGCTGCGTGCGATCTGCGCGGGGTCGAAGTCGGGGCGGATCAGGCCCTTCGAGGGGCTCGCCTTCTTGGCTTCGGCGATCACCGCCGGCTGGCCCGCCGCATGCTTGCGGCGGATCGCCTCCACGAAGCCCCGCGTGGGCGGCAGGTCACGCACGCGGGCCCTGAGATCCTCCAGCGATCGCACGCGGCTGCGCTGCTCGACCTCCTCGGCCTTGCGCTTGAGGATGGTGTCGAGGATGTCGCTCATCGGTTACGGCCCTGCGGAATGCGGTGGTCGGTCGGAAACATGGGAAGGCTGCTCAGGCGGCGGCGAGCCCGCGCGTGGCGGCGACGAACTCCGCCAGCTTGGCGCGTGCAGCGCCCGAGGCGATGGTGCGCCGGGCCAGCGCGATGCCTTCGGCGATGGACCCGGCCAGGCCCGCGACGTACAGCGCCGCACCGGCATTGAGGCAGACGATCTCCCGCGGCAGCCCGGGCGTGTCGTCCAGCGCCAGCATCAGCATCGCGCGCGACTCGGCGGCGTCCGCCACGCGCAGGTTGCGGCTGGCGGCCATGGCGATGCCGAAGTCCTCGGGATGCACCTCGTATTCGTGCACCACGCCGTCGCGCAGCTCGCCCACCAGCGTGGCCGCGCCCAGCGAGAGCTCGTCCATGCCGTCGCAGCCCCAGACCACCAGCGCGCGCTCGGCGCCGAGCTCCTGCAGCACGCGCACCTGGATGCCGACGAGATCGGGATGGAACACGCCCATCAGGATGTTGGGCGCGCCCGCCGGGTTGGTCAGCGGCCCGAGGATGTTGAACAGCGTGCGCACGCCCATCTCGCGTCGCACCGGGGCGACCTGCTTCATCGCCGGGTGGTGCAGGGGCGCGAACATGAAACCGATGCCGGTGCGCTCGATGCACTCGGCCACGCGCTCGGGCGGAAGCTCGATGTGGGCGCCCAGCGATTCCAGCACGTCGGCACTGCCGGAGCTGGACGAGACGCTGCGCCCGCCATGCTTGGCCACCTTCGCTCCCGCCGCCGCGACCACGAACATGCTCGCCGTCGAGATGTTGAACGTGCTCGCGCCGTCGCCACCGGTGCCGACGATGTCGACCAGGTGCCGGCGGTCGGCCACGTGCACCGGCAGCGAGAACTCGCGCATGACCTGTGCCGCGGCGGCGATCTCGCCGACCGTCTCCTTCTTGACGCGCAGGCCGGTGAGGATGGCCGAGGTCATCACCGGGCTGACCTCGCCGCGCATGATCATGCGCATCAGCTCGACCATCTCGTCGAAGAAGATCTCGCGGTGCTCGATCGTGCGCTGGAGCGCCTGCTGGGGGGTGATCGGCACGCTCAGGACTCCCGGCTCGCCGGCCCGATGCGCCCCATCGCGCGCGACGGCGGCTGCGCTGCGCCCGCCCGGGCTGGGGTGGATGGCATGTTCAACGCTCCAGGAAGTTCTTCAGCAGCGCGTGGCCGTGCTGGGTGAGGATGGACTCGGGGTGGAACTGCACGCCTTCGACGGGATGCTCGCGATGGCGCAGGCCCATGATCTCGTCGAAGCCACCGGCGTCGTCCTCGGTCCAGGCCGTGATCTCGAGAGACGCGGGGAGCGTGTCGCGTGCCACCACGAGCGAGTGGTAGCGCGTGGCCTCGTAGCCGTCGGGAAGGCCCGCGAACACGCCGCGCCCTCCGTGGCGGATGCGCGAGGTCTTGCCGTGCATGATCGTCTTCGCGCGCACCACGTCGCCGCCATAGGCCTGTCCGATGCCCTGGTGGCCCAGGCAGACGCCGAGGATCGGCGTGCGCGGGCCGAGCTCGCGGATGACGTCGACCGAGACGCCGGCCTCGTTCGGGGTGCAGGGGCCGGGCGAGATCACGATGCGTTCGGGCGCGAGCGCCTCGATCTGCGCCACCGACAGCTCGTCGTTGCGCACCACCTTCACCTCCGCACCCAGTGCCTGCAGGTACTGGACGAGGTTCCAGGTGAAGCTGTCGTAGTTGTCGATCATCAACAGCATGGTGGCTGCTCCTCCATGCGGCGTTGCTGTTCTCCCTCTCCCGCTTGCGGGAGAGGGCCGGGGTGAGGGCTCGAGCATGCGTCGGCAATGGCCTCGAGCACGGCGCCCAGGCTCGTCAGCACCTGATCGTTCCAGAATCGAAGTACACGGAAGCCGCCCTGCTCCAGATGCGCGCTTCGCGCAGCGTCTCGTTCGGCTTGTCCGGCGTGGTGCCCGCCGTCGAGCTCGATGATCACGCGTGCTTCGAGGCATGCGAAATCCACGATGTAAGGACCGATCGGAACCTGCCGGCGGAACTTCCAGCCGCGGAGTTGGCGGGTACGCAGGCGCTGCCACAGCGCACGCTCGGCATCGGTGGAGTTGCGGCGCAGATGGCGGGCGAAGGCGGTCTTCTGTTCCTGTCTCATTGGGGTGGGCCCATTCCCTGGAGATCGTCGCAGGCGGCTGACCCTCACCCCGGCCCTCTCCCGCAAGCGGGAGAGGGAGCAAGGCATGGGCGCATGGACGGCGTTCCGCATCACAGCCCCTTCGCCGCCTGCGCCACCGCGCGGAACAGCGCGCGGCCCTTGTTCATCGTCTCCTCCCATTCCTTCCGCGGGTCGGAGTCGTAGACGATGCCGGCGCCGGCCTGCACGTGCAGGCGGCCGTCCTGGATGACCGCGGTGCGGATGGCGATGGCGGTGTCGGCGCCGCCGTGCCAGCCGATGTAGCCGATGCTGCCGGCATACACGTTGCGGCGGATCGGCTCGAGTTCGCGGATGACTTCCAGCGCGCGGATCTTCGGCGCGCCACTCACGGTGCCGGCCGGGAAGGTCGCGCGCAGCACGTCGGCGTAGGACAGGCCGTCCTTCAGCCTTCCGGTCACCTCGCTGACGATGTGCATCACGTGGCTGTAGCGCTCGATCACGAACTGCTCGCCCACCTCGACCGTACCCGGCTGGCTCACGCGGCCGACATCGTTGCGGCCGAGGTCGATGAGCATCAGGTGCTCGGCGCGCTCCTTGGGGTCGGCGAGCAGCTCCGCCTCCAGCGCCGCGTCCTCGGCCGGCGTGGCGCCGCGCGGGCGCGTGCCGGCGATGGGCCGCACCGTGACCTCGCCGTTCTCCAGGCGCACGAGGATCTCCGGCGAGCTGCCGACCACCTGCATGTCGCCCACGTCGAGGAAGTACATGTAGGGCGAGGGGTTCAAGGCGCGCAGCGCGCGGTAGACGTCGACCGGGCGCGCCTTGAACGGTACCGACAGGCGCTGGCTCAGCACCACCTGGAAGATGTCGCCGGCGCGGATGTAGTCCTTCGACTTCTCGACGGCGCGGATGAAGCCTTCCTGCGTGAAGCCGGAGACGAAGTCCGACTCGTCCAGCGCGGCCGACTGCAGCGTCTCCGGATAGCCGGGGCCACCCTGGCGCAGGCGGTGCACCAGCTCGTCCAGGCGGCGGTTGGCCTTCGCGAAGGCGCGCTCCTCGCGCGGGTCGGCGTGCACGATCAGGTACAGCCGGCCTTTGAGGTTGTCGAAGACCGCCACTTCCTCGCTGAGCATCAGCAGGATGTCCGGCGTGCCGAGCTCATCGGGTTTCCCGCGGCCCGAGGCGGCCAGGCGCGGCTCAATGAAGTCGATGCACTCGAAGCCGAACCAGCCCACCAGCCCGCCCGTGAAACCGGGCAGGCCCTCGAGCCTGGGCACCGAATGCGCGGTGCGCAGGCGCTCGACTTCAGCGAATGGGTCCTGGACCTCGCGCGATTCGACCAGCTCGCCGTCCTCTGTGACGAACAGCGTGTGGCCGGCGAAGGCGTACACGCGCCGCGCCGGCAGGCCGATGATCGAGTAGCGCCCGAAGCGCTCGCCCCCTTCCACCGACTCGAACAGGTACGTGTGCGGGCCGTCCGCCAGCTTCAGGTAGACCGAGAGCGGCGTGTCGAGGTCGGAGAGGACCTCGCGGACGACGGGGATGCGGGTATGGCCTTCAGCGGCCTGCTGCTGGAACGTCTCGAGCGATGTCACGGGGCATTTCCTGGGCGATGTGGACACGGGCGGCGGCGGCCGTCGGCCACCATCGCCAACCCGCGTCGGCCCTGTGGGAATGCACGTGCGCCCGGAAATCCATGGGGCGGACTATAGCGGCTCCGTGCCGGCCATGCGATGCGGGTTGGGCATGTGCATCCCGCGCGGCGGGGATGAGCGCGGCGAGAGCAGCGGGCAGTCGCGCGGCAGCAGCATGCGCAGTGCGCGCGGCACGCATTCGATGCGCAGGCGCGCGGCGGCCACGGGCTCGCCGTCGAGGTTGAGCCGGATCGGCGCAGGGCTGCGCAACTCCACCCAGGGCAGGCGCGCCTGCTCGGCCACGCGTTCGAGCGTGGCGCGCTTGCCTTCGCGGATCACGGTGGCGACGGTGCGGCCCATGCCCTCGTCGAGTTCCGGGATCACGGTGACATCGAGCAGGCCGTCGTCGATCAGGGCCTCGGGGCAGATGGCCTGCCCGCCCCCGGCCTGGCGCGCATTGCCGATGCCCAGCACGATCATCGGCCCGGCCCAGCGGAAGCCCGGCCCCAGCAGCTCGATCGGCTGCGACTCGATGGCGTGCAGCCGCGCCAGCCCCTTGACCACGTACGAGAACCCGCCGAGCACGCGCTTGAGCAATTCGTGCGCCTCGACCGTGGCATCGGTGCCGAAGCCGCCGCTGGCGAGGTTCATGCACCAGTGCGAGCGCCCGCCGATGCGTGCGCGCAGGATGTCGACCTCGTGGGCGTGGCCGTGCACGAGCAGGGCGAGCGCGTCGTCGAGCTCGGGCGGGATGCCGGCGGCGCTCGCGAAATCGTTGGCGGTGCCCAGCGGCAGGGAGGCCAGCAGCGGACGGGGCGACGCGTCGTCGCGGCGTGCGGCCAGCGCGCCGGCGACCTCGCCCAGCGTGCCGTCGCCACCGCCGGCGATCAGCACGTCGACGTGGTCGGCGATGGCCTCGTCGACGTAGCGGGCCGCATCGCCGCGTTCCCAGGTCACGCGCACGTCGAAGCGCCGCCCCGCACCGCGGCGCGCGAGCACGGCCTCGCGCAGGCCGGGCGCATCGGCCGACTTGCCGTTCACGATCAGCCGCCAGTGCCTGGAACGCGCCACCGCCCCTCCTCGTCGGGAAGCGGCAGGCTAGGCCGGCGCCGGTCGCATGCGGGTGAAGCGCATGTCATGCGCCGGTCGCTTTCCGGTCATCGCGGTGTCATCGCGCGCACGGAGCATGGAAGGCCATCGCAGGGACGATCGACGAGGCAGGATGCCTCCTCCCTTCCCCCACCGGCGCCGCAGGGCGCCGGTCTTCTTTTTCCGTCAGCGCACCGCGGCGACGGCGTCCTTCATGCGAGCGATCACCTCGGCGTAGTCGGGCGCGTTGAAGATCGCCGAGCCGGCGACGAAGGTGTCGGCGCCGGCCGCGGCGATCTCGGCGATGTTGTCGGCCTTGACGCCGCCGTCGATCTCCAGGCGCACGTCGCGGCCGCTGGCGTCGATCATCGAGCGCACGCGGCGAAGCTTGTCGAGCGCGGACGGGATGAAGGCCTGCCCGCCGAAGCCCGGGTTCACGCTCATCAGCAGCACCATGTCGATGTCGCCGAGCACGTAGTCGAGCACCTCCACCGGCGTGGCGGGGTTGAGCACCAGGCCCGCCTGGCAGCCGTGCGAACGGATGAGCTGCACGGTGCGGTGCACGTGCCGGCTCGCCTCCGGATGGAAGGTGATCATCGATGCGCCGGCCTTGGCGAAGTCCGGGATGATGCGGTCCACCGGCTCGACCATCAGGTGCACGTCGATGGGTGCGGTCACGCCATGCCTGCGCAGCGCCTCGCAGACCATCGGGCCAATGGTGAGGTTGGGCACGTAGTGGTTGTCCATCACGTCGAAATGCACCCAGTCGGCGCCGGCCGCGAGCACGGCGTCGACCTCCTCGCCGAGCCGGGCGAAGTTGGCCGAAAGGATGGACGGGGCGATGACGGTGGGCTGCATGGCGGCGACCGGAGCGTGCGGGGCGCCCATTGTCGCCGAGGCTCAGCCGCGGCGGGCGCGCAGGGTGCGGATGCGGTCGTAGGCACCGTTGATCTCGCGGGCGCGGCTCTCGGCCTTGCGGCGCAGCTCGGGCGCGGCGGTGGCGAACTTGTCGGGGTGGTACTGCGACATCAGCCGGCGGTAGGCCTGGTCGACCTCGGCCTGGCTGGCGTCCTCGGTGATGCCCAGGATGCGCCAGGGATCGTCGCGGCGCAGGCGGAACCAGTCGCGGTCGAAGGCATGGCCGACGAGCAGCCCGATCAGCGCGCCCAGCGGCGGATTGGCGCGGAAGATCGCCGCGCCCGCCAGGAAGCCCAGCAGCTTGCCGTACCAGCGGGTCATCGCTCGCCCTGCCTCCTCCTGCACGCGCCGGCAGTCTACCTGCAGCGCGGCCGCGGCCGGCGTACACTGCCCGCCCGCCGCGGGCGCGGCGGCCGCCGCCATCCAGGAACCTGCGTGTCCCAGCCGACGTCGCGTTCGCTGCTGACTTCCGACCTCCCCGGCCTGCACCTGCGCCACCGCGGCAAGGTGCGCGACGTCTTCGACGTGCCGGCCGACCGCCTGCCGGCCGACGCGGCCGCGCGTGGCGATCACCTGCTGATCGTCGCCACCGACCGCCTCTCGGCCTTCGACGTGGTGCTGCCCGACCCGATCCCGGGCAAGGGCGAGATGCTCTGCCAGATCTCGAACTTCTGGTTCGGCAAGACCGCCCACCTGGTGCCCAACCACCTCACCGGCATCGACGTGGCCAGCGTGCTGCCCGAAGGCGTGGACGCCTCGCTGTACGAAAGGCGCGCCGTGGTCACCCGGCGCCTGAAGCCGGTGCCCATCGAGTGCATCGCGCGCGGCTACCTGATCGGCAGCGGCTGGAAGGACTACCAGCGCACCGGCCGCGTCTCCGGCATCGCCCTGGCCGACGGCCTGCGCCAGGCCGAGAAGCTGCCCGAGCCCATCTTCACCCCGTCGACCAAGGCCGCCGTGGGCGAGCACGACGAAAACATCGACTTCGACGCGGCCGTGCGCCTGTGCGGCGCCGAGCTCGCCGAGGCGGTGCGCGACGCGACCCTGCGCCTGTACGCCTTCGCCGCCGACTACGCCGCGCAGCGCGGCATCCTGCTGGCCGACACCAAGTTCGAGTTCGGCACCGATGCCGACGGCCGCCTGTACGTGATGGACGAGATGCTCACGCCGGACTCGTCGCGCTACTGGCCGGCCGATTCCTACGAGGTCGGCACCAGCCCGCCGAGCTACGACAAGCAGTTCGTGCGCGACTACCTGGAGCGGATCGGCTGGGACAAGACGCCGCCGGGGCCGTCGCTGCCGCCGGATGTGATCGAGAAGACGCGCGCGAAGTACGCCGAGGCACTGCAGCGGCTGGCAGGCATCTCGATCGACTGACCCGGCCGCCGGCACACGGCGGCCCATGCACGTCGACACCGGGGCGGCGGCGCTGCGTCATCATGCGCGCAGCGTCGACCCGAGGCTGCCGCCATGAACGTTCCCGCCCGACCCATCGATCGCTGGTTCGACAGCTACAGCGGCGACCACCGCAACCACACCAACCAGCTCATCCACGTGGTCTGCGTGCCGGCGATCCTGTGGAGCGTGATCGCGCTGCTGTGGTGCATCCCCTCGCCCGCCGCGCTGTTCCGCCCGGGCGTCTGGGCCGGCCTGGCCATGGTGGCCGCGGCGCTGTTCTACCTGCGGCAGTCGCGGCGGCTGGGCGTCGGCATGGCCATCGCCTTCTTCGTGCTGGGCCTGATCACGCGCCTGCTGTACGACGCCCTGGGCCCGCGCGACCTCGCCGTCCTGGCGCTCGCGGTATTCGTGCTGGCATGGACCGGGCAGTTCGTCGGCCACAAGATCGAGGGCCGCAAGCCCAGTTTCCTGACCGACCTCACCTACCTGCTGATCGGCCCGGCCTGGGTGCTGGCCAAGCTCTACCGCCGGCTGGGGCTGGCGTACTGATGGCGCGAGCCCCGGGCCTGGGCGGCCGCGACCTCCTGCTGGTCGGCCTGATCTGCCTGGCCTGGGCGGGCAACTTCCTGACCTCCGCGCTGGCGCTGCGCGAGATCCCGCCGTTCCTGTTCACCGCCCTGCGCTTCGCGCTGCTGGGCCTGGTGCTGCTGCCCTTCCTCAAGCGCCCCGCGCCCGGGCAGTGGCCACGCCTGCTCGCGGTCTGCCTGAGCGTGGGCGTGCTGCACTTCGGCCTGAGCTTCACCGCGCTCAGGCTCGCCGGCGACCTGTCCTCGCCCGCGATCGCGATGCAGAGCTACGTGCCGATGACGGCGATCCTGGGCTGGTTCGTGCTCGGCGAACACTTCGGCTGGCGTACCGGGCTGGCCATCGCGGTGAGCTTCGGCGGCGTGCTGGTGATGGGCTTCGACCCCATGGTGCTCGACCATCCCGGCTCGCTCGTGACCATGCTGGTCTCCGCCGCCTTCCTCGCCTTGGGCACGGTGCTGATGAAGCCGCTGCGCGGGCTCGACGTCTTCAGCCAGCAGGGCTGGATGGCGCTGGTGAGCGTGGTGCCGCTGCTGGCGGTGAGCGCGGTGATGGAGCCCGGCGCGGCGGCGCGGCTGGGCGAGGTGAGCTGGGTGGGCTGGATGGGCGCGGCCTATGCCGCGTTCGTCTCGTCGCTGCTGGGGCACGGGCTGTTCTACGTGCTGGTGCAGCGCCATCCGGTGGCGCAGGTCACGCCTTGGCTGCTGATCGCGCCCGTGCTGGCGGTCGGCCTGGGCGTCTGGCTCTGGGGCGACCGCCCGGGCCCGCGGCTGCTCGTCGGCGGCGCGATGGTGCTGGGCGGCGTGCTGGTGATCGCGCTGCGTGCGCTGGCGAAGGCGCGCACCGCCGCGCCGCGTGACCCGGTGGAGATCTGACTCAGCCGCGCGGCGGGAACATGCGTGCGGTCGGGCGGAACGGACGCGGCGCGTAGCCGAAGTGCGCGCGCGCGGGTGAATCGTCGAAGACCAGGTCGCGGCGCATGCGGTCGAGCGTGGCGTCGCCGAAGCCGGCCGCCATGCCGCGGGCCTGCGCCACGCGAAGCACGAGGTCGAACAGCGGCGCGGGCAGCTCCAGCAGGCGCGCCGGCGGCTCCAGCGCATGCAGCACGCGACGCACCATCTCGCGGTACGGCAGCGCCTCGCCGCCCGGCAGGTCATAGGCATGCCCGGCGGTCCCCGCATGCGCGAGGCAGGCGAGGGCCGCGTCGGCGAGGTCGTCCACGTGAACGGGCTGGCGCAGGCCCGTGGCGCGGCGCGGCAGCGGGACGACGCGCACCCGGTGCGCCATCTGCGCGATGCGGCTGAGCGTGGCATCGCGCGCGGCTCCGTAGACCAGCGTCGGCCGCAGCAGCGTGGCCGGCGCGCCGCGCGCGGTGGACGTGGCCATCAGCACGTCCTCGGCGTGTTGCAGGCGCTGGGCGACGTCGCGCTCGGCCTCGTCGGGCGAGTTCTGCTTCACGCGCACGCTGGTCGAGCCGAAGGCCAGCACGCGCGCGGCGTCCACACCCCCGGCCGCATACCAGCGCGCGAAGCGGTCCAGCGGCCCGCAGCTGAGGATGGCGTCCACCCGGGGCGGCAGCGCTGGCAGAGCATCGAATCCGCCCTGCAGCCAGGTCAGGCCCGGCTCATCGGCTACGGGCTGCCGCGAGAGCGCGGTGATGCGCCAGCCCTGGGCACGCAGACGGTCGACGACGGGCTCGCCGATCTGGCCGGTGCCGCCGAAGACGAGGGCGTGGCGCATCAGCCGCGGGCGGGCAGCGTCGCGCGCAGCCAGGCATAGCCCAGCAGCGCCGACACCAGCGAGGCCCCGAGGATGCCGAGCACCGAGGCGTCGTAACGCGCGGGATCGTTGTAGGCGAGCGAGGCGATGAACAGGCTCATGGTGAAGCCGATGCCGCAGAGCAGCCCGAGGCCGAGGGTCGAGCGCGCGTCCATGCCCTGGGGGAGACGGGCCAGGCCCGCGGCCCGCATGAGCAGGGCCGCGCTGACGATGCCCACCGGCTTGCCGACCACCAGCCCCAACAGCACGCCCAGCGGCAGCGCCTGCCCCAGATCCGACAGCGCGAGCCCGCCCAGCGGCAGCCCGGCATTGGCGAAGGCGAAGACGGGCAGGATCGCGAAGGCCACCCAGGGATGCAGCGCGTGCTCGAGGTGCTCGAGCGGCGAATGCTCGACTTCGTCGTCGATGGCGTTGTGGCGGTCCACGTGCGGGATCATCAGCCCCGTCGCCACCCCGGCCAGCGTGGCGTGCACGCCGGACTTGAGCACGCAGACCCACAGCACCAGGCCCAGCAGCAGGTAGGGCGTGAGCGCGGTGACGCCGCGCCGGTTCAGCAGCAGCATGCCGGCGAGCGCGGCGCCGGCCCAGGCGAGTGCGGTGAGCGAGAGGCCGTGCGAATAGAACAGCGCGATGATCACGATCGCGATCAGGTCGTCGATCACCGCGATGGTCGACAGCAGAAGCTTCATGCCGGTGGGCACGCGCGAGCCCAGCAGGGCGAGCACGCCGAGCGCGAAGGCGATGTCGGTCGCGGTGGGCACCGCCCAGCCACGCATGGCCCCGGCATCACCCCGGTTGAGCGCGGTGAAGATCAGCGCGGGCACGGCGACGCCGGCGATCGCACACACCAGCGGGAGCACGAGCTGCTCGCGGCCGGCGAGCTGGCCGCTGATGGCCTCGCGCTTGATCTCCAGCGCGACCAGCAGGAAGAAGACGGCCATCAGCCCGTCGTTGATCCACAGCAGCAGCGGCTTGGCGATGCCGAAGCTGCCGATGCGCACTTCCACGGGCAGGTCGCGCAGGGCGTCGTACAGGCCGGCGAGCCCGGAATTGGCAAACACCAGCGCGAGCGCCGCCGCGGCGATCAGCACGATGCCGCCGGCGGCTTCGAGCTGGAAGAAGTTCGCGAGCGCGCGCGCGGCACGCGAGCCCGCGGGCCCGGTCGGAGGATGTGCAGTCATGACGCCGAGTATATCGGCCGCGTCCGGCGCCCCAGCCCTGCAGCAGCACCAGTTCGAAGGCGATCCAGGCCAGCAGCACGACGAACAGCAGCCCGCCTTCGCCGCGGCTGACGCGCATGTCGCCGCGCGGGATCGGCAGCAGCATCAGCGCGAGCAGCAGCGGGCCGGGCAGGAACCAGCCCGATGCAGATGCCATGTCGCGTCCTCAGGGCGCAGCCTCCGACGTACTCGATGCGGCGCAGGCGCGCGCGGTGGTGTTGCCGGGCGCGGTGCCGGCCGGGCCGCCCGTCGCGGCACCCGCCTCCTGCTGCGGTGCAGGCGCCCGGGTACAGGCGCCGAGCGCGAGCAGCGGGATCAGCAGGACGGCAGGCTTCGTCGATCGTTCCGGCAGCGGTGCCGCAGCCCAGCCGCCCGCCGTGAACCCGTCGCGAAGCGTCAGGCCTTGAAGTGCTTCTTCAGCCCCGCCCAGCAGGCCTGGTAGTCGCGCTGGCGATGCGCGGCGTCGATGGCCTGGCGCGTGGGCCTGATCACCGCGCGGGCCTCGAACATGAAGGCCATGGTGTCGGTGATCACGTCCGGCCTGGACAGGTCGGCATTGGAGGCCTTCTCGAACGTGGCCGCGTCCGGCCCGTGCCCGGTCATGCAGTTGTGCAGCGAGGCGCCGCCCGGCGCGAAGCCCTCGGCCTTGGCGTCGTAGGCGCCGTGCACCAGGCCCATGAACTCGCTGGCGACGTTGCGGTGGAACCACGGCGGGCGGAAGGTGTCCTGCATCGCAAGGATGCGCGGGCCGAAGATCACGAAGTCCATGTTGCCCACGCCCGGCGTGTCCGACGGGCTGGTGAGCACGAGGAAGATGGACGGATCGGGATGGTCGAACGAGATCGAGCCGATCGTGTTGAAGCGGCGCAGGTCGTACTTGTACGGGGCGTGGTTGCCGTGCCAGGCCACGACGTCGACCGGCGAATGGCCGATGCCGGCGCGCCACAGGTGCCCCTGGAACTTGGCGACGAGTTCGAAGTCGCCCTCCACGTCCTCGAAGGCGGCGTTGGGCGTGAGGAAATCGCGCGGATTGGCCAGGCCGTTGGAGCCGATGGGGCCGAGGTCTGGCAGGCGCAGGTGCGCACCGAAGTTCTCGCAGACGTAGCCGCGCGCCTGGCCATCGGGCAGCTTGACCGCGAAGCGGATGCCGCGCGGAATCACGGCGATCTCCTGCGGCTCGACGTCGAGCACGCCGCATTCGGTCTCGATGTGCAGGCGGCCCTGCTGCGGCACGATCAGCAGCTCGCCGTCGGCATCGTAGAACCAGCGGCCCTGCATGTCGGCGTTCGCGGCGTACAGGTGCACGCCGATGCCCGCGCCGGCGGACGCGCCGCCGTTGCCCGCCATGGTGAACAGCCCATCGAGGAAGTCGACGCGCTCGCCCTCGGCCGGCATCGGCAGCGGGCTCCAGCGCATCTGGTCGGGGCTGACCGGGCCGGTGTCGAAGTCATTGTGGAACGTCGCCGCCGCGCGGCCCTCGAAGCGCGCGAACGGGCCGTGCATGGCCGCGGGGCGGATGCGGTAGAACCAGCTGCGGCGGTTCTGGTGGCGCGGCGCGGTGAAGGCGGTGCCGGAGATCTGCTCGGCATACAGGCCATGCGCCACGCGCTGCGGCGAGTTGCGGCCGACGGGCAGGGATCCCGCGCGTGCCTCGGTGGCGAACTCGTTGCCGAAGCCGGACTGGTAGCCGGTGGATTCAATCGTCATGTCGGATCGCTTCCGTTTGAAGCCCCTCTCCCGGCGGGAGAGGGGCTATGAAGTGCTGCGTTCGACCTGGCCCCGCGCGCTTACAGCACGCCGCGCTTCATCTGGTCGCGCTCGATCGACTCGAACAGCGCCTGGAAGTTGCCCTCGCCGAAGCCCTCGTTGCCCTTGCGCTGGATGATCTCGAAGAAGATCGGGCCGAAGGCGTTCTGGGTGAAGATCTGCAACAGCTTGCGCTGCTTGGTCTCGGGATCGGCGTCGATCAGGATCGCGTTGCGGCGCAGGCGCT
Source organism: Pseudomonadota bacterium (assembly GCA_049323195.1). Lineage (GTDB taxonomy): Bacteria > Pseudomonadota > Gammaproteobacteria > Xanthomonadales > Xanthomonadaceae > Cognatilysobacter. The sequence goes on along the minus strand of JBMOOW010000139.1, from coordinate 20,213 downwards.
CGACATCCTCGCCGTGGTTCGGCACGCGCTGGTCGATCACGTCAAAGTAGGTATCGGGCGTGTCGAGGAACTCGATGTTGCGCGCGCGCATGGCCTCGACCGTCTCGTAGATGTCGTCGGTGAACAGCGCGATGTGCTGGATGCCCTCGCCGTTGTAGGCGCGCAGGTACTCGTTGATCTGGCTCTTCTCGTCGGAGGACTCGTTGAGCGGGATGCGCACGACGCCGTCGGGCGCCGTCATAGCCTTCGACAGCAGGCCGGTCTTGGCGCCCTTGATGTCGAAGTAGCGGATCTCGCGGAAGTTGAACAGGCGCTCGTAGTAGTCCGACCACGTCTGCATGTTCCCGAGGAACACGTTGTGCGTGAGGTGGTCGATGAAGGTCAGCCCGAAGCCCTTGGGGTGACGGTCGACGCCCTCGAAGAAGACGTACTCGCCGTACGGGTCGGAGCCGTCGTCGATCAGGTAGAGCATGCAGTCACCGATGCCCTTGATGGCGGGCGCCGGCACCACGCCGGTTTCGGGCCTGAAGTCGACGCGCGCGCCGCCGTTGGCGAGCACGTGCTCGAGCACCTGCTCCGCCGGCTTCCTGAAGCGGATCGCGAAGCCCGAGGCCGAGGGGCCGTGCTTGGACGCGAAGTCCGAACCGAACGAATCGGGCTGCTCGTTGAGCAGGAAGTTGATGCCGCCCTGCCGGAACAGGGTGATCGCGCGATCGCGGTGGCGGGCCACGGCAGTGAAGCCCAGCCGCTCGAGATAGTCGCGCATCATCGCGCCCCGGCCTTCGGGCGCGGCGAACTCGACGAACTCGAAGCCGTTGATCCCCATCGGGTTCTCGAACGTGGTGACCTGCATGCCGAGGTTGGGCTGGGCGCTCATGGGGGAGTCCTCGCGGTGGGCCGCCGCCGTGGCGGCGTGGAAAAAAGGGCGCCGGGCTTGCGGCGCGGGGTCGGGGCTTTATAGTTTCAGATGAAACTACTTGCAAGGCGCAGTGCCGCATGGCCGACCACCCGCAGGCATCCCCGTCGCTGGACCTCGAGCATTTCCTGCCCTATCGCCTGTCGGTGCTGAGCAACCGGGTGAGCGGAGCGATCGCGCGTGTTTACTCCGAGCGCTTCGCGCTGGGCGTGACCGAATGGCGCGTGATGGCGGTGCTGGGCCGCTATCCGGATCTCTCGGCCGGCGAGGTCGCCCAGCGCACCGCCATGGACAAGGTGGCGGTAAGCCGCGCGGTGGCGGGGCTGGTGGAGGCCGGCCGCGTCGAACGCGAGACCCACGGCGACGACCGCCGCCGCTCCGTGCTGCGCCTGACCGACGAGGGCCGGGCGATCCACGACGCCGTCGCGCCGCTGGCGCTGGGTTTCGAGCGGCGGTTGCTCGAGGGCATGGCCCCGGCCGAGCGCGAGGTGCTGTTCCGGCTGCTGGACCGGCTGGACGAGCTGGAGCTGCGGGCCGAGGCCGACCTGGCCGGAACGGGCCCCGGCTGCTAGGCGGCAGGCTACCCCGTGGCGGCGCGATGGCCGCCGGAAAAAGAGAAGGCGGCCCGAAGGCCGCCTTCCGATTCAAACCATCAACTCGCTGGATCACCACTGCGCGATGCGCAGCGGCGCCAGGGCTTCACTTCACGCCATGCATCAGGCGCTGGATCAGCGGCGCGATCAGGAACAGCAGCACGCCCGGGACGACCAGCGCCCAGAAGCCGAAGGTGTAGCCCGAGAGCGCCGACTGCACGTTCATGCCGCCCTCGCCGCTCACGTGGCCGGCGAAGATGCCCGACAGGTTGTTGCCGATCGCGGTGGACAGGAACCAGCCGCCCATGCCGAGGCCGACGAGGCGGACCGGCGCGAGCTTGGTCACCATCGACAGGCCGATCGGCGACAGGCAGAGCTCGCCGATGGACTGGATGACGTAGACGGCGAACAGCGTCCAGAACGGGATCTTCAGCGACTGCGGATCGACGAGCGAACCCAGCGCGAACATCAGCAGCAGGAAGGCCAGGCCGTTGAAGATCAGGCCCAGGCCGAACTTGCGCGGGATCGACGGATTCGCGCGGCCCAGGCGCACCCACAGCCAGGCCATGATCGGCGCGAAGACGATGATGGCCACCGAGTTCACGCTCTGGAACCAGGCCACCGGCCAGGTCCAGTCGCCGAAGTCGCGGTTCACGATCTTGTCGGCGAGGAAGGTGAAGGAGCTGCCGGCCTGCTCGAAGAACATCCAGAACAGGATGTTGAACGCGAAGATGATGAACATCGCGATCACCTTGTCGCGCGCCACCGCACCGTTGCGCACGCCCTCGATGATCAGCATCACCGCCAGGCCGATGAACAGCGCGCTGAGGATCCACTGCAGCGTGTCGGCGCCCAGGTTGAGCAGGAAGTAGACCACCGGGATCGCGAGCACGCCGCCCACCGCGGTCATCCACGTGCGCGCCATGCTTTCGGCGCCCGCCGGCGGCAGGCCGATGCCCTTGAGCTGGCTGCGGCCGAGGTAGAACCAGACTAGGCTGATCAGCATGCCGATGCCGGCGGCGATGAACACGACCTTGTACGCCGGGGCGCCGTCGCTGCCGAAGACCTGCTCGGCCAGCCAGCCCGTGAGCACCGGGGCGATGAGCGCGCCGGCATTGATGCCCATGTAGAAGATCGTGAAGCCCGAGTCGCGGCGCTCGTCGGCGGGCGCGTAGAGCTTGCCCACCATCGTCGAGATGTTCGGCTTGAACAGGCCGTTGCCCACGACGATCGTCGCCAGGCCGAACTTGAACAGGTTCTCGTCCGGCGTCGAGATCATGAACAGGCCGGCCGCCATGAAGATGGCGCCCAGCAGGATCGAGCGCTGGTAGCCGATCACCTTGTCGGCGATGTAGCCGCCGAAGATCGCGCCGGCGTAGACCAGCGCCAGGTAGGCGCCGTAGATGAAACCCGCCGGCTGCTCGCCGGACGGGTCGCCGCCGTAGAACTGCGCGACGATGTACAGCACCAGCGCCCAGCGGATTCCGTAGAACGCGAAGCGCTCCCAGAACTCCGACATGAAGAGCATCCAGAGCGGTTTCGGATGCCCGAGGAGCTGGCTGAACTCGGGTACGGGCTGCTGGGGCCCGGTGGAAGGTGCGGCTCCGCTCATGCGGTGTCCCCTGTCGGAATGCGAAAAGAAATGCCCCCGTGCCGGCGCACGGGATCGCGAGGTTTACCGGCCACGGGAGCAGCCGTCAAACGGGCGGGGCTTTGCTGCGACGCAGCAAATGCGCGTGTTCCGGCGACCGGGCCCTTGCGGGGCGCAGGGACGCACGCCCCGGCTGCGCCGGGCTTATCCCGGCTGCGGGGCGGCGGGGTTGGCCGGCAGGCCGATGCGGGTGCGGACCTCGAACAGCTCCGGGAAGAACGACAGCTCCAGTGCCTGCTTGAGAAAGCCCACGCCCGACGAACCGCCGGTGCCGCCCCTGAAGCCGATGATGCGCATCACCGTGCGCATGTGGCGGAAGCGCCAGATCTGGAACTGGGTCTCGATGTCGACCAGATCCTCGCAGAGCTGGTAGGCGGCCCAGTGCGTCGACGGATCCTCGTAGATGCGCTCGAAGGCGGGCAGCAGGTCCGGGTCGGGGACGTGCGCGACCGACCAGTCGCGCGCGAGGTACCGCGCGGGCACGGCATGGCCGTGGCGCGCGAGGAAACGCAGCGCCTCGTCGTACAGGCTCGGCGCCTCCAGCACGCCGCGCAGCATCGCGTGGGCGTCGGCATCGTGCTCGAACACACGCAGCATCTGCACGTTCTTGTTGCCCAGCAGGAACTCGATGGCGCGGTACTGCAACGACTGGAAACCCGACGACGGCCCCAGGATGTCGCGAAACTTCATGTAGTCGGCCGGGGTGAGCGTCTCCAGCACGCTCCACATGTCGGTGAGCTGGCGAAGGATGCCCTTCACCCGGGCGAAGACCTTCTGGCAGGCGCCGATGTCGTCCCCCCGCAGGAAGTCCACGGCCGCGCGCAGCTCGTGGATCATCAGCTTCATCCACAGCTCGCTGACCTGGTGCTGCGTGATGAACAGCAGCTCGTCGTGCTGCGGCGGATCCGAACGCGGACGCTGGGCCGAAAGCAGCGTGTCCAGCTGCAGGTAGCCACCGTAGGTGAGGCGACCGGACAGGTCGGTATGGACCCCGCTTTCGAGCGGGCGCTGGTTGTTCTCGACGCTCATGTCTGGTCCCGATGGCCCGCCGCACAGGGTAGCCGACACCGGCGGCGCCGCGACGGGTCGACGTTTCGGGCCGCCCGCCGCGCCCTGCCAGCCCCGCCAGGGCACGCGTGGGCACCGCCGCGCAGGGCCGTGCCGCAGCGCGCCATGCCGCTTAACGGGCCCGCGGCTAGAATCGCCGGCTCTCATGCCGCATCGGAATCCCTACGCGATGACGCTCGCCGCGAGTTTCGAGATCGAATACCTGCAGTACCTCGGCCCGGATGGAACGCCGGTGGCCGAGATCCCCGAGGCCTTCCGCGACGCCTCCACGCTGCTTCCGCTGTTCAAGCAGATGCTGTTCGTGCGCACGTTCGACGACAAGGCCATCCGCCTGCAGCGCACCGGCAAGCTGGGCACCTACGCCGCCTGCCTGGGCCACGAGGCCACCCACGTCGGCATCGGCGCCTCGATGCGCCCCGAGGACGTGTTCGCCCCGAGCTACCGCGAGTACGGCGCGCAGTTCATGCGTGGGGTGAAGCCACGTGAGGTCCTGATGTACTGGGGCGGCGACGAGCGCGGCAACGACTTCTCCGGCCCGAAGCACGACTACCCCTGGTGCGTGCCCATTTCCACGCAGTGCCTGATGGCGTCCGGCGCGGCGCTGGCCTTCAAGCTGCGCGGCGAACCGCGCGTGGCGGTCGCCTGCTGCGGCGACGGCGGCTCGAGCAAGACCGACTTCTACGCCGGCCTCAATGCCTCGGGCGCATTCACCTCGCCGCTGGTGCTGTGCGTGATCAACAACGGCTGGGCGATTTCGGTGCCGCGTGGCGCGCAGACCGGCGCGAAGACGCTCGCCCAGAAGGGCCTCGCCGGCGGCCTGTACTGCCTGCAGGTCGACGGCAACGACCTCATCGCCGTGCTCGAGGCCATGCGCCGCGCCACCGAGCGTGCGCGCAGCGGCCAGGGCGGCAGCGTGATCGAGTTCATGACCTACCGCCTGCACGACCACACCACCGCCGACGACGCCCGCCGCTACCGCGACGAGCAGGAAGTGAAGGACGCCTGGACGCGCGAGCCCTTCATCCGCCTGCGCAACCACCTCGTCGCGCAGGGCGTGTGGAGCGAGGAGCAGGAAAAGGCCTGGATCGAGGAATGCGGCAAGCAGGTCGACGTGGAGATCAACGCCTACCTGGAGACGCCGGTGCAGCCGGTCGAGGCGATGTTCGACTACCTCTACGCCGACATGCCGGAGGACCTGCGCGCCCAACGGGCGTACGCGATCAGCCTGGAGGGCCGCCGATGAACGCGCAGGTGAAACCCGATTCGAACGCGATCACCCTGATCGAAGCGATCACCCAGGCGCTCGCCTATGAAATGCGCAACGACCCCTCCGTGCTCGTGCTCGGCGAGGACGTCGGCGTCAACGGCGGCGTGTTCCGCGCCACCGCCGGCCTGCACGCGCAGTTCGGCAGCCAGCGCGTGATCGACACGCCACTCGACGAGACCACCATCGCCGGCCTCACCGTCGGCCTCGCCTCGCAGGGCATGAAGCCCGTCGCCGAGGCGCAGTTCGACGGCTTCATGTATCCGATGGTCGACTTCATCGTCTGCCATGCCGCTCGCATGCGCTACCGCACCCGCGGGCGCCTGAGCTGCCCGATGGTGCTGCGCGTGCCCTGGGGCGGCGGCATCCGCGCGCCGGAGCATCACTCCGAGGCGAACGAGGCGATCTTCACCAACGTGCCGGGCCTGCGCGTGGTCATGCCGTCGTCGCCGCAGCGCGCCTACGGCATGCTGCTGGCCGCGATCCGCGACCCGGACCCGGTGATCTTCTTCGAGCCCAAGCGCATCTACCGCCAGTACAAGGAAGTGGTCGCCGACGACGGCGAGGCGCTGCCGCTGGACGTCTGCTACGTGCTGCGCGACGGCACCGACATCACGCTGGTGACCTGGGGCGCGCAGGTCAAGGAAACCCTCGAGGCCGCCGAGAAACTCGCCCTTGATGGCATCAGCGCCGAGGTCATCGACGTGGCCACGCTGCGCCCGCTCGACTTCGCGACGATCGCCGAGTCGGTGGCCAAGACCGGCCGCTGCGTGATCGTGCACGAGGCCCCGAAGACCGCGGGCTTCGGCGCCGAGATCGCCGCGCGCCTGGCCGAGGAATCGATGTTCGACCTGCTCGCACCGGTCGAGCGCGTCACCGGCTACGACACCCACATCCCGCTGTTCCGCCTCGAAATGAAGTACCTGCCGAGCGTGGACCGCGTGGTCGCCGCCGCCAAGCGCGCGATGGCCGCCGGCTGACCCTTTCCCAGGACCGACGAATGAGCCAGACCAAGACTTTCCTCCTCCCCGACCTCGGCGAGGGCCTGCCGGACGCCACCATCGTCGAGTGGTACGTCAAGGAAGGCGACGTGATCCGCCTCGACGACAACCTGGTGTCGATGGAGACCGCGAAGGCGGTCGTCGACGTGCCCTCCCCCGTGTCGGGCAAGGTGCTCAAGCTCGCCGGCGGCCCCGGCGACGTCGTGGTGACCGGCACGATGCTCGCGGTCTTCGAGGTCGACCCCTCGATGCCGCAGCGCGCGGAAGGCCAGGACACCGGCCACCACCACGGCGGTGGCGCGGCCCATGCGACGCACGGCGGTGCCGGCACCGAGGCGCCGGTGGGCGATGGCCACAAGGTCATCGCCTCCGACGACGGCGGCGTGATCAGCGACGATGCGAAGCCCGCGCCGAAGGGCGAGCCGGGCGAGCGCGCCGACGCCGGCACGGTGGTGGGCGCGATGCAGTCGTCGGACGCCGTGCGCAGCGAGGCCGCGGTCGCGGTCGGCGGCGTCAAGGCGATGCCGGCGGTGCGCGCGCTGGCGCGCAAGATGTGCGTTGACCTCACACGCGTACGTCCGAGCGGCGCCGATGGCGTGGTGACGATGCACGACGTCAAGCGCGCCGCGGCCGACGGCTCCGCGCGTGCCGGCCAGGGCGGCGCCGCGCCGCGCGCGGCCGATCGCGCGGCGGGCGTGGGGCCGCAGGCGCAGGCGGCACCGCAGCCGCAGGCCCAGCGCAGCACGATGTCGCAGTCGGGCAAGCCGATGCGCACGCAGCCACCGGGCGTCGCCGCCACGGGCCAGCCCGAGCAGCTCAAGGGCGTGCGCCGCAATATGGCGCGGGTCATGGCCGATGCCCACGCCAAGGTCGTGCCCACCACGCTGGTCGACGATGCCGACCTGCACGCCTGGATCGGCAAGCAGGACATCACCGCGCGCCTCGTGCGCGCGATCGTGGCCGCCTGCAAGGCGGTGCCGGCCCTCAATGCCTGGTTCGACGGCGAGAACCTCACCCGCACGCTGCATCCGCACGTGGACATCGGCATCGCGGTGGACACCGACGACGGGCTGTTCGTGCCGGCGCTGCGCAATGCCGACATGCTCGACGGCAACGGCATCCGCCAAGCCATCCAGCGCCTGCGCACGCAGGTCGGCGACCGCACGATCCCGCCCAGCGAGCTTTCCGGCTACACGATTTCGCTGTCGAACTTCGGCATGTTCGCGGGCCGCTACGCGACGCCGGTGGTGGTGCCGCCCTGCGTGGCCATCGTGGGCGCGGGCAAGCTCTGCCACGACGTGGTCGCGGTGATGGGCGGCATCGAAGTGCACCGCCGCATGCCCATCTCGCTCACGTTCGATCATCGCGCCTGCACCGGCGGCGAGGCCGCGCGCTTCCTCAAGGCGCTGCTGGACGACCTGTCGCTGCCGCAGTAGTTCATCGCACTCGCGTACGACGAACGGGCCCGTTCTTCCATGCATCCGGACAGCTGCAAGCCTCGCCACCACGAGGGTCGAACGCCAGGCATCGCAAGCGAATGTCCACGCGCGCGGCGGCGCGTTGGACGGCGTCGCTCGTCCGGGCACTGCGCGGCGCGGCCCATCGCAGCCGCCTCGCCGGCTTCATCATCGACTGCAACACCCCCGACCTCGACGCCGCCGCGCGGTTCTGGAGCGGCGCGCTGGGGCTGCGCATCGCCGATCCCGACGCCGGAGGCACCGGCCGCTATGCCGGGTTCGGCGACGCCCCCGGCGGCCTGCACGTCGAGGTGCAGAAGGTCGACCATCCTTCGCGCGTCCACCTGGACATCGAGACCGACGACCTCGACGCCGAAGTCGCGAGGCTGGAAGCGCTCGGTGCCAGGCGCGTGGCCTTCATGCAGCGCTGGTGGGTGATGGAAGCCCCGACCGGCCAGCGCTTCTGCGTGGTGCCCCTGCGCGAGGACGCTACCCGCGCACCGGCGCACGTTTGGGACTGAGCCGCGGGGGACGCGGGCTGCCCGGCCCGTAAGGACCGCTGGCGGCACCCTCGCCCGACGAGCAGCAGCCATTGCTTGCATCACTTCGATAATTTTGGAATTATCGAAGCATGAAGTCCGATACGGCCCTCGCCTGCCTGTCCGCCCTCGGCCACGAGACGCGGCTGGCCGCCTTCCGCGCGCTGGTCGCGGCCGGGCCCGAGGGCATGCAGGTGGGCACGCTGCGCGAGCACCTGGACGTGCCCGCGGCCACTCTCACCGCGCACCTGAACGTATTGCGTGCAGCCGGGCTGGTGGCGGACACGCGCGAGGGCCGGGCCATCCGGGTCCGTGCCGACTACGCACGCATGGATGGGCTGATCGCCTACCTCACCGAGAACTGCTGCCAGGGCGAAAGCTGCGCGCCGGCTGCAGCGCGCTGCACGTCCTGACCGGAGAAGACCGCCATGAGCGCCCCCCTGGCCGCCGTCCGAAAGCCCCACGTCTCCCTCAACGTCCGCGACGTCGACGCCGCGGTCGCGTTCTATCGCGCGCTGTTCGGGGTCGGGCCGGTCAAGCACTACCACGACGAGACCACGGTGCATTCGGTCCTGCAGGACGACACCGCGGTCGACAGCCGGCAAACGCGCACCGGTTACGCGAAGTTCGACCTCGCCGCCCCCGCACTGAACTTCGTGCTCAACCAGCTGCCCGGGACCCGCGTTGACGCCCGCGGCACGCTCTCCCACCTGGGCCTGCAGGTCGATTCGACGGACGACGTCGTCGCCATGCGCGAACGGGTGGTGGAAGCGGGGCTCGTGCCGCGCGACGAGATGGCGGTGAGCTGCTGCTACGCGCGGCAGGACAAGTTCTGGGTGGCCGACCCCGACGGCAACGAATGGGAAGTGTTCACCGTCATCGAGCACCTCACGCCCGGGGAGCTGCGCCAACGCGACACCCGCGGCGCATGCGCCACGTCCTGCGCGACCGGCCCTGCCGAGCCGGCGCCCGCCACCTGCCGCGGAGCCTGACATGGCACGTCGCCGCGTACTGTTCGTCTGCGTCGAGAACTCCAACCGCAGCCAGATGGCCGAAGCCTTCGCGCGCCTGCACGGCGGCGACGGCGTCGAGGCGCTGAGCGCGGGCTCGCGGCCCTCGGGCCGCATCAATCCCAAAGCGGTGCGCTTCATGGCCGAGCGCGGCATCGACCTCTCCACGCACGCGTCGAAATCACTCGACGAGGTGGCGGGCGAGTTCGATGCGGTGATCACCATGGGCTGCGGCGACGACTGCCCCTGGGTGCCGGCGAAGCGCCGCGAGGACTGGGCGCTGCCCGACCCGCGCGACATGGACGACGACGGCTACCGCGCGGTGCGCGACGGGATCGAGGCGCGGGTGAAGGCCCTGCTGGCCTCGCTGTGACGCCGCTGCCGCGTCGCCTGTTCGCCGAGTTCCTCGGCACCGCGCTGCTGCTGGCCACTGTGGTCGGCTCGGGCGTGATGGGGATGGAGCTGTCCGGTGGTAACCGCGGCGTCGCGCTGCTGGCCAACGCCGGCGCCACCGCCGCCGCGCTCTACGTGCTGATCGTGCTGCTCGGCCCGGTCTCCGGCGCGCACATGAACCCCGCGGTGTCGCTGGTGGCGCGGCTGCGCGGCGAGCTGGACGCGCGAACGCTCGCCGGCTACGTGCTGGCGCAGGTGGCGGGTGCGGTGGCCGGCGTCGCGCTCGCCCACCTCATGTTCGGGCTGGACGTCGTGCAATGGGGCGACCATGCGCGCACCGGCGCGTCGCAGTGGCTGAGCGAAGCGGTGGCCACCGCCGGCCTGGTGCTCACGATCGTGCTCGGCCTGCGCCATCGCGCCGCGGCGGTGCCGGCACTCGTCGCGGCCTACATCTTCGCTGCGTACTGGTTCACCGCCAGCACCTCGTTCGCCAATCCGGCGGTGACGCTCGCGCGCTCGATCACGCGCACCTTCGCCGGCATCCGCCCGGAGGACGTGCCGGGCTTCGTCATCGCACAGCTCGCCGGCGCGCTGCTCGGGCTCGCGGTGGCACGCGCGCTGGCCGGCGACGACCGGCGCGTCGACCGGCCTCAGTAGGCGAATTCGCGGAAGACCGGGTCCACCGAGCCGCCCCAGGCGCCGTGGAACAGCTCGAGCTTGCGCTCGGCCGGCGTCATGCCGCTTTCGACGATCTCCATCAGCGGCGCGAGGAACATCGTTTCGTCGCTGCCATGGTCGTTGACGCGCGCGCGTCGGCGCAGGCCTTCGGCGGCGATCTTCAGCGACTCGCGCGCAAGCTCCAGCACGGTGCCGCCACGGAAGGGCAGCTTCAGCGCATGCCTGGGCACGCCGTCGCGCAGTGCATGGCGCTCCTCGAGCGTGAAATCACGTACCAGGTCCCAGGCCGCATCCAGCGCCGCGTCGTCGTAGAGCAGCCCGACCCAGAACGCCGGCAGCGCGCAGATGCGGTTCCAGGGGCCCGAGTCGGCGCCACGCATCTCCAGGTACTTCTTGAGGCGCACCTCGGGGAACGCGGTGGTCGAGTGGTCGGCCCAGTCCTGCAGCGTGGGGCGAAAGCCCGGGCGCGCGGGGAGCCTGCCGTCCATGTAGTCGCGGAAGGACTGCCCGCTGGCGTCGATGTAGGCGCCGTCGCGGTAGACGAAATACATCGGCACGTCGAGCAGGTAGTCGGTGTAGCGCTCGTAGCCGAAGCCGTCCTCGAACACGAAGTCGAGCAGGCCGGTGCGGTCGGCGTCGGTGTCGGTCCAGATGTGCGAGCGGTACGAGAGGTAGCCGTTGGGCTTTCCTTCCGTGAACGGCGAGTCGGCGAACAGCGCGGTGGCGATGGACTGCAGCGCGAGCGAGACGCGGAACTTCTTCACCATGTCGGCCTCGGAGCCGACGTCGAGGTTGACCTGCACCGTGCAGGTGCGCGTCATCATGTCCAGGCCCAGCGAGCCGACCTTGGGCATGTACTCGCGCATGATCCTGTAGCGGCCCTTGGGCATCCACGGCATCTCGTCGCGGCGCCACTTCGGCTGGAAGCCCATGCCGAGGAAGCCCAGCCCCATCGGCTCGGCGACGGCGCGCACTTCCTTGAGGTGCGTGCCGGTCTCGCGGCAGGTCTCGTGCAGGTTCTCCAGCGGCGCGCCGGAGAGTTCGAGTTGCCCGGCGGGTTCGAGCGAGACGGAGGCGGCATCCTTGGACAGGGCGATGATGCGGCCCTTCTCCTCCACCGGCGTCCAACCAAAGCGCGTCAGCCCACGCAGCAGCGCCTCGATGCCGCGCTCGCCGTCGAAGGCGGGCGCGGCGAGATCGTCGGTGCGGAAACCGAACTTCTCGTGCTCGGTGCCGATGCGCCAGTCGCCGCGCGCGCGGATGCCGGATTCGAGGTACTCGACCAGCTGCGCGCGCGAGGCGATCTCGACATCCTTGACTTGGGCAGGGCCGGACACGTGCACCTCGGGGCGTCCCGCGGCGCGGGAGGGCGGCCAGTCTAGCGGTGGGCCGTGCCCGGAAGCGTCGCGCCGGCAGGCCGTCTGCGTTGCGCGCGTGCGGCGGTCACGGGCCCGGCCATCGACGCAGCCGTGCACGCCGTGCGGGGCGCGTTCGCGCCGGGGCCTGCGCAGCGGAGGGTCCGGTCAGGGGATCTCGAGCCAGCCGGCGACCACGCCACGTGCCTCGTCCACGCCCAGCTTCGATTCACCCGAGAACACCTGCACGCTCACGCTGTCGCCGAAGCGGCTCGACAGCTCGCGGCGCACGGCCTGCAGGGCCTGCGCCTGCTGGCCGCGGCCGAGCTTGTCGGCCTTGGTGAGCAGCGCGTGCGCCGGCAGGCCGCGGTTGGCCGCATAGCCGAGCATCTGCAGGTCGTAGTCCTTGAGCGGGTGGCGGATGTCCATCACCACCACCAGCCCGCGCAATGCCTCGCGCGTCTGGAAGTAGCGGTCGATGAAGGCCTGCCAGTGCGCCTGCAGGTCCTTGGGCACCTTGGCGTAGCCGTAGCCGGGCAGGTCGACCAGGTAGCGCGCATCGGGCTCCTCGCCCTGCCGGGGGGCGAAGTCGAAGAAGACCAGCTGCTGCGTGCGGCCGGGCGTCTTGGACACGCGCGCCAGCGCACCCTGCTGGCAGATGGCGTTGAGGGCGGTCGACTTGCCGGCGTTGGAGCGCCCGGCGAAGGCGACCTCGCGGCCGCCGTCGGGCGGGAGCTGCTTGGGGTTGTGCGCCGACAGCAGGTAGCGGGCGCGCTGGAAGGGGTTGGCCATCACGCAAGCATCGCACGCCACGCCCGCGCGCCCCATGGACGTGGCCCCGGCGGGCGGTCGCGCCCGGTCCGACGGGCCCTCCCGCGACGTCGCGTTGACCCGTCCACCGGCCGCCGTCGATAATTCCGCGGTTCCGGCGCCCAAGCGGCGCCCCTTTCGGCATCCCCGGAGTTCTCTCGCATGCGCCATGCCCGCGCCTACGGCCTTGTCGGTCTCGTCGGCCTCGCCGCGATCGCCGCCGCCGTCGCCCAGACCACCGTGACCCCGGTGCCGGACCAGGCCCCCGTGCAGGTCGCGCCGCTTGCCGGCACACCGGAGAAGGCCACCTGGGGCGACGTCCAGCGCGGCCAGCAGCTGGCGGGCACCTGCGCCGCCTGCCACGGTCTCGACGGCAATTCGCCGACGCCCGCCTACCCGCGCCTGGCCGGCATGCCGGAGCGCTACGTCGCCCAGCAGCTGGCGCTGTTCAAGAGCCGCGAGCGCCAGAGCGGCATGGCGGCGGTGATGTATCCGTTCGCCGATGCGCTGAGCGCGCAGGACATGCGCGATCTCGGCGCCTACTTCCAGACGCAGAAGCCCGGCGCCGGCATCGCCGACGACACGCCGGTGACCAGCGGCCCCTACGCGGGCATGCGCTTCTTCGAGGTCGGCGAGAAGCTCTTCCGCGCCGGCGACGCCAGCCGCGGCATCCCCGCCTGCCTCGCCTGCCACGGTCCGGCCGGCCAGGGCAATCCGGGCCCGGCCTACCCCGCGCTGGCCGGCCAGATGGCCGACTACAGCAAGCGCCGCCTGGAGGAGTACCGCACCGGCACCACCGTGGCGCGCGACTACAAGAACTTCCAGATCATGGCCGCGATCGCCAAGCCGCTGACCGACGAGGAGATCGGCGCGCTGGCCAGCTACCTGCAGGGCCTGCATCCGCGCGCCAACGACGTGGGCGTGGAGACCACCGCGGCGGCGCCTTCGCCGGCCCGTGCGCCCGCCAGCCCGGCAACTCCGGCGCCGGCCGCCCCGGCCTCCGAGCCGGCGGCCCCGGCCACCGAGCAGCCGGCCGTGACGACGGCGCCGCAGCAGGGCTGAACTTCGCCGGCCCCGCGCGGTCCATCACCGCGCACGGCGTTCGACGCCGGCCGTGCCCCGCACGGTCGGCGTCTTCGTTTCCACGACCCGGATCGACCGCATGAATCGAGCCTTCCGCGTTCTCGCCACCCTGCTCCTCGCGCTCGCCGCGCTTTCCGCGTGGGCCCGGGACGCCGCGCCGGTGGAAGGGGTGGACTATGTCGCCATCGAGGGCGGCAGGCCCTATGCGGCGCCGGCCGGCACCGTCGAGGTGGCCGAGGTCTTCGGCTACACCTGCCCGGCCTGCGCGCGCTTCGAGCCGCAGATCGAGGCCTGGAAGCGGACGCTGCCCAAGGGCGCGCGCTTCGTCGCGGTGCCTGCGGCCTTCGGCGGGCACTGGATTCCCTATGCACGCGCCTACCTGGCCGCGCAGTCGCTGGGCGTGGCCGAGCGCAGCCACGCGGCCATGTTCCGCGCGCTGCACGAGGAACGCAGCCTGCCGCTGAGCCGCCCGGCGGCCGAGGAGATCGCCGGTTTCTACGCAGGCTACGGCGTGCCGCCGGCGCGCTTCGTGGCAGCCTACGGCGATGCCTCGGTCGACGCGGGCCTGGCCCGGGCCCGCGACTGGATCATGGCCGCCGGCGTGGACCACACCCCGACGCTGGTGGTCGCCGGCAAGTGGCGCGTGGGCGGCGACTCGCCCCAGGACACGCTGCGCATCGCGCGCTGGCTGGTCGAGCGCGAACTCGCCGCGCGCCGCCGCTGACCGCGCCGCCTACACTCTGGCTTCAATCCGGCCGGGCCTATGCTTGGCCGTCCCCTCGCCGGTGTCCCCGGCCCTCGTTTCCAGGAGACTCTGCATGACCCTGCGTCCGGCCCTGTTCCGTGGCGGCCTGCTGCTCGCCAGCCTGCTCGCCCTGAGTGCCTGCAAGAACGCGTCGCAGGCGCCGGCCGATGCCGCCGCCCCGGCGCCCGCCACCGCCGTTCCCGCCGCCGCGCCGGCCGCGCCCGCCTCCGATGCCGCTCCGGCCCCGGCCGACGTGGCCCGCCCGACGCAGGCGCGCCCGCCGCAGGGCCCGGCGCCGGTCGCCGGCACCGACTACGTCGAGATCCCGGGCGGCACGCCGTTCGAGCCCGCGGCCGGCACGATCGAAGTGGTCGAGGTCTTCGGCTACACCTGCCCGCACTGCGCCTCCTTCGAGCCGCTGCTGCAGGGCTGGAAGGCGCAGCAGCCGGCCGACGTGAAGGTGCTCCCGGTGCCGGCGCCGTTCGGCGGCTACTGGGTGCCCTATGCCAAGGCCTACTACGCCGCCGAGGCGCTGGGCCTGCTCGACAGGACCCACCAGGCCATGTTCAACGCCCTCCACGTCGAGCGCTCGCTGTCGGTGCAGCCGCCCTCGAGCAACGAGGAGATCGCCGCGTTCTACGCCAAGCACGGCGCCAATGCCCAGCAGTTCGCCAGCACCATGGAGAGCTTCAGCGTCAACGCCAAGCTCAAGCGCGCGATGCAGTTCATCACCCGCAGCGGCGTCGACGCCACGCCCACGCTGGTGGTGGCGGGCAAGTACCGCGTGACCGGCAAGTCGCTGGAGGACACCCTGCGCATCGCCGAGCACCTGATCGCCCGCGAGCGCGCGGCCGCACCCGCCGCTCCGGCGGCGGCGCCAGCGGCGAACGGTTGATCCAGGCGGCTCGATGGCGGAGCGCCGCCTCAAGCTGCTGAGCGCGAACATCCAGGCCGGCTCCAGCACGCGCGGCTACAGCGACTACATCGCGCGCAGCTGGTCGCACGTGCTGCCGGCCGGCAACAAGCGCGGGAGCCTCGACGCCATCGCGAGGCTCGCCGGCACGCACGACATCGTGGGCCTCAACGAGAGCGACCCGGGCTCGCTGCGCTCGGGCTTCGTCTGCCAGACCCACTACCTGGCCCAGCGCGGCGGCTTTCCGTACTGGAGCCACCAGCCCAACCGCCGCGTGGGCGGGGTGGCTTCCAGTGCCAACGGCATCCTCTCCAAGCTCGAGCCGCGCGAGGTGCACGACCATCCGCTGCCCGGTCGCCTGGGCGGCCGTGGCGTGCTGCTGGCGAGCTTCGGCGACGCCGAGGACGCGCTGCTGATCGCGGTCGCCCACCTCTCGCTGGGCGCCGCCTCGCGCGCCTCGCAGCTTTCCTTCATCGCCGAGCTGCTGCACGGGCGCGCCAACGCGGTGCTGATGGGCGACTTCAACTGCACCATCGAACAGCCCGAGATGCAGCAGCTGTTCAAGCGGACACGGCTGCAGCCACCGGCCTGCCAGTTGCCCACTTTCCCCAGCTGGGCGCCCCAGCGCGCCATCGACCACATCCTCATCGGCGACGGCCTGCGCAGCCGCGAAGCCTGCGCCGTGCCCGCCGCCTACTCCGACCACCTCGCGGTGTCGCTGGACCTCGAGGTCCCCGAGCGCTGCCTGCAGTAGCCGACGACGGCCGTGCCCGGCGCGGCCGCGGCTGAAGCGTCCCGCAACGATCGCGGCGTGCCGCTGCCCGATTCACGCATCGCGCACAGGCGCGGTCCGAAGAATCGGTGCACGGGGGATCGCAATGACTACCGCATCGCTTCTGGTCGTGGAGGACAACCGCGAGATCCGCAAGTCCCTGCGCGACCTGTTCACGCTGGAAGGCTTCGCGGTGGAAGAGGCGGCCAACGGCCGGGAGGCGCTGGAGCGGCTCGACGCGGGCTCGCACCCTTCGATGATCGTGCTCGATCTGGTCATGCCGGTGATGGACGGCTGGGAGTTCCTGCGCCGGATGAGCGCACGGCCCGAGCGCGACACGCCCGTGGTGGTACTGACTTCGCTGGCCTACGACGCCGACACCCGCGGCCTGCGCGAACGCTACGGCGTGGACGTGCTGGACAAGTCCACCGAGGTGGTGCGGCTGATGGAGATCGCGCGGACGCATCGCGCCGGGCTCGACGCGGGGAACTGAGTCGCGCCGCCGGCCCGCGGATGCCCTGCGACGGGATGGCGGCCCCGTTGCATCGATGCCAGGCAGGCGTGGGCCGGCATGCCGTGGCACCTGCGCACGGGTCGTCATGGGACCGGTGCTTCCATGAGCGAAAGCGGCCTGCTCGCGATCGCTGGCCTGGCGATGGCGAGGCGCCCGACGCGCGCATCCACCCGGCGCGCCCTGTCCGCATGCCCGCTCGCCGGTCGCGGGAACGACGACGGCCGGCGGAGATCCGCCGGCCGTCGAGGCAAAGCGACTGTCCGCCGCGATCAGAACCGGTAGTCGGCGCTGACGTACCAGAAGCGGAACGGCAGATCGTAGGTGCCCGCGTCGTACCCGTTGAGCGAGCAGGTGTAGCAGATCGGCGGCTCCTTGCCGAAGACGTTGTTCAGGCCCACCGACAGCCGCAGCCCCTCGAGGTTGAAGGCCTGCCGCCAACCGAACTGCACGTCGTGGTAGGTGGTGCCGCCCATGCGGTGCTCGAGCTCGGGGTTCCGGCAGCCCGGCACGTTGGAGATCACCGCGTTGTTGCAGTCCTCGGTCACGGCGCTGATGTAGCGCGTGCTCCAGTTGGCGTCGAAGTTGCCTTTCGACCAGCCCAGCTGCAGGTTCGTCTGCCATTCCGGAATGGCGCTGTCGGCCACCTCCACGCCCACCGCACGCTGCGACACGTTGCCGTCGGCGTCCACGGCACGGTAGTCGTTGACGAACGTCGTCTGCAGCGAGGCGTTGAGGCGGCCGAAGCTCCAGTCCGCGCTCGTCCAGTTGACCTTGAAGTCCACGCCGTCGGTCGCGATCAGGCCGAGGTTGTCGAGGAAGTTGTTGGGCGGGTTGAGGTTGCCCGACGGCCCGCGGGTGAAGGGCGAGCACAGGCGCGCGTCGGCGCCGCCGGCCGCCAGGCAGGCGTTGAGCAGGGCCTGCAGGTCGCGCGCCTGCACCGCTCCCTCGATCTCGTGGTGGTAGTAGGTGAGCTCGAAGTCCAGGCGACTGGACCAGGCCTGCTTCTCGGCCCAGCCCGGGCTGTACACCAGGCCCAGGGTATAGCTCTCCGATTCCTCGGGCTTGAGGTTCGGATTGCCACCGGTGAACGTGGTGATCTGGGTATTGGCCTGCTCGAAGCCGTTCGGCACGCCCTGCGCGCGGCAGGCGGTTTCCAGCGGCGTGGTGTTGAGGCCGTCGGCCGCATCGACCACGACCGTGCCGGTCGGACCGCAGGGGTCGACCAGCGTCGCGCCGAACTGCGTCAGGCCGTAGAGCTCGCCCAGGTTGGGCGCGCGGAAGCCTTCCGACCACGTACCGCGCAGCACCAGGTCCTCGATCGGCTGCCAGCGGAAGCCGACCTTGCCGGTGGTCGCACCGCCGAAGGTCGAGTAGTCGGAGTAACGCAGCGCGGCCGACAGGTCGAGCGTGGCGAGCACCGGGAAGTTGGCCTCGACGTAGGCCTCGCTCACGTCGTACTCGGCCGAAACCGGCGCGGCGAAGGAGTCCTGCGACTCGCCGGTCTGGCGCAATGGATCGGGATTGAAGTCGCCACGGTAGCGGCGGCGCTCCAGGCCCGCCGCGAAGCCGGCCGCGCGCTCGCCGATGTCGAACAGGTCGCCGCTGATATTCGCCGAGACCAGGTCGAGTGTCTGCTTGCTCGAATCGATCTGCGTGGTGCGGATGAAGTCGATCATCTGCTGCGTCATCGGGCGGCCCTGGCCGCCGAAGAGGTCCAGCGGCACGCAACCCGGCACCAGCGCGCACACGGCCGGGTCACCGAGCGCGAGGCGGATCCTGGCCACGTTGTAGCCGTTGTAGAAGCGCTGCTCGGCCTTGTTCTCGCTGTGGACGAGGTTGACGTCCCAGGTGAAGGTGCGCGTGCTGCCGAAGATGCCGTCGAGCCCGACGTTGAAGTAACTGGTGTCGACGTCCTGCTCGAAGATGCGCGGGCCGACCTCCACGGGGCGGCGCGTGACCCAGCCCAGGTTGCTGGCAGGATCCAGGCGGATGCCGAACGGGTTGTACGGGTTGTTCTCGTGGATGACGACCGTGTCGGCGATGCCGCCGGTGCCGGCGAAGGGGCCGACGAAGATGGGCTCGGGGGCGGCCTGGTTGGCCGACTGGCGGTTGTTGTACAGCGCCTTGATGTGCAGGCGCGTGTTGTCCGTCAGGTCGTAGCCGAGACTGGTGAACAGCGCCTTGCGCTTGCTCGGGGTGAGCAGCAGGTTGTAGGGCGCGAAGTTGAAGCGGTCCGAGCCGTCGAAGTCGTTGTAGGTGCCGGCGCTGGGATTGGCCGGATTCCACACCGGGGTGGTCGTGCCGTTGTTAAGGGTGACGTCGTACCAGAACTCGCCGGCCGGGTCACAGTAGCCGTAGGTCCCGGCGGGGCGACGCGGGTCGCAGAAGGTGAAGCGGCCCTGCGGCACGCCCGAGCTGCCGGCCGCCAGCCCCGCATCGGGCTGGGGCCAGGCGGACTGTTCCCACACGCCGGAGCTGATCGCGTCCTGCTCGTAGTAGCTCGCCGCGAAGACCGCGCTCCAGCGTTCGCCGCTGCCGCCGAGCGTGAGGCTGGCTTCCTTGGTGTCGCCGCCTTCCTCGAACTCGCCGTAGTAGGTGTGCAGTTCGGCGCCGTCGAACTTCTTGCGGGTGATGATGTTGACCACGCCGGCGATCGCGTCGGAGCCGTAGATGGCCGAGGCGCCGTCCTCGAGCACTTCCACGCGCTCGACGATGGCCAGCGGGATGGTGTTGAGGTCGGCCGAGCCGCTCACGCCCGAGGCCGAGGATTCGTTGACCCAGCGGATGCCGTCGACCAGCACCAGCACGCGCTGGCTGCCGAGGTTGCGCAGGTCGACCTGGGCCGAACCGGCACCGATGCCGCCACCGTCGGGCGGGTAGCCGAAGTTGCCCGAGGAGTTGAATTTCGCGTTCAGCGCCTTGCCGCTGGCGGTGAGCTGCTGGAGGATCTCGCCGACGGTCTGGACGCCGGTCTGCTCGAGCTTCTGCCGGTCGAGCACGAACACGGGCTGCGCGGTGACGGCCTGCGTCTGCTTGATGCGGGTGCCGGTGACGGTGACCGAGTCGAGCTGGTTGGCGTCGGGGGGCGTGTCCTGCTGCGCGGCAGCAAGGCCGGGCGCGGCGAGGAGGACGGACAGCTGGATGGCTTTCGCCAGGGGCTGGCGACGGAACGCTTTCATGTTTCTCTCTCCGTAAGAATGCGCAAGCAGGCCCGCCGCTCTCCTGGTTCCCGCGGCGTCAACCGGTTTGTAAACGTTCCATGAACCAGCCACAAGGGCCGCCTGAAGTTTTCGACCAGGCGGCCGATACCGTCAGCCCCCTGCCACCAGCGACAGGGCGACGGCGACCAGGAAGCCCGCGAAGACGCGCCTGAGATGCGCGCCGCTGAGCCGGTGCGCCAGCCGCGTGCCCCAGGGCGCGGCCACCACCGAGGCCAGCGCCACGCCGACGG
>JBMOOW010000138.1:0-3281 GCA_049323195.1 Pseudomonadota bacterium | reverse complement strand
AATGGTCGGACCTTCGGCGAGGTGGCGACCGAGCGCGAGGCGGAGGTGCCGGCATGACCGCCTCGTGGCTCGCCGAGAGAATCGAGCACTGGCCGACGACCAAGCTCGTGCCCTACGCGCGCAACGCCCGCACGCACTCGGACGCCCAGATCGCGAGCATCGCCGCCAGCATCGCCGAGTTCGGCTTCACCAACCCGATCCTGGCCGGGGCCGATGGCGTGATCGTCGCCGGGCACGGGCGGCTCGCCGCCGCGCAGAAGCTGGGCCTTTCCACCGTGCCGGTGGTCGTGCTCGATCATCTGACACCCACCCAGCGCCGGGCATTGGGTGTAGCCGACAACCGCATCGCCGAAGCCGCGGGATGGGACGAGGATCTCTTGCGCCTCGAACTGCAAGACCTGCAGGCCGAGGGCTTCGATCTGGACCTGACCGGGTTCGACGCCGACGCGCTGGCCGATCTGCTGGCGGGGGACGAACCCGAGCACACCGGCCAGACCGACGACGATGCGGTGCCCGAGACCCCCGAAGCGCCGGTGTCTCGGCTCGGCGACGTGTGGTTGCTCGGCCCCCATCGGCTGGTCTGCGGGGACGCGACCACGGCCGAGTCCTACGCGCGCCTGTTCCCGGACGGCGAGCGGGCGGACATGGTCTTCACCGACCCGCCCTACAACGTCGACTACGCCAACAGCGCGAAGGACAAGCTGCGCGGCAGGCACCGCCCGATCCTCAACGATGCGCTGGGCGACGGGTTCCACGACTTCCTGCGGGATGCGCTGACGCTCTTGATCGCCCACACCCAGGGCGCGATCTACGTGGCCATGTCCTCCAGCGAGCTCGACACCCTGCAGGCGGCCTTCCGCGCCGCCGGGGGCCACTGGTCCACCTTCATCATCTGGGCCAAGAACACCTTCACGCTGGGCCGCTCGGACTACCAGCGTCAGTACGAGCCGATCCTCTACGGCTGGCCGGAGGGGGCGACTCGCCACTGGTGCGGCGACCGCGACCAGGGCGACGTGTGGTACTTCAACAAGCCGCAGAAGAACGACCTGCACCCGACGATGAAGCCGGTCGAACTGGTCGAGCGTGCGATCCGCAACTCCAGCCGCCCGGGCGACGTGGTGCTCGACCCCTTCGGCGGCTCGGGCACCACGCTGATCGCCGCCGAGAAGTCGGGGCGCGTGGCGCGGCTGATCGAGCTCGATCCGAAGTACGTGGATGTGATCGTGCAGCGATGGCAGGAGTGGACGGGCCGGCAGGCCACCCGCGAGGCGGATGGCGTGGCCTTCGATCAGGCGGCGAGCGCCGCCTCTGCGATCGCGCAGTGAATCACGAAGCCGTCAGCTACGGCATCCCATGCGGGATGCGCTGCCCCATCGCGACTCACGCGAGCCGGTAGACGCGCTCGCCGCCCGGTACCTTCTCGGAGACGATCGTCAGGCCCAGCTTCTTCTTCAGCGCCCCGGCCATGGTGCCGCGCACCGTGTGGGGCTGCCAGCCGGTGGCCTCGACGATCTGCCGAACGGTGGCGCCCTCGGGGCGGCGCAGCATCCCGATGACCTGGGCCTGCTTACTGTTCTGCCGGGTGCTGCGCACCCTCTCGGCTTCGCCTCGCGAAACTTCGCTGCGCTCGTCTTCTCGGATGCGGGGCTGGGCCGGGGCCTGCGCGGCCGCCTGTTGCTCGGCCCACTGCGCCTCGGCGGCCGTCACCGCCGCCTCGATCTCCGGGTCCGCCTCCGGCGGCGCGGGTTCGGCGGTGGGACGGGGGCGGTTCATCGCCTCAAAGCCCTCGGGGGCGACGACCCAGCCGTCTCCTTGGCGGGCGATCAGGGCGCGGTTGGCGAGGCCTGCCAGCACCTTCTGGCGCGCGCCGCCTTTGATGTGGTCGGGGAACCATTCGATCCGGCCGCCGGTGTGTTCGAGGGCATAGGCCAGGATCGCGTGCTGGGTCGGGGTCAGTGGGGTGGTGCCCATGGGCTGCTCCTTCGCGGTGGTGGATCGGGTGAGGTGATGAACGCGCTGTTCCGGGAAGAAGCCAAGCCTCCTTTGCAAGAAATCTGAATCCGCATGGGCCTTTCGATCCGCGCCTACGCGCGTCACCGGGGCGTGTCGCACGTGGCGGTCAAGAAGGCGATCGACACCGGGCGCATCACGCCCCTGCCCGACGGCACCATCGACCCCGAGCAGGCCGATGCGCAGTGGGCGAAGAACACCGTCCATCCGCGCACCGCCGTCCCCCCGAAGGCCTCGCCCCGCGCCCGCGCGCCCGAGGAGGGTGGCGCGAGCCTGCCCGCGGGGCTGGGCACGGGCGGCGCCACCTTGCTGCAGGCGCGCACCGTCAACGAGGTGCTCAAGGCCAAGATCCGGCAGGTGGAGCTGGCCGAGAAGAAGGACGAACTGGTCGACCGGGCGCGGGCGATCGCCCACGTCTTCAAGCTCGCGCGCGCCGAGCGCGATGCGTGGCTGAACTGGCCGGGCCGCGCCGCGCCGATGCTGGCCGCCCGGTTCGGCCTCGACGAGCACGCGCTGCACGTGGCGCTCGACGCCGCGGTGCGCGAGCACCTGGCCGAACTCGGCGAGATCGCCCCGAGGATCGACGCATGAGGGACGACTACGAGGGCGCGGCCGAGATCGAGCGCGCCTGGCGCGAGGGGCTCACGCCCGACCCGCTGCTGACCGTCTCCGCGTGGGCGGATCGCTACCGGATGCTCTCGACCAAGGAGTCGGCCGAGCCGGGGCGCTGGCGCACCGCGCGCACGCCTTACTTGCGCGAGATCATGGACTGCCTCTCGCCCACCTCGCCGATCGAGCGGGTGGTGTTCATGAAGGGCGCCCAGGTGGGCGGCACGGAACTCGGCCTGAACTGGGTCGGCTATGCGATCCACCACGCGCCCGGGCCGATGATGATCGTCTGGCCCACCACCGAGATGGCGCAGCGCAACTCCAAGCACCGCATCGACCCCTTGGTCGAGGAGTCGCCGGTGCTGCGCGAGATCATCGCGCCGGCGCGAAGCCGCGACTCGGGCAACACCGTGCTGATGAAGGAGTTTCGCGGCGGGGTGCTGGTGATGACCGGGGCCAACTCGGCCGTGGGCCTGCGCTCGATGCCGGTGCGCTACCTGTTCCTCGACGAGGTGGACGCCTACCCGCTGGACGTGGATGGCGAGGGCGATGCGATCATTCTCTCCGAAGCCCGCACGCGGACGTTTGCCCGGCGCAAGATCCTGCTGGTCTCCACCCCCACCATCGCCGGGGCCTCGATCATCGAGCGCGAGTACGAGGCG
>JBMOOW010000137.1:0-3333 GCA_049323195.1 Pseudomonadota bacterium | reverse complement strand
CTGGCCTGGGCGGGCGGGGCGCTGGCGATGCTGGCCGCGGCCGGAGGGCTCGCCGCCGGCGCACCGGCGCTGCTGACCGGGGCGTGGCTGCTGGCACTCGCGCTGCCGCTGCCGGTGGTCGCGATGCTGCTGGAGATCGTCGCCTTCCTCGCCTGGATCGACCTGCAGCGCCGCGCGCCGCGCGGTCGCCGCGTGCCGGCCGTGCAGGTGCTGCTGCCGCCGGGCCGGCGCGCGCTCGCCCTGGCGATGCTCGCGCTGGCCGGCGCCGCCGTGGTGCTCGCCACGCGCGAGCCCGCGCTCGCCTCCGCCGCCGGCCTGCTGCTGGCCGCCGCGCATGCGGCGCTGCTGGTGGCCCTGTCCACCGCGGCGCAACGCCACCGCCGCGCCCTCGAAGGCTTCGCGTCGGCATGAGACCGCGTCCGCCGCTCGTGTATTCCTGTTCCGGCTGCTCCAGCGCGGCGCAGATGGCCAATGCGCTGGCCCTGCGGCTGGACCGCGAGGGCATCGCGGAGATGTCCTGCATCGCCGGCGTGGGCGGTGGCGTGGCGGGGCTGGTGCACACCGCGCGCGCGGGCCGGCCCATCCTCGCGCTCGACGGCTGCGCGCTGCGCTGCGTCGCCGCATGCCTGGCCCGCGAGGGCCTGGCCGCCACGCGCCACGTGCTGCTGGCCGACCACGGCGTGCGCAAGAAGGCGCATGCCGACTTCGACGCCGCGCAGGCCGACGCGGTCTACGCCGCGCACGTGCGCCCCGCGGCCGTCGCGCTGGCGCAGGGCACCGCGCATGCCGGCTGAGCCCGCCGCCCTGCACCGCCTGCGCGCCGGCATCGACGGCGTGGACGACGCGCTGGTCGCCGCGCTGGCCCTGCGCCGCCTGCTGGTGGCGCGCGTCGCGCGGCTCAAGCGCCGGCACGCGCTGGCCGCCGCCGACCCCGCCCGCGAACAGGCCGTGCGCGAGCGCGCGCGGCGGCTGGGCGCGCGCCTGGGCGTGCCCGCGGCCACGGTGGACGCCGTGCTCGAGGCGGCCATCGCCGACGCCCGCCGCGCGCAGGGCCTGGCGGCTGACCTGGATCAAGGCGTGCCGCCGGCAAGCGGCCGCATGATCCCGCCCGCCATGCAAGCCCACCCCGCTTCCGCCGCGCGCTGGCTGCGCCTCGTGCCGCCGCCCGCGCGCCTCGCCCCGTTCCTGCGCCGCCTGCCGCAGCCGCTGCAGCGGCGCCTGCTCGAGCGCGCCGTCGCCTCGGTGCTCGCGGTGCCCATCGCCGACGGCCTGCTCGACTTCATGCACCGCCGCCGCCTGGGCATCGAGGTGGCCGACCTCGGCCTGCGCTGGACGCTGGAGCTGCGCGGCGAGGGCCTGGTCGCCGTCGACGAGGCTCCCGAGGCCTGCGTGCGCGGCAGCGCCACCGACCTGTTGCTGCTGGCCGCCCGGCTGGAGGACGCCGACACCCTGTTCTTCCAGCGCCGGCTCGTGCTCACCGGCGACACCGAGCTGGGCCTGACCGCGCGCAACGTGCTCGACCGCCTGCCCTGGGAGCGCGTGCCGCTGGCGCTTCGCATCGTGCTGCACCGCGCCGCCGGGCTCGCCCGCGACGCCCGCGACGCGCATCGCGCCGCGCACTGAAGCCACCGCCATGAACGCCGTTCCGGAACCGACCTGGCACGCCGACCTCGAGCAGCGCTACGCCGACCTCGTGCGCACCCTCGAGCCGCTGCTGCCCTGCCTGGAGATCCCCTTCCACCTCGCCTGGATCGACGCGATCGGCGAGCTCAAGCGCCAGCGCGGCGCGGTGGTGATGGCGCACAGCTACCAGTCGCCCGAGATCTTCCACGGCATCGCCGACGTCACCGGCGACTCGCTGGCGCTGGCGCAGGCCGCCGCCGACTGCGAGGCCGACACCATCGTGCTCTGCGGCGTGCATTTCATGGCCGAGAGCGCGAAGGTGCTGGCGCCGGGAAAGCGCGTGCTGATCCCGGACCCCGAGGCCGGCTGCTCGCTGGCCGCCTCCATCACCGCCGCGGACGTGCGCGCGCTGCGCTCGCGCTACCCCGGCGTGCCGGTGGTCACCTACGTCAACACCTCCGCCGCGGTGAAGGCCGAATCCGACGCCTGCTGCACCTCGGCCAATGCGCTGCAGGTGGTGGAGGCGATGGGCGCCGAGCGCGTGATCTTCCTGCCCGACCGCTACCTCGGCGAGAACATCGCGAAGCAGACCGACGTCGAGCTGATCCTGTGGGACGGCGCCTGCGAGGTGCACGAGCGCTTCACCGCCGAGGACGCGCGTGACGT
This sequence comes from Pseudomonadota bacterium, assembly GCA_049323195.1. GTDB lineage: Bacteria > Pseudomonadota > Gammaproteobacteria > Xanthomonadales > Xanthomonadaceae > Cognatilysobacter. Next base: position 1,044 of record JBMOOW010000137.1, on the reverse strand, counting down.
GCGCCGCCGCTTCGACGCGCGCATCGTCGCCCATCCCGAATGCACGCCGGCGGTGACCGCCGAGGCGGACTTCGTCGGCTCCACCTCCGCCATGGGCGCGTGGCTGGAGAAGGAAAAGCCCGGGCGCGTGGCGCTGATCACCGAGTGCTCGATGGCCGACAACCTGCGCGCGCGCTTTCCCGACGTGCAGTTCATCAAGCCCTGCAACCTCTGCCCGCACATGAAGCGCATCACCCTGCAGAACGTCTACGAGTGCCTGCGCGACCTGCGCCACGAAGTGGACGTGGAGCCGCAGGTGGCCGAAGGCGCGCGACGCGCGCTCGCGCGCATGCTCGCCATCGGCCGCCGCGAGCGCGTCTGATGGCGCGCGAGGCGCCGGTGGTGGTGGTCGGCGCGGGCCTGGCCGGGCTGTGCACCGCGCTGGCCTGCGCGCCGCGCCCCGTGCTGCTGCTCGATGCGGGCAGCGGCACCGCCAGCGCGCTCGCGCAGGGCGGGATCGCCGCGGCGCTCGGGCCGGGCGACAGCCTCGAGGCGCACGTCGCCGACACCCTCGCCGCCGGCGCGGGGCGCTGCGATCCGGCGCGCGTGCGCCAGCTGGTGCGCGCGGCGCCCTGGGCGGTGGACTGGCTCGCCGCGCAGGGCGTGGCCTTCGACCGCGAGGGCGGGCGGCTGGCGCTCGGGCGCGAGGGCGGGCATGGCGCGCATCGCATCGTGCATGCCGGCGGCGATGCCACCGGCGCGCGGATCATGGAGGCGCTGGCGCGGCGCGTGGCCGCGCAGGCACGCATCGAATGGCGCAGCGGGGTGCGCGTCGACGCCCTGCTGCTGCGCGGCGGTCAAGTGGCCGGTGTGCGCGCGGTGGCGGCCGACGGCCAGGCGGCCGTGGTGGAGAGCGCGGCGGTGGTGCTGGCCACCGGCGGCATCGGCGGCCTGTACGCGCGAAGCACGAACCCGGGCGGCCACCGCGGCGCCGGCCTGGCGCTGGCGCAGGCGGCCGGCGCGCGCCTGCGCGACCTCGAGTACGTGCAGTTCCATCCCACCGCG
>JBMOOW010000136.1:48525-59171 GCA_049323195.1 Pseudomonadota bacterium | reverse complement strand
TGGCCACATGCGCGGCACTTCAGCCGCCCATCGCCCAGCTGGTAGTGCCTGCAACCTCTGCATATCGGGCACCGCTTCATGACCAAATCCTCTCGGAGTTGGTCCGGTTTGGCTAGGAATTACCTTTCTGTTTCAGCCACGGATTGACACGGATGGACACGGATCAGGTCGCCGCGGATCGAGGTGGTGTCGCGTACCGCACTGCGGTTCCAGCCGCGGACGCGCGCGGATTTGCGCGGAAGCGCTTCCTTGGCCGGCGGCTGATCCCAGCCGGAAGCCCTGAGCCCAATCCGTGTCCATCCGTGAGCATCCGTGGCTGAAACTCCCGCCTCGACCGTCCGCGAACACGCCGTCCGCTTCGAACCCGATCCGCCCCGCTTCCTGGCCAGAACGCTTCCGCGATCAGGGGAACTCGTAGTCCATGTTCGGGCTCACGCCCGCCAGGAAGAAGCCCTGCGCGTAGTCCACGCCGGCGCCGAACAGCACGGTCATGCTCTGCGCGTCGCGCACATGCTCGGCGATCGTGCGCTTGCCCAGCGCGCGTGCCTTGTCGGTGATGTCGCGCAGGCGCTGCTGGTGTTCGACGCTGGTGCCCAGCGATTCCATGAAGGTGCGGTCGATCTTCAGGAAGTCGGCGTCGAAATGCGCGAGCAGCTGAAAGGAGTTCAGGCCCGCGCCGAAGTGCTCCAGGCCCACGCGCACGCCCGAAAGCGCCGCGCGCGTCTGGAACTCCTGCGCGGCGCGCAGGTTGGTGAAGACCTTCGATTCGGGCAGCTGCACCACCAGCAGGGAGCCATCCGCACCGTGCAACGAGATCTGCTCCTCGATGTGCTTGAGCAGGCTGTCGTCCTGCAGCGAGGCCTCGGTGATCTTGACCAGCAGGGTGGTGCGGCGGCCCGAGCGCATGCGCTCGCCGATGGTCTGCAGCGCGCGGCCGACGACCCAGCGGTCGATCTCCCACAGCAGGCCGTTCTCCTCGGCGATCTGCAGGAAGGCCAGCGGGGCGACGAGTTCGCCCTGCTCGCCCTTCATGCGCAGGTAGGCCTCGTAGATCTCGCCCGGCTCGCCGTGCAGGCTCACCAGCGGCTGGTAGGCCATGGTGAAGCGGTCGGAGTCGAGCGCGTCGCGGATGCGTTCCACCCAAGCCTGCACGCGTTCTTCCTCGGCGCGGTCGGCCGCGCCCGGGTCGAAGATCTCGACGCGGTTGCCTCCCACCCCGGCCGCCGACTGCACGCCCTGGTTGGCCTTGGCCAGCACGGCGGTGACGCTGGCGATCTTCTCGCCGATCTGCACGCCGCCGATGCTGACGGTGGGATTGAGCGAGCGGTTGCCGACCTCGACCACGTGCCCGGCGAAGGCGCTGCGGATGCGGTCGGCGAGGGCCTGCGTGGTCTCGTGGTTGCCGAGGCGGGCGAGCGCGGCGAACTGGTGCTCGCCAAAGCGCGCCAGCACGATGCCGTCGGGCACGGAATCGCGCAGGCGCCTGGCGCAGGCGGCGATCAGGTCGTCGGCGGCATCCAGGCCGATTTCCTGCAGCAGGCGCGCGTAGTAGTCGGGCTCGATCAGCAGGAAGCCGTGGTGGGTGGAGTTCTGCGCGGCATCGGCGACGGTGTCCTCGAGCGCACGCAGGAAGGTCGGGCGGTTCAGCAGCCCGGTGACCTGGTCGCGCTGGCGCAGCTCCTCCACCTCGCGGGCCAGTGCCGGGTCCAGCTCCTGGCGGCGCAGCACCAGCTGCAGGCAGTGCTCGCCCTCGTACATGGCCGGCGTGAATTCCATGACGGCGGGGAACTGGTTGCCGTCGAGCGTGCGTGCCTCGACCTCCACCCGCGGCGGCGGCGGCTCGCCCTTGGAGAGCTGCTTGAGCAGCTGCTTGAAGGAATCGACGTGGCCGCTGGCGATCATGTCGAGGATCGACATGCCCTCGACCTCGTCGAAGGACTCGTAGCCGAACATCTCGAGGTAGGCCGAATTGGCCCGGATGTGCATGCCCTCGTGGAGGTAGGCGATGGGGTCGCGCGAGGACTCGATCAGCGCATCGCAGCGGCGCTCGGTCTCGCGCACCTGGAACTCGAGCTTGCGCAGGGCGCGACGCGCCTCTAGGTCGGCCCATTCGGCGCGCACGGTGCTGACGATGTGGTCCATGCGCCGGCGCAGGACGAGCCCGCGGGCGCCCATTACCATGGCCTCGAGCACGATCGCCTCGTCGATCTCGTCGACGAGCAGGAGCACGGGCAGGTCCTTGCCGCTGGTGGCCACCTGCTGCAGCACCGCCTGCGCCGGCACGAGGCGCGCGTTGCGGGCCACGACGGCCAGGTCGGGCGACTGGTTGGCGATCAGGCCGGCGAGCTGCTCCTCGGCCTCGGGGCGCGACGGACGCACCGCGATTCCGCTGTTGCGTAGACCGCTGACGACCGCTTCGGCCGCCTCGACGCTGTCGTCCACGATCAGAAGGCGCAGGGCTGCGTCTTTTCCGAACTGCATTCGGACCTCCCGGGGGATGCGCGTTTATCGCACGAATCCTGCCGTTCGTCATGCGACGAACGGCAGGGGCCGTGGCCGGCGAGCTCAGAGGGGGCGCTTGCCCGGGTCGCCCGCGACCTCGCGCACGAGTCGCGGCACGAGATAGCCTGACAGCCTCGCCGCGAGGGCCGCGTGCAGTGCGCGGGCGGTCGGGTCGGGAACCTCGAAGTGCGCCGCGCCCTGCACGCGGTCGAGCTGATGCAGGTAGTAGGGCAGCACGCCCGCCGCGAAGCCGCGCTCGGACAGGTCGGCGAGTGCATCGACCGAATCGTTCACGCCGCGCAGCAGAACGGCCTGGTTGAGCAGCATGGCCCCGGTGGAGCGCAGGCGGGCGAGGGCGGCGTCGACGCCGGCGTCGAACTCGCGGGCGTGGTTGGCGTGCAGCACCACCGTCACCGGCCAGGGCAGGGATCCGAGCCAGTCCAGCAGGTCGCCGTCGATGCGCTCGGGCAATACGACGGGCAGGCGGGTATGGATGCGCAGGCGCCGCAGGTGGCGCACGGCGGACAGGGCCTGCGTGAGGTCGGCGAGCTTGGCGGTGGACAGCGACCAGGGGTCGCCGCCGGAGAGGATGACCTCGTCGATGGACGGGTCCGCGGCGACCAGGTCGACGGCCTGCGCCCAGCCGCCGGCCGCGGCGCTCTCGTCGCCATAGGGGAAATGCCGGCGGAAGCAGTAGCGGCAATTGATCGCGCAGCTGCCCGTGGTGACCAGCAGCGCGCGCCCGCGATACTTGCGGATGACCCCCTGGCCGGCCCGGGCCAGCGAGTCGCCGACGGCATCCAGCGCGTAGCCCGGCATGGGGCGCAGTTCCTCGTCCAGCGGGAGGACCTGCCGCAGCAGCGGGTCGCCGGCGTCGCCATGGCGCATGCGTGCCACGAAGCCCCGGGGCACGCGCAGGGCGAACTGCGCCGCCGCGGCCTCGGACATGCCGGTCGCCGCGGCCTCCAGCCCGACCAGTGCGAGCAGTTCGCGCGGATCGCGCACGGCCTCGCGCCAGAGCTGCTGCCAGCGGGGAGCGGCCGCGGGATGCGGCTGGGGAAGGGCTGCGGGTATCATTGCCGGCTGTTCGTCTCGTTCCGCCGGCGCATCGCGCCCGGCGTTCTTCCATTCTAGCGGGCGGCCCGCGCCGGCCCCGCACGATCCAGCGCGCAGGAGCACACATGGCCACCCTCGGCATGAACGACGTCAAGTCCGGGCAGAAGATCCTGGTCAACAACGAGCCGTGCGTCATCACGGAGACCGAGTACGTCAAGCCGGGCAAGGGCCAGGCCTTCACCCGCGTCAAGTACCGCAACATCAAGTCCGGCCGCGTGGTCGAGCTGACCATGAAGGCCACCGACAACCTGGAGGTGGCCGACGTCGTCGACACCGACATGCAGTACCTGTACTCCGACGGCGAGTACTGGCACTTCATGAACCCCGAGTCCTTCGAGCAGGTCCAGGCCGACAAGACCGGCATGGGCGGCGCGGAGAAGTGGCTCAAGGGCGAGGAGGAGTGCGTGGTGACGCTGTGGAACGGCACGCCCATCGCCGTGCAGCCGCCGAACTTCGTCGAACTCAAGATCGTGGAAACCGACCCGGGCCTGCGCGGCGACACCTCCGGCGGCGGTGGCAAGCCGGCCACGCTGGAAACCGGCGCGGTCGTGCGCGTGCCGCTGTTCGTGAACCAGGACGAGGTGATCAAGGTCGACACCCGCTCCGGCGAGTACGTCAGCCGGGTGAAGTGACGACGCGGCGCCGCTGCGCATCGCGCAGCGGCCTTTGCCGCGCCGTCATCCCCGCGAAAGCGGGGATCCAGTGCCTTTCGCTTTTGTCGTCATCCCCGCGAAGGCACCGTGTCACGCCTTTCCCGCGTCGCCGGCAGCTTCCCGCCGGCATGCGCCCTCCGAAGCCCGCAGCCGCGGGCTTCGTCGCATCCATCGCCCGGAAACGCCCCGGCGCGTACCCTTCGCCATCGCCCGCTGCGAGAACCCCGATGTCCGAGACGCCCCGCGAACGCTGCGACCTGCTGATCGAGCCCGGCTGGGTGGTGCCCGTGGTGCCGCACGGCACGGTGCTGGAGGGCCATGCGGTCGCAGTGCGCGGCGACGCGATCCTCGCGGTCGGGCCCGCCGACGAGGTGCGCGCGCGCTTCGAGCCGGCCGAGACCGTCTCGCGCCCGGAGGCCGCGCTGGTGCCCGGCCTGGTCAACGCGCACACGCACAACCCGATGACGCTGCTGCGCGGCATCGCGGACGACCTGCCGCTGATGGAGTGGCTGCAGGGCCATATCTGGCCGGTGGAAGGTGCGGTGATCGGGCCCGACTTCGTGCGTGACGGCGTGACGCTCGCCATCGCCGAGATGCTGCGCGGCGGCACCACCTGCGCCAACGAGAACTATTTCTTCCCTGACGTGCAGGCCGAGACCTACCGGCGCTTCGGCTTCCGCGCGCTGGTGGGCCTGCCCGTCATCGACTTCCCGACCGCATGGGCGAAGACGGCGGACGAGTACTTCGCGCGGGCACAGGACGTCCACGACGCGGTGCGCGGCGACGCCCTGGTGGGCACCGCGATCGCGCCGCATGCGCCGTACACGGTGAGCGATGCCAACTTCGAGCGCGTACGGGACTTCGCCCGCGGCAACGACGTGCGCGTGCATCTGCACACCCACGAGACGGTGCAGGAGATCCGCGACTCCATCGCGCAGTTCGGCATGCGCCCGCTGGCGCGCCTGGACCGCCTGGGCCTGGTCGACGACCGCCTGATCGCCGTGCACATGACCCAGCTCACGGACGACGAGATCGCGCTGTGCGCCGAGCGCGACGTCTGCGTCGCGCATTGCCCGGAGTCGAACCTCAAGCTCGCCTCGGGCTTCTGCCCCGTGTGCAGGCTGCAGCATGCCGGCGTGACGCTCGCCATCGGCACCGACGGCTGCGCGAGCAATAACGATCTCGACATGATCGGCGAGACGCGCACGGCCGCGCTGCTGGCCAAGGCGGTGGCCGACGACGCCTCGGCCCTGGACGCCGCCAGCGCACTGCGCGCGGCGACGCTGGGCGGCGCGGTCACGCTGGGCCTTGGCGACCGCATCGGCTCGATCGAGCCGGGCAAGCAGGCCGACCTGGCGCTCGTCGACCTCGGCCTGCTGGAGGCGCAGCCGCTGCACAAGGTGATCTCCCAGCTGGTCTACGCCACCGGCCGCCACCAGGTCTGCGACGTCTGGATCGGCGGCCGCCGCAGGCTTCGCGGGCGCGAGCTGGTGGACATGGATCTCCACGGCATCGTCGCCAACGCGCGGCAGTGGCGCGAGCGCATCCGCGCCGTGCACGCCTGACCGCCACCTCATCTTCCGGACGCACGCCATGCACGCCACACCCGAGACGTCGAACAACTTCCGGCAGTCCGAACTCGACCGCTTCGGTTCGCTCGCGAGCCGCTGGTGGGATCCGCAGGGCCCGCAGAAGCCCTTGCACGCGCTGAACCCGGTGCGGCTGCGCTACGTCAGCGACCGCGTAGCGCTGGACGGCGCGCGCGTGCTCGACGTCGGCTGCGGCGCGGGGCTGCTCAGCGAGGCCATGGCGCAGGTCGGCGCGCGGGTCACCGCCATCGACCTCGCGCCGGAGCTGGTCAAGGTCGCGCGGCTGCACGCGCTGGAAAGCGGCGCGCAGGTCGACTACCGCGTGCAGGCCGTCGAGGATGCGGCGGCGGCCGAGCCGGCCGCGTTCGATGCCGTCACCTGCATGGAGATGATCGAGCACGTGCCCGATCCCGCCTCGGTGATCCGCGCCTGTGCCGGGGCGCTGCGGCCCGGTGGCCGGCTTTTCGTCTCCACGCTCAACCGGACGCCCGCGGCGTTCGCACTCGCCATTGTCGGGGCCGAGTACATCGCGCGCCTGCTGCCCAAGGGTACGCACCAGTACCGCGATTTCGTGCGGCCGTCCGAACTCGCCGGCTGGTTCCGCGCGGCGGGCCTCGAGCTCGAGGACGTGTCGGGTCTGGCCTACATGCCCTGGCGCAGCGCCGCCATGCTCACGCGGCGGACCGACGTCAACTACATCACCTGCGCGCGCAAGCCCGGATGAGCGCGATGCAGTTTCCCAGGGCGGTGCTGTTCGACCTCGACGGCACGCTGCTCGACAGCGCGCCGGACATGCTCGCGGCGATCAATGCGATGCGCGAGGCCCGCGGCGTGGAGCCGATGGAGCTCGCGGCCTTGCGGCCCCACGTGTCCAAGGGCGCGCGCGCGATGGTCGCGGCGTCGTTTCCCGAGGTCGACGCCTCGACCCGGGAGACATGGATTCCCGAGTTCCTCGATTGCTATCGCGCGGCACTGGGCCGCTTCGGCGGCCCGTTCGAGGGCATCGAGCCCGCGCTTGCGGCGATCGAGCGCGCCGGCAGCCGCTGGGGCATCGTCACGAACAAGCCCGAAGCGCTGGCCGTCGCGCTCATGCCGCAATTGGGCTGGGACGCGCGCTGCGCCGTGCTGATCGGGGGCGATTCGCTGCCGGCGCGCAAACCCGACCCGCTGCCGCTGCGCGTGGCGGCCGAGCGCATGGGCCTCGACATCGCCGACTGCGTCTACGTAGGCGACGACGAGCGCGACATCGTGGCCGCGCGCGCGGCGGGGATGCGCTCGATCGTCGCGCTCTGGGGCTACCGGCTCGACGGCGACGACCCGATCGCCTGGCAGGCCGACGCGATGCTCGACGAGCCGGCCGACCTCGCGCATCCCGAGCGGTGGGCGACGTGACGGGCTCGCCTGCGGCGACGCCCGTGGACGAGGCCGCGGCCTTCATCGCGAAATGGCGCGGCGCGTGGCCGGAATGGAGCCTGGTGGAGGGCTTCGTGCCTCCGCACGAGCGCGAGGTGGGCGGGGCGTGGCAGGCCCTGCAGTTCGAACTGCAGGAAGCGGCCTGGGGTGGTGGGGATGCGCGCCCGGGCGAAGCCAAGCTCGCCTGGTGGGCCGAGGAGCTTTCCGGCTGGGCGCAGGGTCGGCGCCGTCATCCCCTGGGCGCCGTGCTGCAGCGATATCCGGCGCCCTGGACCGCGCTCGCAAACGCCTTGCCGGGGCTTGCCGCCTCGCGGGCGCGGCCGGCGACGGCGGGGCATGCCTGGGGCGGAGTGGCCGATGCGGCCGCCGCCGCCGCCGCGGTGGAGGCCGCGCTGCTCGGCGGGCGCGCCGACGCGCGGGCCATCGCGGCGGCCTGGTTGCATGCCCGGCTGGCCCGCCATCCCGTTGATGCGGTGCCCGCCGACCACGCGGCGCCTGGGGCCTGGGCGGACAGCCTGCTGCGCCAGTGGCCGGATAGCCGGGGGCTTTCGGCCACGCGACGCATCGAGCTGGCGCTGGCGCGCGCGCGGCTGGCCAAGGCCGATGCCGCATCGCCGCGTGCGCCCCTGGCCGTGCTGTGGGCCGGATGGCGGGCGGCGCGGGGTTGACCTTCCCGGACGTGCTCCGTCGCGCGCAGGCCCCTCGGCACGCGCGCGATACCGGCGCCGGACCCAAGGCGGCACGCGCGGCCTCCAGTGTTCCGTACGCGTCGAAAGGCCCGGCAAGGGCCGCCGCTAGAATGCGCCACTCCTTCGAAATCCTGGCCCGCCCATGACCTCCGGCCGCGTCATGCCCGACGTCGCCTTCGACAAGGCCGCCCTCGCGCGGCCGCTCGACGGCGTCGGCATGGCCAACATCGCCATCCCGGTGCGCACCCGCTCGGCGACCGGCGAGCCCATGCAGGTGCCCGCCAGCGTCGACGTGCATGTGGACCTGCGCGATCCCGACGTGCGAGGCATCCACATGTCGCGCCTGTACCTGCGCCTGCAGCATGCCTTCGCCGCCGAGGAGCTGACGCCTGCGGGCCTGGAGCGCGTGCTGCACGCGCTGGTGGAGACGCAGGCGGGCCTGGCGCGTTCGGCGCGGCTGGCCATCCGCTTCGACCAGCTGCTGCTTCGGCCCGCGCTGGCCAGCGCGAACGCGGGATGGAAGCGCTACCCGGTGCAGGTCGAGGCGGTTCTGGACGAGGGCCGGCTTGCGCTCCACCTGCACGTGTCGGTCGACTACTCCAGCACCTGCCCGGCGTCGGCGGCGCTGTCGCGGCAGATGGCCGCCGAGGCCTTCGCGCGCGCACACGGGCTGGAGGGGCAGGTGGACGCGACCGGCGTGCGCGACTGGCTGCATTCCGAGGCCGGTCTCGTCGCCACCCCGCATGCGCAGCGCAGCCGTGCGCACGTGCGCGTGCGGCTGGCGGAAGGCCTGGATGCGCTGCCCGTGGTGGATCTGGTCGAGCGCCTCGAGGCCGCGCTGGGCACGCCGGTGCAGACCGCGGTCAAGCGCGAGGACGAGCAGGCCTTCGCCGCCCTCAATGCGCGCAACCTCATGTTCTGCGAGGACGCCGCGCGCCGCGTCGCCGCCGCGCTGGCCTCGGACCCGGCCGTCGTGTCCTTCGAAGCCGACGTCGCGCACTTCGAGAGCCTGCACGCGCACGACGCGGTGGCGCGGGTGACCGGGCAGGGCGCGGCGGCCTGAGCGATCCGTTCCGGCGGCCGGCCCGCGTCGCGAGGCGTCGGGGCGGTCCGGTCGGGCGGGGCCTACGGGGCGGCCTCCACGAGCAGCTGCGGATCGATGCGCACGTCGAACCAGTTCATGCCCCAGTGCAGGTGCGGCCCGGTCGCCCGGCCCGTGGCGCCCACCGCGCCGATCACCTGTCCCTGCTCGACGCGGTCGCCCACGCGCACGTCGATGCGCGAAAGATGCAGGAAGTTCGAACTCACCCCATGGCCGTGGTCGAGCAGCACCGTGCCGCCGGTGAGATACAGCGACGGGTCGGCGAAGGTCACCACGCCGGCTGCGGGCGCGCGTACCGGGGTGCCGGCCGCGGCGGCGATGTCCATGCCCGAATGCGCCGCGCCCGGCCGGCCGTTGTAGACGCGCTGGTTGCCGAAGCGCCCGCTGATGCGGCCATCGACGGGACGGATGAAGCGCGTCGCGAAGTCCGTGCGTGCGTCGTCGGCCAGGCGCGCCGCATTGACCCGCGCCTGCTCGGCCCGGATGCGCGACGCGATGGCCGGCGGGGGATCGACGGTCGAAGGCGGCACGCCATCCACGCGCTCGACCGGCCATGCCCGCGGGACGACGGTGACCTCGTGGCGCACGGCCGGGCCCGAAGGTGGCGTAACGACGATGGCCAGCGATCCGGTGGCATCACGTGCGATGCCGAAGACGAAGGTTCCGTCGTCGGCGACGCGCAGCGTGCGCGTGCCGATGCGCACGCCGGCGCCGGGCGACGTGCGGCCGATGACCAGCGCGCCCTGGCTGGCGCGTTCGGGGAGTTCGATCGCAGGGCCCGCGGCCGCCTTCGACGACGGTGCCGGCGTGGCGGCATGCGTCGCGCAGCCCGCAAGGGCGAGAACCAGAACGGCGAGCGCCGATCGATGCATGGGCGATGGTCCGCGATGCCGTGTCGCGCCCATCATCGCCCGTCGCGGCGCGGTGGAACCGGATCGTGTCCACCGGGATTCAGCGGGTGGCAACGCAGCAGGCGACGCAAGGCCAGCCAGCCTCCGCGCAACGCGCCATGACGCGCGATCGCTTCCATCGCATACACCGAGCACGTCGGATGGAAGCGGCACAGCGGACCGAGGAGGGGGCTGATCCAGCGCTTGTAGCCGCGCAGGAGCAGGATGAGCAGGCGCGCGATCACGGGGTCTTGATGCGGTGGATCACCATGATGCGGACCACACCGTTCAACGATGCGTTCGCTGGGGGTGAGAGGCACGCGCTGGGTCGCTTCGCGCATGTGTGCAACCACGGCCGGATGCCGAGCGGGCGAGGTTGCCGCAGCTGTGAACGGCAGGGTATAACAGCGCGCTTTCCCGTCTCAAGGGAAGAAGGAAAAGGCGCTCGTGGCATCGAAGAAAACCGCGAAGAAGGCCGCTCCGGCGGCTAAGAAGTCCGCCAAGCCCGCAGCGAAGAAGGCTGCGCCCGCGAAGTCGGCCGCCAAGCCCGCAGCGAAGAAGGCTGCGCCTGCCAAGAAGGCTGCGAAGGCGCCGGTGAAGTCTCCGGTGGCCAAGGTCGCCAAGACGCCGGCGAAGGCACCGGCGAAGAAGGCCGCGCCGGCGAAGGCACCGGCCAAGAAGATCGCGACGAA
>JBMOOW010000136.1:0-48515 GCA_049323195.1 Pseudomonadota bacterium | reverse complement strand
GCAGCGGGCAAGCCGGCCGCGGGCAAGGCGGCACCCGCTGCGAAGAAGGCCGCGCCCGTCCCGGCGCCGGCCAAGAACGTTCCCGCTGCGGCACCCGCGAGTCGGGTCGCCGCGGAGGGCGGCAATGATCGTCCGGCGTCGACGGCTGCCAAGCCGGCGGCCCCGGGCGCTACGAAGAACGGGTCGAAAGCCGCATCCGCGGCACGTACGGCCCCCCAGGTGGAGTCCATGAGCAGCAGTACCCAGAAGAAGAGCGCCGCGGCCGCACAGGCTGCAGGCGCCGGCGGCGGTGCCGCCGCCCCCACGCGTCGCGAGGGCCGCGTGGCCGTCGCGGTTACCGGTGGACGCGCGTCGTCCAGCGCACCCAGCGGTCCGCGTCGCGTCGTCGAGTACGACACCGACGAGACCACGGGCCGTCCCATCGTGCCCAAGGGCTACAAGCCCGCGGCCGACGAGGAGTACATGAGCCCGCTGCAGCTCGAGTACTTCCGCCAGCGCCTGCTGCACTGGCGCGCGGATCTGGTCGAGGAATCGAAGCAGACTATCGAGAACCTGCGCGAGGAAGTGCGCGACGTCGGCGACGAGGCCGAGCGTGCGACCCGCGAGACCGAGAACTCGCTCGAACTGCGCACGCGCGACCGCTACCGCAAGCTGATCAGCAAGATCGACAGCACGCTCAAGCGCATCGACTCGGGCGACTACGGCTACTGCGTGGACACGGGCGAGGAAATCGGCCTGGAGCGCCTCGAGGCGCGCCTGACTGCCGAGCGCACCATCGATGCGCAGGAGCGCTGGGAGCACCTGCAGAAGCAGATGGGCGACTGAGCACCCGCTCAGCCGCAGCCACCGGAGCCCCGCCATCGTGCGGGGCTTCGTGTTTTCGGGATGCGGTGCCGGCGGGAGAGCGTCTTCTGCCGCAGAGGCGCGCGGGTTCGTGCAGGGCGGCCCACGAAGCTGACCGACGCCGTCTGCCGCGATCGCGCGCGGACGCGAAGCCTCGTCGCCCGCGTCATCTGATGTACGGCCGCCCGCAGCGCGACGTCCGCGCTCATCCGTGGCAGGGCGCCTTTCGCCTCATCGAAGCTCCCGCAGGTCCAGCCGCCGCAACTTCGGCGCCTTGATCGCGGTGACGCCCACGACGCCCAGCGTCATCAATCCACCGAACACCACCGAGGGAACCAGCGTCAGCAGCCGCGCCATCGAGCCGGACCAGAAGGCGCCCAGCTCGTTGGACGAGCCGATGAAGATGCCGTTGATGGAGGACACCCGCCCGCGCATCTCGTCGGGCGTGGCGAGCTGCAGGATGGTGGAGCGCAGAACCACCGACACGCCGTCGAACATGCCCGACAGCAGCAGCATCAGGGCCGACAGCCACAGCACCTGCGAGAGCGCGAAGCCGATCATGCACAGGCCGAAGCCGGCGACTGCCGCCAGCAGCACGGGCCCGGCATGGCGCTCCAGGGGATGCCGCGCGAGCCACAGGCCGACGGCCACCGAACCCAGCGCGGGCGCGGCGCGCAGGATGCCCAGTGCCTCCGGGCCTTCATGCAGAACGTCGGCGATGAAGGCCGGCGCCAGCGAGATCGCGCCGCCGAACAGCACCGCGAACATGTCCAGCGCCAGCGCCGCGAGCAGGATCTGGTGGCTGAAGACGAACCGCGCGCCTTCGGCGATGCTCGCGAACACGGGCCCGCGTTGCAGCGTGGGAGCAGGCTCGGTCACGCGGACCGAGCCCACGAACACCGCCGCGCCCAGGGCGCAGAGCGCCGCGATGCCATAGGCCATGCGCACGTCGCCCAGCCCCACCAGGACCCCGCCGATGGCCGGCCCCACGACCAGGCCCGACTGGAACACGATGCTGGCGATGCCCGCACCGCGCGTGTACTGCGCGCGCACCAGGACCCGGCCGAACAGCGCGTTGTAGACCGGGCCGAGGAAGGCGCGTACGCCGCCGGTGAGTGCGATCGCGGCGTAGACGGGCCAGACGTTGCGCGCGGCGCCGTCCAGGGAGGTGACCAGCACCAGCACCAGCGCGGTGGCCGCCAGCCCCAGGCAGGCGGCGATGCCGAGCTTGCGGCGGGGCAGGTGGTCGACCAGGTAGCCGGCGAAGGGCGCGACGCAGAAGTAGGGAATGACTTCCGCCAGCCCGATCAGCCCCAGCTTCAGCGGATCGCGCGTGAGCTGGTAGACCTGCCAGCCCACCGCCACGGCCACGATCTGGTAGGAGAGGATCGTCAGGATGCGGTAGCCCATCAGCGCGGCGAAGCCGGGCACGCGCAGCGGATGGGCCGGCGGCGTTCCCGGGGCGTCGGCCGCGCTCACGCCGCCTGCTGCGCCCTTTCGCGGATGAAGGCCAGCAGCGCGCTCAGGCCGTTGCTGCGCGTGGGCGACAGGTGTCGCGACAGGCCGATGTCGGCCACGAACGTGGGCTCGGTGGCGAGGATCTCGGCGGCCGCGCGCCCGGAATAGACGCGAAGCGCGAGGTAGATCAGGCCGGAGACGATCGCCGAGTCACTGGCGGCAGTGAAGTCCAGGCGCCCCGCATCGCCCTCGCAGACGATCCATACCTTCGACTGGCAGCCCAGCAGCCGGTTTTCCTCGGTGCGCAGCGCGTCGTCCAGGGGGGGGAGGCGGCGGCCCAGGTCGATGAGGTACTGGTAGCGCTCGGCCCAGTCCGAGAAGAACGCGAATTCGTCGCGGATCGCGGCCTGCGCTTCGGCGGCCGTGGGTTCGCGGGGAAAGTGGCGGTCGGTCACGTCGATGCGGTTCGGTGCGGGGTCAGGCGCGGCGCCAACGTACGCCGGCCGGGGTGTCTTCCAGGAGAATGCCTTCGGCGGCGAGCTGATCGCGGATCGCATCGGCGCGGGCGAAGTCGCGCGCCTTCTTGGCGGCGCTGCGCTCTTCGACCAGCGACTGGATGCGCGCGTCATCGTCGCCGGAGGCGCCGCGCGCGAACCAGTCGGCCGGCGACTGCTGCAGCAGGCCGAGGGCCAGCCCCGCGCCCAGCAGCCCGGATTTCAGCCGCGAGCGCTCGGCGTCGCCGGTGGCCTTGCGCGCCTCGGCGGCGATGCGGGCGAGCTCGGCCAGGACCTGCGGCGTGCCCAGGTCGTCGTCCAGCATCGCCTCGACCGCCTCGGGGATGCGCGCCTCGGCCGGCACGTCGGCGAGGTCGCGCAGCGTGCCGTAGAGCCGGTCCAGGGTGCGCACGCTCTGCTCGATCAGCGCATCCGACCATTCCAGCGGCTGGCGGTAATGCGCCGACAGCAGGGCGTAGCGCAGCGCCTCCGGCGGATGCGCGCGCACCAGGTCGTGCACCTTCTCGATGTTGCCCAGCGACTTGCTCATCTTCGCGCCGCCGAAGTTGAGCATGCCGTTGTGCAGCCAGAAGCGCGCGAAGGGCTTGCCGCCGTGCGCGCATTCGCTCTGCGCGATCTCGTTCTCGTGGTGCGGGAACTGCAGGTCCACGCCGCCGGCATGGATGTCGATGGTTTCGCCCAGGTGCGCTTCCGCCATCGCCGAGCATTCGATGTGCCAGCCGGGGCGGCCGCGGCCCCAGGGCGAGTCCCAGCCGGGCAGGTCGTCGCTGGAGGGCTTCCACAGCACGAAGTCCCCGGGGTCGCGCTTGTACGGGGCGACCTCGACGCGCGCGCCGGCGAGCATCTCGTCGCGCTCGCGGCGCGAGAGCTTGCCGTAGCCATCGAAGCTGGCGACCGAGAACAGCACGTGGCCCTCGGCGGCATAGGCGTGGCCCGACGCGATGAGGCGCTCGATCATCGCGATCATGTGCGGGATGTGGCCGGTGGCCGTGGGCTCGATGTCGGGCAGGCGCACGCCCAGCGCGCCCATGTCCTCGCGGTAGGCCTGGGCGAAGCGGTCGGTGATCGCCGAGATCGGCACCTGCTGCTCGCGGGCGGCGGCGTTGATCTTGTCGTCGACGTCGGTGATGTTGCGCGCGTAGGCCACCGTGCCGTAGCGGCGCCGCAGCAGGTCCGCGAGCACGCCGAACACCACCGGCCCGCGCGCATTGCCGATGTGCACGTAGTTGTAGACCGTCGGCCCGCAGACGTACATGGTCGGGCGCGCGGGATCCAGCGGCTCGAAGGCTTCGACGCGGCGGGTGAGGCTGTTGTAGAGCTGCAGGGACATGACGGGCCCTCGGGTCAGCCGCGCATTGTAGGACGCCCGGCGTTTCCATCGCTGCGGGGGTGGTGACAGGGGAGGTTCAGCGCTGGCCGCCCCGGGGCGAATACACTGCCGCGGTCCGCACCGGCCGGAGTTCCGACTTGCGCCTTGCCCTGCAGCTGCCCGTCCTCGTCCTGCTGCTCGCCGCCGGCACGGCCGCCGCGCAGACGACGGTCGTCCAGCGCGAGAACGTGCGCTACGAGTACGCCAAGGTGCTGCGCGTGACGCCCGTCTACCAGACCCTCACCGCCACCAGTGTCGAGACGCGCTGCACGGGCATGACCGCCGAGGAGCGGTCGCGGATCCGCCGCGTGGTCGGGGCCGTTCGCGGGGCCTTCAACCGCGACGAGGCGCCCGCGGGCCGGCGCAACTGCCGGAGCGTGCCGGTGGAGCGCGAGTTCCGCCGCCCGATCGCCTACGACGTCGACTACACCTACCGCGGGTCCAAGTACCGCTCGCGCCTGGCCGAGGACCCCGGCCACCTGCTGCGCATCCGCATTTCCGTGATGCCGGCCCCCTGAGCGGCGCTTGCGGGGTCGGCCCCCGCATGCGAGCATGCGCGACTCGATGAACCCCTTCTACGCCGACGCCGACGTGCTCACCTCCGCCTGGATGGCGGCGGGCATGACCTCGCGCGCGCGCCGACGCTCCACCGACAACCGGCCGGGCTTCGTCGAGCTTTCCCTGTCCTGAGCGTCGTTCGCTGACAGGATCCTTCCGAACCCAGCCCCGTGCTGGGTTCGCGCGTTTACGGGCCCGGCATTCCTTCCCGGAGTCCGACATGAAGCATTTCCTCAACACCCAGGACTGGTCCCGCGCCGAGCTCGACGCGCTGCTCGCGGAGGCCGCGCGTTTCAAGCGTGAACGGCTCGGCGACCAGCTGCGCGGGAAGTCGATCGCGCTCGTCTTCTTCAACCCGTCCATGCGCACGCGCACGAGCTTCGAACTGGGCGCGTTCCAGCTGGGCGGCCATGCCATCGTGCTGCAGCCGGGCAAGGACGCGTGGCCCATCGAGTTCGACCTCGGCACGGTGATGGACGGCGAGGCCGAGGAGCACATCGCCGAGGTCGCGCGCGTGCTGGCCCGCTACGTCGACCTGATCGGCGTGCGCGCGTTCCCGAAGTTCGTGGACTGGTCGGTGGATCGCGAGGATCGCGTGCTCAAGGCCTTCGCGAAGTACTCGACCGTGCCCGTGATCAACATGGAGACGATCACGCACCCCTGCCAGGAGCTTGCCCACGCGCTGGCCCTGCAGGAGCACTTCGGCACCACCGACCTGCGCGGCAGGAAGTACGTGCTCACCTGGACCTACCACCCCAAGCCACTGAACACCGCGGTCGCGAACTCCGCGCTGACCATCGCCACGCGGCTCGGCATGGACGTGACGCTGCTGTGCCCGACGCCGGAGTACGTGCTCGACGAGAGGTACATGGGCTGGGCCGAGCAGAACGTCGCCGAGAGCGGCGGTTCGCTCACCGTGAGCCACGACATCGACAGCGCCTATGCGGGCGCCGACGTCGTCTATGCCAAGAGCTGGGGCGCGCTGCCTTACTTCGGCAACTGGGCGCCCGAGAAGCCGATCCGCGACCAGTACAAGCATTTCATCGTCGACGAGCGGAAGATGGCGCTGACCAACAACGGCGTGTTCAGCCACTGCCTGCCGCTGCGCCGCAACGTCAAGGCCACGGACGCCGTGATGGACTCACCCGCCTGCATCGCCATCGACGAGGCCGAGAACCGCCTGCACGTGCAGAAGGCGGTGATGGCCGCGCTCATCGGCCAGCGCGCCTGATTTCGATTCGACTCCGGAACCCGCCATGTCTTCCAACGATTCCCGCGACATCGTCCTCGCCTTCTCCGGCGGCCTCGACACCAGCTTCTGCGTGCCCTACCTGAAGGAACGCGGCTGGACCGTGCACACCGTGTTCGCCGATACCGGCGGCGTCGACGCGGAGGAGCGCGCCTACATCGAGCAGTGCGCCGCCGAGCTGGGCGTGGCCAGCCACGTCACGGTGGACGGCGGCCCGGCGATCTGGGCCGGCTTCGTCAAGCCCTTCGTGCACGCCGGCGAGGCTTACCAGGGCCAGTATCCCCTGCTGGTATCCGACCGCTACCTGATCGTGGACGCCGCGCTGCAGCGTTGCCGCGAGCTGGGCACGAACGCCATCGCGCACGGCTGCACCGGCATGGGCAACGACCAAGTGCGTTTCGACCTTGCGGTGAAGGCCAGCGGCGACTACCGCATCGTGGCGCCCATCCGCGAGATCCAGAAGGAGCATACGCAGACGCGCGCCTATGAGCAGGCCTATCTGGAAGAGCGCGGCTTCGGCGTGCGTGCCAAGCAGCAGAGCTACACGATCAACGAAAACCTGCTGGGCGTGACCCTGTCGGGCGGCGAGATCGACCGCTGGGAAGCGCCGGGCGAAGGCGCGCGCGGCTGGTGCGCGCCGCGCGAGGAATGGCCGGCTGCACCGCTGCGCATCGCGATCCGCTTCGTGCAGGGCGAGGCGGTGGCGCTCGATGGCGAGGCGATGGAAGGCCACCGCATCCTCGCCGCGCTCAATGCGAAGCTCGCGCCTTACGGCGTGGGCCGCGGCATGTACACCGGCGACACCACCATCGGCCTCAAGGGGCGCATCGTGTACGAGGCACCGGGCCTGACCGGGCTGCTCGTCGCGCATCGTGCGCTGGAGGAGGCGGTGCTGACCAAGCAGCAGAACCGTTTCAAGCCCGAGGTGGCGCGCAAGTGGGTGGAACTCGTGTACGAGGGCTTCTTCCACGACCCGCTCAAGACCGACCTGGAAGCGTTCCTGGCCTCGTCGCAGCGCATGGTGGACGGCGAGGTGGTGCTGGAAACGCGCGGTGGGCGCGTCGACGCGGTCGCGGTGACGTCGAGGCACCTGCTGCATTCGAAGGGCGCGACCTACGCGCAGTCGGCCGACTGGGGCGTGGAGGAAGCCGAGGGCTTCATCAAGCTGTTCGGCATGAGCAGCACCCTCTGGGCCCAGGTGAACGGAGCCGGCGGCGATGCGTGAGGCGGTGCTGGCGCACCTCGAGGCCCTGGTCGGCTTCGACACGCGCAATCCGCCACGCGCGATCGGCACGGGCGGCATCTTCGACTACCTGCGCGAGCACCTGCCGGGGTTTCGCATCCAGGTGACCGACCACGGCGCCGGCGCGGTCTCCATGCTCGCCGTGCGCGGCGAACCCGTGCGGGTCTTCAACGTGCACCTGGACACGGTGCCCTCGTCCGAGGCGTGGACGGCGGACCCGCTGCGCCTGCGCGTGGAAGGCGACCGGGCCATCGGCCTCGGTGCCTGCGACATCAAGGGCGCGGCCGCCGGGCTCGTCGCGGCGGCGGCGGTGGCGCCGGGCGATGCGGCCTTCCTGTTCAGCACGGACGAGGAAGCCAACGATGCGCGCTGCATCCGTGCATTCCTCGCCGGTGAGCACGGCTTCCGCGAGGCCATCGTGGCCGAGCCGACGCGTTGCGAGGCGGTGCTCGCACATCGTGGCATCAGCTCCGCGCTGGTGCGCTTCCGCGGGCAGGCCGGCCATGCCTCGGCCGCCGACGCGTTGCAGGCCAGCGCCGTGCACCGCGCCATGCGCTGGGGCGCAGCGGCGCTCGACCTCGTGCAGGCCGAAGCGCACCAGCGGTTCGGCGGCCTGACCGGCCTGCGCTTCAACATCGGCACGATGGCCGGCGGCATCAAGGGCAACGTGATCGCTCCCAGCGCCGAGCTGCGCTTCAACTTCCGCCCGCTGCCCTCCATGTCCACCGACGCACTGCACGCGCGCCTGCAGGCGCTGGCGGACGACGGCGCCATTGACTCCTACACCGAAACCTTCCGCGGGCCGGCGCTGCCCGCAGGCGGGCTGGACGGCGCCGAGCGCGCGCGCCTGGCCGCGCGCGACCTGGCCGACGCGCTGGATCTGCCGGTCGGCAACGCGGTGGACTTCTGGACGGAGGCTTCGCTGTTCTCCGAGGCGGGGCTGACGACGTTCGTCTACGGTCCCGGCGACATCGCGCAGGCGCATACCGCTGACGAGTGGGTGGAGATCGCGCAGCTCGAGCAGTACGCTGCGTCGATTGTGCGCATCCTGGGCGGGGAGGTCTGAGATGACGCCGATCCACGACATCCAGACCCGCCAGACCATCGTGCGCCTGCTCTCGAGCATGGGCAGCGCGAAGGAGATCGACCAGTACCTGCGGCGTTTCGCGCAGCTTGATGCCGAGCGTTTCGCGGTGGTGAAGGTGGGCGGCGCGGTGCTGCGCGACGACCTCGATGCGCTCGCCTCGTCGTTGGCCTTCCTGCAGGACGTCGGCCTGACGCCCATCGTGCTGCATGGCGCGGGCCCGCAGCTGGACGCGCAGCTCTCGGCGGCCGGCATCGAGAAGAAGACGGTGGATGGCCTGCGCGTCACCTCGCCGGAAACGCTCGCCATCGTGCGGCGCGTGTTCCAGACGGAGAACCTGCGCCTGGCCGAGGCGCTGCAGGAGGCCGGCGCGCGCTCGACCTCGATCGTCTCGGGTGTCTTCGAAGCCGACTACATCGACCGCGACGCCCTGGGCCTGGTCGGCCGCGTGACGCGGGTGGAGCTGGCCCCCATCCACGCGAGCCTGCGCGTGGGCTCGATCCCGGTCATCGCCAGCCTCGGCGAGACGCCCGGCGGGCAGATCCTGAACATCAACGCGGACTTCGCCGCCAACGAACTGGTGCGCGCGCTGCAGCCCTACAAGATCGTCTTCCTCACCGGCACCGGCGGGCTGCTGGACGGCGAGGGGCAGGTCATCGACTCGATCAACCTTTCGACCGAGTACGAGGCGCTGATGCGCCAGCCCTGGCTCACGGGCGGCATGCGCCTGAAGATCGAACAGATCCGCGAACTCCTGGAAGCGCTTCCGCATTCCTCGTCGGTGTCGATCACGCGGCCTGCCGAGCTCGCCAAGGAGCTGTTCACGCACAAGGGCTCGGGCACGCTCGTGCGCCGCGGCGAGCGCGTGCTCACGGCCTCGTCCTGGGACGAGCTCGATACGGGCCGGCTGCGCGGCCTCGTGGAGTCCGCCTTCGGCCGTCGCCTGCTGCCGGACTACTTCGAGCGCACGCGACTGCACCGCGCCTACGTGAGCGAGAACTACCGCGCCGCGATGATCGTGACGCTCGAGGACGGCGTGCCCTACCTCGACAAGTTCGCCGTGCTCGACGAGGCGCAGGGCGAGGGCCTGGGACGTGCGGTCTGGCAGGTGATGCGCGACCAGACGCCGACGCTGTTCTGGCGCTCGCGCCACGGCAACCCGGTCAATCCCTTCTACTTCTCCCAGGCCGACGGCTCGATCCGCCGTACGCACTGGCAGGTGTTCTGGTACGGGCTCGATTCCATGCAGGCGATCGAGAAGGCCGTCGCGCACTGCGACGCGCACCCGCCCACGCTGGAGGCCGGCCATGGCGGCTGATCCCTGGCGCGTGCCACCGACCCTGGCCGGGCGGCATGTCACGCTGGCGCCCCTGCGCACCGACCACGCCCGCGCGCTCGCGCAGGCGGCCGCGGATGGCGAGCTGTGGCGTCTGGCCTATACCAGCGTGCCCGACGCCGACGGAGCGGAGGCCTACGTCTCGCGCGCGCTGCAGATGCAGGCGGCCGGCGAGGCACTGCCGTTCGCGGTCGTGGACCGCGACGGCAGCGTCGTGGGTTCCACGCGCTACTACCATCTCGACAGCGCGGTCCCGCGCCTGGGCATCGGCTACACCTGGTACGCCGCGCGCGTGCAGCGCACTGCGCTCAATACCGAGGCCAAGCGCCTCCTGCTCGGACAGGCCTTCGACGTGATGCAGTGCGAGGCGGTGGCCTTCGAGACCAGCCACCTCAACCTGCGCTCGCAGGCGGCCATCGAGCGGCTCGGCGCACGCCGCGACGGCGTGCTGCGCGCACACATGCGGCATCGCGACGGTTCCCTGCGCGACACCGTCGCCTACTCGATCCTGCGTGCGGAATGGCCGTCGGTTCGCGACCGGCTCGACGCACGGCTGGAGGCCGCATGAGCGCCGGACGCATTCCCGTCGGCATCGTCGGCGCGCGGGGCTACGTGGGCGAGGAGCTGATGCGCCTGCTGGCCGCGCATCCCCGCTTCCGCCTGGCATGGGTGGCTTCGCGCGAGCGCGCCGGGCAGCCGGTGTCGGACCACGTTCCCGGCATGCCGGCCGATCTGCACTACGTGGCCTCGACGCCGGGCGGACTGCCGCTGCTGGAGGGCGGGGCCGTGGTCCTGGCGCTGCCGAACGGACGGGCGGCCGAGTACGTGGCCGCGATCGAACGCGAGGCGCCGTCGACCGTGCTGGTCGACCTCTCGGCCGACTACCGCTTCGACCCCGCGTGGCATTACGGCCTGCCCGAGCTCACCGGACGCGGCGTGCGCGCGCGTCGGGTCAGCAACCCGGGCTGCTATGCCACCGCGATGCAGCTGTCCATCGCGCCGATGCTCGATCGGCTCGAGGGCGCCGTGCAGTGCTTCGGCGTATCGGGCTACTCGGGCGCGGGGACGTCGCCGTCGCCGAAGAACGACCCCGCGCTGCTGCGCGACAACCTCATGCCCTATGCGCTCACCGGCCACGTGCACGAGCGCGAGGTCACGCGGCAGCTCGGCCACCCGGTCGAGTTCATGCCGCACGTGGCGCCGCATTTCCGCGGCCTGACGGTCACCTCCAATCTGCACCTGTCGTCGCCGGCCACGCTGGAGGAAGTGCGGGCGCGCTATGCGGCGCGGTACGAAGGAGAACCGCTGGTGCGCGCGGTCGACGACGCCCCGTGGGTGAGCCGCATCGCTGGCCGGCACCACGCCGAGGTCGGTGGCTTCGCGCTGTCGGCCGACGGCCGTCGCCTGGTCGTCGTCGCCACGCTGGACAACCTCCTCAAGGGCGCCGCCACGCAGGCGCTGCAGAACCTCAACCTCGCCTTTGGTATCGACGAGACCGCAGGCATTCGGCATGCGGCAGGAGACGTGGCATGAGTACGCTGCTCTGGCAGAAGGACGGCGTCGAGATCGACGCGCGCATCCAGCGATTCCTCGCCGGCGACGACGTGGTGCTCGACCGCGAGTTCCTGCGCTACGACATCCGCGCCAGCCGCGAGCACGCCCGTGGGCTCGCGGCCATCGGCATCCTCTCGGAAGGCGAGTTCGCGCGCATCGACGACGTGCTCACCCGGCTCGACGGCGACGTCGAGGCGGGGCGCTTCGTGCTGGACGCGCGCTACGAGGACGGACACTCCGCCATCGAGGCGGTGCTGATCGAGGCGCTGGGCGACACCGGTCGGCGCATCCATACCGGCCGCAGCCGCAACGACCAGGTGCTGGTGGCCACGCGCCTGTGGCTGCGCGACCGCCTCGACATGCTGCGGTCGCTCTGCACGGGCTGCGCGCGCGTGGCCCTTAACCGCGCGGCGGAGGAGATGCTGCAGCCGATGCCGGGCTATACCCACCTGCAGCGTGCGGTGGTGTCGTCCACCGGCGCGTGGTGGGCCGCCTGGGCGGAGGCCTTCGTGGACGATGGCTGGCGGGCGCGGCAGACGCGCGAATGGATCGATGCCGATCCCCTGGGCACCGCGGCCGGCTATGGCGTCAACCTGCCGCTGCCGCGCGAGGCCACCGGCCGCGCGCTGGGCTTCGCGCGCATGCAGGCCAGCCCGGGCTATGCGCAGCTGTCGCGCGGCAAGTTCGAGATGGCGGCCCTGGAGGCCCTCGCGGCCGCGTTGCTCGACGTGCGTCGCCTCGCCTGGGACCTCAGCCTGTTCACCACGAGCGAGTTCGCTTTCGTGCGCCTGCCGGCGCGCTATGTCACCGGCAGCTCGATCATGCCCAACAAGCGCAACCCCGACGCGATCGAACTGCTGCGTGCCTCCTACGCGCCGGTCGCGGCCGCGCGCACCGAGATCGAGCAGGTGCTGTCGCTGCCCACCGGCTACCACCGCGACCTGCAGTTCACCAAGGGCCCGCTGGTGCGCGGCGTGGAACACGGGCTGGCCGCGATCGCGCTGGTGCCCGAGCTCATGCGCAGCCTGGAATGGAAGACGGAGGCGCTGCAGGCCGCGATCGAGCCGTCGATGTACGCCACCGACCTGGCCATCGACCTGGCGCGCGAGGGCATGCCCTTCCGCGAAGCCTACGTTCAGGCGGCAGACCCGGCCCGCTGGGCGGCGGGCGACCCGGTTGCGAGCCTGCGGGCGCGCACGTCGCCGGGTGCGCCGGGCGCGCCGGCGCTGGACCTGGTGCGCGAACGGCTGGAAGCGCTGGAGGGCTAGAGCAGCCCGGACATCGGCGTGTGGCGGTGGACGCCCGTGGGCCGTGCGTCCTCGGCCATGGCGAGCGTGATCGACTTGGCGCGGGTGAGGTGCTGCAGCACCTCCGGCGGCGTGCCCAGCCGGGCGGCGATCTCGTCGGGCTCGACGTTGCGCGCCGGCGCGCGGCGGTCGTGGCCGCCGAACTTGTGGCGGTTGTACTCGGCCCAGCCGATCAGCATGACGGTGGCGACCACGGCGAGCGTGAACAGGATGCCGAAGGTGTCCTGGTCGAAGTCGTAGTTGCGCACGAACAGCTCGATGTAGCTGGTGCGTATGCCCAGCATCCACGCGCCCACCGTGATCACGGGCAGCCACAGCCAGGCATAGGCCACCCAGGCCAGCAGCGTGATGACGCCCTGTACCGTGTGCACCGCCGCGGGCGCGGCCTCGTGCGGACGGGTGATGTACGGATGGTCGGCAGGAGAGACGGTGGCGTTCATCGGTAACCTCGATCCGGGCTGGTCCATGTTGCGATGCGATGCTGCCTGCGCCGCGCGAAGACCACCTTGGGCACGGCGACGATCGTGGTGAACAGGCTCAGCAGCCAGTAGGCGATCGGGTACCAGATGATCCAGAAGTAGGTGCGCCCGATGCCGTGCTCGTAGCGACGGTCGATCCACATGCTGACCGCGAACTGCAGCATGCAGGTGATGCCCAGCACGACCCCATGCCAGCGCGGGATCAGGCCGCTGGTTTGCAGCGACGCGGGCATGTCGATGACGTAGCCGAGCAGCCAGACCACCACGATTCCCAGCATCACGTACGACCAGACCACGCTCAGGATGTATTCGAGCATCACGCCCCACATGCGCCGCGAGACCCAGCTGCGCATGGAGCCGGCATGCCGCAGCAGCACCTCCACGCCGCCCTTGGCCCAGCGCAGCCGCTGGTTCCACAGGCCCTTGATGGTTTCCGGCATGAGGATGTAGGCCAGTGCGTTGGGCTCGTAGCGGATGTCCCAATGGTCGAGCTGCAGTCGCCAGCTCACGTCGATGTCCTCGGTGACCATGTCGTCCGACCAGTAGCCCACGCGGTGCAGCGCCGTCTTGCGGAAGGCGGCGACCACGCCCGAGACGGTGAACAGCCGCCCGTAGCTGCGCTGGGCGCGCTTGATCATGCCGATGATCGAGGAGAACTCGCCCACCTGCAGGCGGCCGAGCAGGGTGGAGCGGTTGCGGATGCGCGGGTTGCCGGTGACCGCGCCCACGCGCGGGCCGCTGGTGAGGTGCCAGACCAGCCACTGGGTGGCGTCGGGGTGCAGCAGCGCATCGCCGTCGATGCAGACCAGGTACTCGCCGCGCGCGGCGATGGTGCCCATGCGCAGCGCATTGGCCTTGCCCATGTTGCGGTCGAGGTGGATCACGCGAAGCATGGGATAGCGCTCGGCCAGGGCGTCGAGGCGGGCCGCCGTGTCGTCCGTGCTGCCGTCGTTGATGGCCACGATCTCGAAGTTGGGATAGCGCTGCGCGGCGAGTGCCACGATGGTGTCGTCGACGTTGGCGCCCTCGTTGTGGCAGGGCACCAGGATGGAGGCCAGCGGATAGCTCTCCATCGCGGGCGGCTGGTCGGGGCGCGGCCCGCGGCGCTCGCGGCGGACGTAGTAGTAGATTCCGCCCGCCATCCAGAACAGCGACATCACGATCGGGTAGTAGAACGCGAAGTCGAAGAACAGGCCGAGGAGGTCGATTCTGGCCATCGTCTCACCGCTCGAGGTATGGGAAGGCGCGCGCGGATATCACGGCGCGCGCGCTTTCGAGGGGAGGGCGGTCCTTCAGGAAATCGTCCGGGTAGTAGGCGAGGTGGCGGCCCCCGAGCGCCAGCACCCGCCTGGCCTGCGCTTCCATCGCATGGTCCGGCACCGGCCGGGAAACGCGCCAGTCGGTGGCCTGCAGCTCGAAGATCGTGCGATCCAGGCCCTGCGGGCTCGCGGCTACGCGCTGCACCAGGGTGTCGAGCCAGCCCGTGGGATCGGCCGCGTTCTCCATGTAGGGCATGGCCATCAGCGCCGTGTAGTCATAGGCGCGGTTGAAGGCCGGCAGCTGCTGTGCGAACCAGGCCTCGCTCTCGGGCTGCAGTACCGGCTGTGCGAAGAGGTTGCGCACGGTGACCAGCTTCGGCCGCCAGTGTTCGGCGCGCGCTTCCAGCTGGCGGGTGAAGTCGATCAGGCGCTGCGTGCGGGCCGCGCCGGTGCTGCCGTCGGCCAGCGTCTCGTCCTCACGCACGTAGGCATCGTCGTGGAAGAGCAGGCCGGTGAAGTGCGAGGAAATGGCGAGGTCTTCGTAGAGGTCGCCGATGAGGGCAGCCGCCTCGGCCCGCGTGGGATCCAGCCGCGGGATTTCCTTGGCATTGCTCGCCGCGATGCGCAGGCGTTCCTGGCGCGCCGCGTCGGGCAGTTCGAACCCCAGCACCGGCATCCAGGCGTAGACCGCCACGTTGGCGCGCGTGCGAAGCTGCCAGGCCGCGCGGCTGAACAGGTCCGCGCGCATCGGCATGTGCCGGTTCGGGAAGTAGAGCGCCTCGGCGGCGCCGTCGCCGTCGGGGTCCGCGAAGGCCTGCAGGTAGACGTGCGTCGGCTTGATGCGGTGGATGCGCTCCACCAGCACGCCGAGGTTGCGCTCGGTCTGCGCCGGGTCGGCGTCGTAGACGTAGTCCAGGTCGACCTGGATCGCGCGGATGCCGTTGCGGCGGATGTCGCGGCGCAGCTCGTAGACGAAGTCGGTGATGTCGGGGTTGTCGTACATCAGCAGGCGCGCGAGGCTCTCGCCGCCCGCGGCGGCGCCGGGGCCGGCACGGTCGAGCCCGGTGCTGCGGCCCTCCAGGTCGAAGGACATGCCCATGCCGAGATCGGCGGCGATGGCATTGGACACGCGGTTGTACGCGGCATAGGGCCAGACGATGACCTGGGGACGGCGGCCGAGGTGCTTCTCGATCAGGCGCGCGCTTTCGGCAAGGTCCTGCCGGATGCGCTCGCGGTAGGCGGTTTCGGGCTCGTAGCCGCCCTCCCAGCGGCGCGTGATCGCCGCGGGCATCTGGTTGCCCTGCGGGTTGCCCGGTACGCCCGAATGCAGGGCGTGGCTGTGCGAGCCGACCTCGATGAGGCCACTGGCCTGCATCTCGCGCAGCTGCTCCCAGGTCAGGAAGTCCCCGCGCGTGAAGTCGCGCCAGCCATAGGGCACGCGGGCCCGGGCCGGCAGGTCTATCCAACTGGTGTGCACGGCGACCAGGGCGGGATAACCGTAGCTGCGCAGCAGCGGGTAGGCATGTGTATAGGTGCTGCGCAGGCCGTCGTCGAAGGTGATGAGCACCGCCTTGTCGGGCAGGCTGCGGCGCCCGGAGCGGGCCTCGCGCACCGCCTGCGCGCTCACCGGCACGTAGCCGTGCGCGCGCAGCCAGTCCAGATGCATGGCGAAGTTGCGCGTCGACACGGCGAAGGGATCGGGATCGCCCTTGGGGGCCACGTCGTCGCGGATGTCGTGGTAGCTGAGCACCAGCAGCGCGTCGGCGCGGCCGGGGAGCAGCAGGCCGAGGAGCAGGACGGACAGGAGCAGGACCAGGCGCATCAGAACCCCCACCGGTAGCTCGCCTCGAAGGCGATGCGGCGTTCGCGGTTGCCGTCGTACACCGGCCGCGACCACGACACGCCGTATTCGAAGGTATGCCCCTGCGCGGGCCGCCACTCGTGGCGGTACGCGGCCTGCGGCACCCAGTTCGTGCCGAAGCCCTCCTGCCAGTACGGCCCGACGTTCACCTCGAAGCGCTGGCGCAGGTGGCGCTCGTACCGCCGCCAGAGGATGTGGTCCAGCCGCGCGCCGATGGTGGCCATCGCGTCACGCTCGGGATTGAAGTAGGGGCGGCCGGTTTCCGAGGCGCGGCTCCACCAGCCCGATGCAAGCCCGTCGACGAGCAGGTGCGGGGCGGTGTGCAGGCGCCAGCGCCCGAAGACCGAGGCCTGGTCGCGCTCGTTGCCGTCGTCGTAGCGGAAACGCTTGAGCTCGCCGTCGATGGCGGCCAGGTCGCTGGGCGTCCACGACGCGGCCAGGGCCACCGAATCGGCTTCGACGCCCGCGCGGCGCGCCTGCATCGAGGTGTCCACATCGTTCTTCGCCACGGATGCGCCGACCCGCCAGGCGTCGTTGATGCGCCAGGACGCGCCGAAGGTCCAGGCGCTGCCGTTGTCGGGCTCGCTGACGTCGTAGACGGCCGCGCGCAGGCCGAGGCGGTCGTAGCGGTAGTCGACGCCCGCGCCGAACCGGCGGTAGCGCACGGTATCGGGATCGAACTCCGCGCGCACCTCGTCGCCGAGCAGGCCCAGGCGCCAGCGGTTGCCGATGATGGGCGTCCAGGCCTCGAGTTCGACGCGCCGGTCGCGCGCGCCGAAGGGCGAGCCGGCGGGGGCATCGCCCTCGTTGCGGCCCTGTACCCAGCTGATGCGCCCTTCCGGGCCCGTGCGCAGGGCGACCTCGCGATCCAGCCGCGCGACGTTGAGGTCGTCGCCGAAGCGCGCCTGCACGTCGCGGTGGGCGAGGCGGGCCTCCTCCACGCGCTGCAGGTCGAAGAGCGCGGAGACGCGGCCGATCGCGGCGTCGCGATTGCGCGGATCGAGCGTGAGCGCCATGTCGTAGCGCTCGAGGGCGGCGGTGGGCCTGGCGCGGCGATGCGTGACCGCGCCCAGCGCGGCCTGCGTGCCCGAATGGCGCGGCCCGACCCGAACCAGCCCGTCGAGCAGCGCCTGCGCGTGGGCATGATCGTGCGCGAAGGAGATCATCGACGCCTGTGCGACCGCCGCCTTGTAGCGGTCCCAGTTTTCCTGGCCGGATCGCGCGCCTTCGCGGCGCAACCAGGCCGGCTGCGACTTCACCAGCTCGTCGACCAGCGGCAGCGCGAGGTCGAAGCGTTCCTGCTCGAGGTAGGCATAGGCCAGCAGGATGCGCGTGTCGATGTCCGAAGGGTTGAGCGCCACCGCCTTCTGAAGCACCACCGCGGCTTCCTCGGGGCGGCGCAGCGCCAGCAGTGCATCGCCCGCGGGTCCGTGGACGTAGGCGGGCAGATCCACGCCCTCGCGCTGCAGCGCCTCGTACTCGGCCACGGTTTCCCCGTAGCGTCGCAGGGCGCTGAGCGCGGTCAGCGAATCCATGCGCAGGCGGGTGCGCTCCCAATTCGTCAGGTCGGTGCGCGTCTGCAACGCGCGCAGTGCCTCGAGGGCGCGCTGCATCTCGACGTCGCGGTCCTCCTCGCGTCCGGCATGGGTGCCGCCCCAGCCGATCTGCCGCGCCACCGCATCGCCCTGGATGCGGTCGCGCTGGTAATCGGCGAACGCGTCCGGCCACTCGGCGAGCAGCTCGGCGGCGCGGTGGGCCGCGCCCAGGTCGGCCAGCGTGAGCGCGCGCATGCGCCAGGCCACGTCGTCGCGCCGGTCCGCGGCCAGCAGGTGCTCGTAGATCGCCAGCGCGTCCACCCATTCCTCGCGCTGGCGATGTGCCTCGGCTCGTGCGAGCAGGCTGTCGCGAACGCCGCGGTGGGTAACGGGCGGGAGCGGCGGGCGCGTGCGCCGCACGGGCGATCGCGCATCGGCGGTGGCGGGGTGCATGACCGTACCGCCGGGTACGGTGTTCTCCTGCGCGATGCAGGGCATCCACGCCAGGGGGAGGAGGACGGCGAGCGCGGTAGGGATGGGGCGCACGTTCGGTTTCCTCGGCACATCGTGGGTAACGCGAATGCGGACGGAGTGTTCCGGGCAGGACGTGAAGGCAACGTGGGCTGAATCGTGAACTACGTCACGAACTGTTACCGCCTGAAATACCGCAAGTAACTGATGTGCAGGAGACTGGCCCCTCAGCGGCTGGTGTGAAACCGGCCGCTCGCTGCAGCGGTCCAAGCTGAAGTGTTAAGGCGTCGGTGGTGGATCGCTGGACGAGCGGAAGCCGCCGGGCCGCCGCGATGGCGGCCTCCGGTCGGAAGCGTGGAGGCATGCGGCGGCCACCACCGCGTCGGTCGACCGACGCGGTGGGCCGCGCGGACGGGATGCGTCAGTGGCCTGCCAGTGCCCGCCGTGCCGCCGCCAGCACGCGGCCGCTCGTGACGAGTTGCACCGCGGCCTGCACGTCGCCGTCCATGGCGCGGTCGAAGGGCATGAACGCGATCGATTCGCGGATCGCCGCATGCGCGGCGCCCACGGCAGCGCCGGGGCGGAACTCGTCGGCGGCTGCCAGTTCGGCACGCAGGCCTTCGACCTCCTCGACGAACACCCCGTGGTCGGGCGTCCCCTCGCGCGGCGCGCCCGCGACCTTGGATGCGAGCTGCCCGGCCGATGCGGTGCGTGCCAGGGCGCGCGCCGCGTTGATCATGTCGCGCCGCAGGTCCAGCGCCTGCGCGGCGGTGTAGAGCTCCAGGCCCAGCACCTTGCCCAGGTCGTCGGCCATGGCGAGCACGTGGCGCGCCTCGTTGGCGCCCATCGACACATGGTCCTCGGCGTTCGCGCTGGTCGGGATGGAGTACACCGACGCCGGCATCGCGCGGCTGGCGAGGTCGTTGACGATCGCCGCGGCGGTGTACTGCACGATCATGAAGCCCGACTCGGTGGCGTCCTCGTTGCCGATCAGGAACGCGGGCAGGCCGTCGTTGGTGGCGGGGTCGACCAGCTTGTTGAGGCGGCGCTCGGAGATGCTCGCGAGCACGGGGATCGCCGCTTTCACGTAGCTCATCGCCAGCGCCAGCGGCATGCCGTGGAAGTGGCCGGCGGACACCACCTGCTGTTCCACGTGCTCGGCCTCGGCATCGGGGAACACGATCGGGTTGTCGGTGAGCGAGTTGAGCTCGATCTCCAGCACGCGCGCCGCCTGCGCCAGCGCGTCGCGCACCGCGCCGTGCACCTGCGGCACGCAGCGCAGCGAATAGCTGTCCTGCGGCTGGTGCTTCTTGCCGCCGCGGAACGGGCGGAAGCGCGCGTAGAACTTCTCGCGGCCGTGGCGCTGCGAGGTCGGTACCCAGTCCCAGCCGATGTCGAAGCGCAGCTCGCGCGCTTCCTCGGTCTCCCAGCTTTCCGGCAGCCAGGGCCGGAAGCGCGGCACGAGGTGGTAGGGGATGTCGGCCAGCGTGGATCCAGCCAGCAGCGCACGCAGGTGCGCGGCCACGTCGACCTGGCCCGGATGCGGGCGCAGCGCATGCACTTCGGGCGCGAACGCGCCGAGGCGGCCGGCGAAGGCGTCGATGGTCATCGCGGCGGCGAGGTCGGCGGTGTCGACCAGCTCCTCCAGCTTCGCCAGTGCGAGCACGCCCGTGGCCAGCATCTGTGCCGTGCCGTTGTTGAGGGCAAGCCCCTCCTTGTACGAGAGGGTGACGGGCGCCAGCCCGGCGCGCGCGAGCGCCTCGCGTCCCGGCATGCGCTCGCCGTCGAAAAAGGCCTCGCCGCCACCGAGCAGCACGATGGCCAGGTGCGACAGCGGCGCAAGATCGCCGCTGGCGCCCACGGAACCAAGCTGCGGCACCACGGGCACGACGCCGGCGTTGAGCATGGCCGCCAGCGCGCGCAGCGTCGCCACGCGGATACCCGAATGCCCGCGCATCAGCGTATTGATGCGGATGCACAGCATCGCGCGCACCACTTCCGGCGCGAACGGCTCGCCCACGCAGACCGCGTGCGTGACGATCAGGTTGTTCTGCAGCTCGGCGTGCAGCGATTCGTGCGGATTCACCGCGCCACCCTGGCGCAGGCGGTACGAGCCCAGCAGGCGGTCGGCATTGCTGCCGAAGCCGGTGGACACGCCGTAGATCGGCTCCTCGCGCGCGACCTGCTCGGCGAGGAAATCCGCGGCCCGCGCGACCGCCGGCAGCTGCGCCTCGTCGAGTTCGACCGGCGCGCCGAACGCCACGGCCAGCACCTGCGCACGCGTCAGCGAGCGGCCATCGAGACGGACCGGCTTCATGCGCCCACCACCGGCGGCTGCGCGAGTTCGACGCGCAAGGTCGCGGCCAGCTCGGCACGGTCGACCTGGAACTGGTCCTCCCGCCGCAGGTCCTTCACCGTGACCTTGGCCGCGGCCAGCTCGTCGTCGCCGAGCACCACCACGAAGCGGATCCCTGCGCGGTCGGCGTAGCGGAACTGCTTCGCGAGCTTGGACGCCTCCATCACCGCCTCGGTATTGAAGCCGGCATGGCGCAGCTCGGCGGCGATGGCCAGGCAATGCGGCAGGTGGGCCGCGTCCATCTGCGTGACCAGCACCTGCACGGTGCTCGAGGCCGGGCCGAGCAGGCCCGCCTCGCGCAGCTGCCAGAACAGGCGGGTCAGGCCGATCGAGATGCCGACGCCGGGGAGCTTGGACCTGGTGTAGTGGCTGGCCAGATTCTCGTAGCGGCCGCCCGAGCAGATCGAACCGATCTGCGGGTAGTCGTTCAGCGTCGTCTCGTAGACGGTGCCCGTGTAGTAGTCCAGGCCGCGGGCGATCGACAGGTTCAGCGCATAGGCCGACTCCGGCACGCCCATCGCGCGCACCAGCTCCAGCACCTCGCGCAGCTCGGCGATGCCCTCGGCGAGCGGCTCGTTCGCTTCGCCGCCGGCACCGAGGCGGTCGAGGATGGCGATGGCGTCGGCATGCGAGGTGGAGCGGATGCCGACGAAGTCGAGGATGCGGGCGACCGCGTCCGCGGGCAGGCCGAAACCCTCGCCGGCCAGCGTCTCGCGCACGTAGTCGTCGCCACGCTTGTCGAGCTTGTCGACTTCGCGCAGCACCAGCGCCTGCAGGGACGGATCGGCCACGCCCTGCTGCTCGAAGAAGCCGCGCATGAGCTTGCGGTTGTTGAGCTGGATGGTGAAGGCACCGATGTCGAGTTCGGAGAACACGGCGTGGATGACCGCCGGCAGCTCCGCGTCGAAGCGCACGGAGAGCGAGTCCTTGCCGATGACGTCGATGTCGCACTGGTAGAACTCGCGGAAGCGCCCGCGCTGCTGGCGCTCTCCGCGGTAGACGCGCTGCATCTGGTAGCGGCGGAACGGGAAGGCGAGGTCGTGCTCGTGCTCGGCGACATAGCGCGCGAGCGGCACGGTGAGGTCGAAGCGCAGCGCCATCTCCGGCATGCCGTCGCCCGCCTTTTCGAGTGCGCCGGTGGACTGCACGAAGTAGACCTGCCGCTCGGTCTCGCCGCCCGACTTGGTCAGCAGCACCTCCGACAGCTCCATCACCGGCGTTTCCACCGGCAGGAAGCCGAAGCGCTCGAAGTTGCGGCGGATGGTGTCCAGCATGCGCTGGAAGGCGATCTGGTCGGGCGGCAGGAGTTCGAGGACTCCGGCCGGCGTGCGTGGCTTGATCAAGCGGAACTCCGCGGATGCGCTGGACGCGACAGTTTACCGGCGCCCCGCCGGCGACTCGCCCCGGCGTCGGGACCCCTTGTGGAGGGCAGATGAGGCCGCTAGAATTTCGGGCTCTGCCGTCGGGGTGTAGCTCAGCCTGGTAGAGCGCTACGTTCGGGACGTAGAAGTCGCAGGTTCAAATCCTGTCTCCCCGACCATCGATTCGAAAAAGCCGGACTCGCGTCCGGCTTTTTTTCGTTTCTGGCGTCGGTGGCGCGGCGGTAGGCCGTCCGATGTCACGGCCGGCGGGTTCGTTCAGCCGGCACAGGGCGTCGCCGCCGCGGCGACCGGCTCCCGCTCGGTGCCTGGTTCGGGCCACCGCGCGGCCCGTCGACCCCTTCGCACTCAATGCGTCCCCGCGACGCCCCTCGGGGCCGCGGACGTCGGGCATTGACGCCGCCCGCCCGCGTCCATTAGTGTATTAACGCGTTAATACATTGGATCAACATGAAGCGCCGGCCGCCCCTCACCGAACAGGAAAAGCACGATGCCCTCGACGCGCTCGCGTCGGCGCTGCATGCGCTGAAGTCGCCGGCGGAGGTGCGTGCCTTTCTCGACGACCTCTGCACGCCGGCCGAGCTGGAGGCCATGGCCGACCGCTGGCGCGTCGTGCCCTACCTGCTGGAGGGCGTGCCGTACCGCGAGATCCACGACCGCACGCTCGTCAGCGTGACCACCATCGGGCGCGTCGCCCGCACCCTAGAACGCGGCGCCGGCGGTTACGGCGCGGCCGTCAAGCGCGCCGCCCGCGCGAAGTGAAGCCATGAGCATGAACATCGAACCCCGCGACCGCCTGCGGATCGCGATCCAGAAGTCCGGCCGCCTGGCCGACCCCGCCCGCGCGCTGCTCGCCTCCTGCGGGTTGAGCTGGCGCGAGAGCCGCGACCGCCTGTTCTGCTACGGCGAGGCCCTGCCGATCGACCTGCTGCTGGTGCGCGATGACGACATCCCCGGCCTGATCGCGGACGGTGTCTGCGACCTCGGCGTCGTCGGCCGCAACGTGCTGCGCGAGCAGGACACCGAGCGCGTGCGGCGCGGCGACGGCACGGCCTTCCGCGAGCTGCGCCCGCTGGGCTTCGGTGGTTGCCGCCTCGCGCTGGCCGTGCCCGACGGCTGGGAATGGCGTGGCGCCGGGCAGCTTGCGGGGCGGCGCATCGCCACGAGTTATCCGGCGCTGCTGCAGCAGTGGCTGCAGGAGCAGGGCATTTCCGCGGACGTGGTGACGCTGACCGGGTCGGTGGAGATCGCGCCGCGCCTGGGGCAGGCCGACCTGGTCTGCGACCTGGTCTCCAGCGGCGCCACGCTGGCAGCGAACCAGCTCAAGCCGGTGGCGACCCTGCTGGAAAGCGAGGCGGTTCTCGCCGGCCCCGTCGCCGAATTCGAGGGCGAGCGCGCGGCGCTCGCGGAAATGCTGCTACGGCGCCTGGACGGCGCGGTGCGTACGCGCAACAGCCGGCTGCTGATGTTCCAGGCGCAGCGCAGCGCGATCCCCGCGCTACTGCCGCTGCTGCCCGACGCCGAGGAACCCACGCTGCTGCAGGTCGATGGCGCCGACCGCCTCGCGCTGCAGGCGCTCTGCCACGGCCGCCTGACCTGGCAGCGGCTGGAGGACCTCAAGCGCGCAGGCGCACAGGGCCTGATGGTGCTGCCCGTCGAGAGCATGCTGGCATGAGGCGCGTACGCTGGTCGGAGACGGACGCGGCCACGCGCGAGGCCCTGCTGCAGCGCCCCGCGCAGGCGGTGTCGTCGGCGGTGACCGCATCGGTCGCCGGCTTGATCGCCCAGGTGCGACGCGGGGGCGATGCCGGCGTGCGCGAGCTGACCTCGCGTTTCGATGGCGTCGACCTCGACAGCCTGCAGGTTGCCGACGGGGAGATCGATGCCGCGGTGCGCGGCCTGCCGGCGGCGCTGCGTGAGGCGATCGACGCCGCGGCCCTGCGCATCGAGGCCTTCCATCGCGCCGGCATGGCACAGGATTACTCGCTCGAAACCGCGCCGGGCGTGGTCTGCGAGCGCGTATTGCGTCCGATCCGCCGAGTCGGCCTGTACGTGCCCGCAGGCAGCGCGCCGCTGCCGTCGACCGCACTCATGCTCGGCGTCCCCGCACGCCTGGCAGGCTGCGCCGAGATCGTGCTTTGCACGCCACCGCGCCGCGACGGTTCCGTCGACCCCGCCGTGCTCGCCGCGGCGGCGCGCTGCGGGATCCGGCGCGTATTCCGGGTCGGCGGGGTGCAGGCGATCGCCGCCATGGCCTTCGGTACCGCCAGCATCCCCAGGTGCGACAAGCTCTTCGGCCCGGGCAACGGCTGGGTGACCGAGGCCAAGCGCCAGGTCGCGATGGGCGAGGGTGGCGCGGCGATCGACATGCCCGCAGGGCCGTCGGAGGTGCTGGTGGTCGCCGATGCGGGCGCCAATCCGGCCTTCGTGGCATCGGACCTGCTGTCGCAGGCCGAGCATGGGCACGACTCGCAGGTGCTGCTGGTTTCGGATTCCGCGGTGTTCGTGGATGCGGTGCAGAGGGAGATCGATGCCCAGCTCGCGTCGCTGCCGCGCGCCGACGTCGCCAGGCGCGCGCTGGCCGCGTCGCGCCTCATCGAGGTCGAGCGTCTCGAGGACGCCTTCGCCATCAGCAATGCGTACGCCCCCGAGCACCTGATCCTCGCCCTGCGCAATCCGCGCGCCTGGCTGCCATGCGTGGAAGCCGCGGGGTCGGTCTTCCTCGGCGACTTCGCGCCCGAGGCGCTGGGCGACTACTGCAGCGGCACCAACCACGTCCTGCCCACCGGCGGCGCGGCGCGTTTCACCGGCGGCGTGAGCGTGTCGAGTTTCCAGATCGCGATGACGGTGCAGGAGGTGACGCGCGAAGGCATCGCGGCGATCGGCCCCTGCGCGGTCGAGCTCGCGCGCGCCGAAGGGCTCGACGCGCACCTGCGTGCGGTCGCGCTGCGGCTGGAGGCGGCATGACCATTACCGACCTCCTGCGCGAGGACCTGCGCGACTTCGCCGGCTACCGGTCCGCGCGCACCGAATCGCTGACGGGCGATGTCTGGCTCAACGCCAACGAGTCGCCCTGGCCGAACCCGGGCGAAAGCGCCGGGGTGCTGCGTCGCTATCCGGATCCGCAGCCGGACGTGCTGCGCGCGCGCCTGGCCGAGTTGTACGGCTGCCGGCCCGGGCAGTTGCTGGCCGGCCGTGGCAGCGACGAGGCCATCGACCTGCTGGTGCGTGCGCTGTGCATGCCGGGGCAGGGCGCGATCGTCGTCACGCCGCCCACGTTCGGCATGTACGCGGTGAGCGCGCGGCTGCATGGCGTGCAGGTCGTGGAGGCCCCGCTGCGCGACACGCCGGGCGGCTTCGAATGCGACTTCGACGCCGTGGGCGGTGCGGCGCTGGAAAGCGGCGCCCGGCTGGTCTTCCTCTGCTCGCCCGGGAACCCGGGCGGCGCCGCCCTGCCGCTGGAGCGCGTCGCCGCCCTGGCCGAGCGCCTGCGCGGGCGAGCCCTCGTCGTCGTCGACGAGGCCTATCAGGAATATGCGGCCTCGCCGTCGGCCGTGGCGCTGCTTGCCGCGCATGCCAACATCGCGGTGCTGCGCACGCTGTCGAAGGCGCATGCGCTGGCGGGCGCGCGCATCGGCAGCGTGATCGCCGACGCCGAGCTGATCGCGGTGCTCCGCCGCTGCCAGGCCCCGTACCCGCTGGCAGCGCCCTGCGTGCAGGCTGCGCTGCGCGCATTGGGGGCGGGCGAGATCACCGCCACGCGGGCGAACGTCGCCATGGTGGTCGCCGAGCGCGCGCGGCTGGCCGCGCGGCTCACCGGCCTGCCCGGCGTGCGCCACGTCTATCCCTCGTCGGCCAACTTCCTGCTCGTGCGCTTCGACGACGCACAGTCGGTCTTCGAGCGTCTGCTCGCCGCCGGCATCGTGGTGCGCGACATGCGTGCGGCACCGGGCCTCGGCGATGCCCTGCGCATCACGATCGGGTTGCCGGAACAGAACGACCGCGTGGTCGAGGCCATCGCCGAAGCGACGGTGACGGCATGAGCAGGCCCATCCTGTTCGTGGATCGCGACGGCACGCTCATCGAGGAGCCGGCCGACTTCCAGATCGACGCCTATTCCAAGCTGCGCTTCGTGCGGGGCGTGATCCCGGCGATGCTGAAGCTGCGCGACGCCGGCTACGAGTTCGTGATGGTCACCAACCAGGACGGGCTGGGCACCGACAGCTACCCGTACGAGAGCTTCCAGGGCCCGCACGAGCTGATGATGCAGGTGTTCGAGAGCCAGGGCATCGTCTTCCGCGACGTGCTGATCGACAGGAGCTTCCCGCAGGACAACAGCCCCACGCGCAAGCCGCAGATCGGGCTCGCGCTGCCCTATCTCCAGGATCGCACCATCGACTGGTCGCGCTCGGCCGTGGTGGGCGACCGCGAAACCGACGTCCGGTTCGCCGAGAACCTGCGCATCCGCGCGTTCCAGCTGCGCACGCCGCAGTTCGGCGGCGACTGGGACTGGCCGGCGATCGCGCATGCGCTCGCGGACGCGCCGCGCACGGCACGCATCACGCGTGCGACCCGCGAAACACGGATCGAAGTGGACATCGACCTTGACCGCGCCGCCGAGCCGCAGGTGCATACCGGGCTCGGGTTCTTCGACCACATGCTCGAGCAGCTCGGAAAGCACGGCGGCTTCGCCCTGTCGCTGCGCTGCGAGGGCGACCTGCACATCGACGAGCACCACACCGTCGAGGACAGCGCGCTCGCGCTCGGCCAGGCCCTGCGCGAGGCGCTGGGCGACAAGCGCGGCATCGGGCGCTACGGCTTCACTCTGCCGATGGACGAAACGCTGGCCAGCGCCGCACTGGACTTCTCCGGGCGCCCGTACTTCGTCTTCGACGGCAACTTCGGCCGCGAGCGGGTAGGCGACCTGCCGACCGAACTCGTCGCCCACTTCTTCCGCTCGCTCTGCGAGACCGCCGCGCTGAACCTGCACCTCAAGGTGGATGGCGAGAACGACCACCACAAGGTCGAGGCCTGCTTCAAGGCGGTGGCCCGTGCGCTGCGACAGGCCATCGCACGCGAGGGGCGCGAGCTGCCGTCGACGAAGGGCGTGCTGTGAACGTCGTGCTGATCGACGCGGGCGGCGCGAACATCGGCTCCGTGCGCTATGCCTTCGAACGGCTCGGAGTGGACGCGCGCATGAGTGCCGATCCCGCCGAGATCGCCGCCGCCGACCGGGTGGTCCTGCCGGGCGTGGGTGCGGCCGCGGCCGGCATGGCCCGCCTTCGCGAGCTGGGCCTGGTCGAACTGGTGCGCTCGCTGCGCCAGCCGCTCCTGGGCGTCTGCCTGGGCATGCAGCTGCTGTTCGACGGCTCCGACGAAGGCGACGTCGACTGCCTGGGCCTGCTGCCCGGCCGCGTTCGGCGCATGGCGGCCGCGCCGGGCCTTCGCGTGCCCCACATGGGCTGGAACGGGCTTTCGATCCTGCATGGCGACCCGCTGCTCGACGGCGTCGACGAGGGCGCCAGTGCCTACTTCGTGCACGGCTATGCCGCCCCGGTGGGTGAGTACACGCTCGCGGCCTGCACGCATGGCCGGGCGTTCTCGGCCGTCGTCCGCCGTGGCAACCGCATGGGCGCGCAGTTCCATCCCGAGCGTTCCGCAGCCGTGGGCGCACGGCTGCTCGCCAATTTCCTGGAGATGCGCGCATGAGCGGCTTCGAGCTCTACCCCGCCATCGACGTGCGCGACGGGTGCGTGGTGCGGCTGGTGCAGGGTGATTACGACCGGGAGACGCGCTATGCGGCGGATCCGGTCCGGTTGGCCTCGGACTACGAGCGCGACGGTGCGCGCTGGCTGCACCTGGTCGACCTCGATGCCGCGCGCGATGGAGGCTGGACGCTCGCGCCGCTGCTCGAGCGGCTGCGTGCCGAGACGGGGCTGCGCATCCAGAGCGGCGGTGGCATCCGTGGCGAGGCCGACGTCGAACGCCTGCTGCGGGCGGGTGTCGACCGCGTGGTCATCGGTTCGCTCGCGGTCAGGCGGCCGGACGTGGTGAGCGCGTGGCTCGCACGATACGGCGTGGAGCGAATCACCATCGCGCTGGACACGCGTGCCGATGCCCGCGGCCGGTGGACGCTTCCCACCGCCGGCTGGACGCAGGGCAGCGGCGCGCGCCTGGAGCACGTGTTGGACCTCTACCGCGACGCGGGCCTGCGCCACCTGCTGTGCACCGACATCGGCCGCGACGGAATGCTCGGCGGCCCGAACATCGAGCTCTACCGCCGTCTGCACGCGCTTGCGCCCGAAGTCGCGCTGCAGGCCTCGGGCGGCGCGCGCGAACCCGGCGACGTGGCCGCCGCGCGTGCGGCAGGCTGCGCGGGCATCGTGCTGGGCAAGGCGCTGCTGGAAGGTCGCTTCGCGCTGGCCGATGCATTCGCGCTGCTGGGCGGCGAGGGCGTCGCATGCTGAGCCGCCGCATCATCCCCTGCCTGGACGTGCGGGACGGGCGCGTGGTCAAGGGCGTGCGCTTCCGCGACCACGTCGACATGGGCGACATCGTGGAGCTCGCGCTGCGCTATCGCGACGAGGGCGCGGACGAGCTCGTGTTCTACGACATCACCGCAAGCCCCGAGGGCCGCAGCGTGGACCGCGGCTGGGTGGAACGCGTGGCGCGGCTGATCGACATCCCGTTCTGCGTGGCCGGCGGCATCCGGTCGGTGGAGGAGGCGTGCGGCGTGCTGCATGCCGGCGCCGACAAGGTGTCGGTGAACACGCCGGCGCTTGAGCGGCCCGCACTGATCGCGGAGCTGGCCGAGGCCTTCGGCGTGCAGTGCGTGGTGGTG
Organism: Pseudomonadota bacterium; assembly: GCA_049323195.1. Taxonomy (GTDB): domain Bacteria; phylum Pseudomonadota; class Gammaproteobacteria; order Xanthomonadales; family Xanthomonadaceae; genus Cognatilysobacter. The sequence continues at coordinate 19,818 of JBMOOW010000136.1, read as the reverse complement.
GGCATCGACAGCCTGCGCGACGCCGACGGTGAATGGCGCGTGCGGCAGTACACCGGGGATCCCGCGCGCACCCGCGCGCTGGCGCGGCGCACGCTGGACTGGATCGTCGAGGCGCAGCGCCTGGGTGCAGGGGAGGTGGTGCTCAACTGCATGGGCAGCGACGGCGTGCGTGGCGGCTACGACATCGCGCAGCTGCGTGCGGCGCGCGAGGTCTGCACCGTGCCGCTGATCGCCTCGGGCGGCGCGGGCGAGGCGTCGCACTTCGCCGACGTCTTCGCCCGGGCCGATGTCGACGGCGCGCTCGCCGCGAGCGTCTTCCACTCCGGTGCGGTGCGCATCCCCGAACTCAAGCGCTCGCTGCGTGGCACGGGCATCGAGGTGCGTCTTGACTGAGGCCATGCCGCTGGCGCCGTCGTTCGACGTCGCCGCAATCGACTGGGAGAAGCAGGGTGGCCTCGTGGCCGCGGTGGTGCAGGACGCCGCCTCCCTGCGGGTGCTCATGGTCGGCTGGATGGACCGCGATGCCTTGGCGCGCACGCTGGACACGCGCCGGGCGACGTTCTTCAGCCGCACGCGCGGACGGCTCTGGACGAAGGGCGAGTCTTCCGGAAACGTGCTCGACGTGGTCGACATGCAGCTCGACTGCGATGGCGACACCCTCCTGGTGCTCGCGCATCCACGCGGCCCGACGTGCCATCTCGAGCGCGAAAGCTGTTTCCCCGCGGCGCCGGGCGACTTCCTCGCCGTGCTCGACCGCCTCGTCGCCCAGCGGGCGGCCGAGCGACCCGTGGGCAGCTACACCACGCGACTGTTCGAAGGCGGCCTGCGGCGCATCGCCCAGAAGGTCGGCGAGGAGGGCGTGGAAACCGCGCTCGCCGCCGTGGCGCAGGACGAGGCCGCGCTCGCGGGCGAGGCCGCCGACCTGCTGTTCCACCTGCTCGTGCTGCTGCGTGCGCGGGGAATGTCGCTGGACGATGCACTGGACGTGCTGCGCCGGCGCCACGCCGCAGGTTGAGTCCATCCCGGGTCACGCGCCTTGGCCGATGCCCGCCCGGGCGCGCATCGACGTCCCGCGGGCGTCGCAACGGATGCGCGTCCGGGCAGGTTCCTCGCCAAGGGCCGTGGCTTCGCCTCGAGGTGCGACATGCGCTCCACTGCGGACGACGTGAGCTCGGTCCCGCGTTTGCGCGCATGGCGGCTGCACCGAAGGCCCATCCGCACTAGGCTGTGCGCGGTCCATCGGAGCCGCACCATGCCCCGCCTCCTCCCGCTGTTGGCCGCCCTCCTGCTCGTGCCCGCCCTCGCGCAGGCACGCGCGCCCTGCGGCGAGGGGCGCGTGGTCCTCGACCTCGATGGCGACGGCCGGGCCGGTCGATCCGAACGCGGCATGGCGGGCGTGCGCGTTTCCGATGGCGTGGACATCGTCGCCACCGATCGCGAGGGCCGTTTCCGGCTCGCCCCGGTTCCCGGCCGCACGTGGTTCGTCATCAAGCCTGCCGGCCACGCGTTCGTTACCGGAGCCGACGGCCTGCCGGTGTTCTGGCGGCATGTGCCGGAGCCGCAGGCGCCCGCGCTCCGTTTCGGTGGCATCGGCAACGTCGAGGCCGGCTGCCCGACATTCCTGCTTCGGCCGCAGCCGCGCCGCGCGCCCGGGCTCGACGTGCTCGTGTTCGCCGACCCGCAGACGAAGAACCGTACGCAGCTCGACTACTACGCACGCGACATCGTCGAGCCGCTGCACGCCGGCGACGGCGGGGCGGCCCAGCTGGGACTGGTACTCGGCGACATTGCGGACGACGACCTCTCGCTGTATCCGGACCTGAAGGCCGTCACCACGCGCCTGGGCATCCCGTGGCTGCATGCGCCCGGCAACCACGACCTCGATTTCGACGCGGCGGCCGACGCCGACTCGCTGCGCACGTTCCGTCACCACTTCGGCCCCGACACGCTCGCCTGGGAGGAGCGCGAGGCGAACTTCGTCGTGCTCGACGACGTCGTCTACCGGCCCGGCCAGCGCCCTGCGTACATCGGCGGCCTCCGCGACGACCAGTTCACCTTCCTCGAGCGCTACCTGCGGACGGCCGACCCGCGGCGCCTGCTCGTCCTGGCGCTGCACATTCCGCTGTTCGACGAGCCCGGCCGCGAAACCTTCCGCGCCGCCGACCGCGCGCGGCTTTTCGGCCTGCTCGCGCGCTTTCCGCGCGTTCTCGTGCTGAGCGGCCACGGTCACGTGCAGCGGCACGTCTTCCACGACGCGCGCTCGGGCTGGCCGGGTGCCGCGCCGCTGCACGAGTACAACGTGGGCGCAGCGAGCGGCGCGTTCTGGTCCGGCGTGGCCGATGCGGCGGGCATCCCCGACGCGACGATGGCCGACGGGACGCCCAATGGTCATGCGCGACTGCACGTCGCTGGCGACGGCAGCTACCGGCTGGCATGGCATCCCGCGCGCCTGGAACAGACGCCCGCGTCGACCGGCGCCATGGCCCTGCATGCCCCGCGCATCCTGCGCCGCGGGGCATATCCCGCCTGGGCGGTCTATGCCAACGTCTTCATGGGCACCGCCGCGACCCGCGTCGAATACCGCATCGACGAGGGGGCGTGGAAGCCGATGACGCGCGTGGAGCGTGCCGACCCGCGGCTGCTCGCGGAGAACGTCCGGGACGACGAGGCGCGCGCATTGCGTGGCTTCGACCGTTCGCCCGAAGCCGAGCCATCGACCCATCTATGGCGCGGCGCGCTGGCCACCGACCTCGCACCGGGTCGGCATCGCGTCGAGGTGCGCGCGTTCGATCCCTGGCGTGGCGAGCAGCGCGCGGAAACCGGCTACGAGCTGGCTGAAGTAGCGCGCTGACGGCATTCGCGGCCGGGCTTCGGAGGCGATACCCGCCGGGCGTCGGCTGCACGCAGGCCGATGCCGGGAGCCCCGCGGTACCCGTCAGATGCCCACGTCCGCGAAGCTCTCCACGCGGCGATGCCCGTGCGTGGCCTCGCCGGTGCGCGGCTGCGGATAGTCCTCGCGGCGGTCGAGCAGCACCGTCTGCATGCCGGCCTCGCGCGCGGCATCGAGCTCCTCGACCACGTCCGAGAGGAACAGCACGTCGCCCGGCGCGAGGGCGAGGGCCTCGGCGATGCGCGCATAGCTGGCGGCCTCGCGCTTGCCGCCGACCTCGGTGTCGAACCAGTTCGAGACCAGGGCCGTCAGGTCCCCGGCATCGCTGTGGCCGAAGAACAGCTTCTGCGCCGGCACGCTGCCTGAGGAATACACGTGCAGCGGAATGCCGGCGTCATGCCACTCCCGCAGCTGCGCGGCCGCGTCGGGATAGATGTGCGCGGTGAAGTCGGCATTGCGGTAGCCGGCGCGCCAGATCATCCCCTGCAGCGCCTTGAGCGCGGTGTGCTTGCGGTCCTCGTCGATCCAGCCCTGCAGGATCTCGACGATGGTGTCGTCGCTGCAGACCGCACCGTTCTCCGTGGCCACGGCGTCCAGCCAGCGGCGCACCTCGGGCTCGTTGCCGTGCTCGCGGACGAAGGCGGGGAGCGCCCGGCGGGCGTAGGGGAACAGCACGTCCTTGACGAAGGAGATGCTGCTCGTGGTGCCTTCGATGTCGGTGAGGATGGCGCGGATGGGCATGGGCGGGCTCGGTCGAAATGGCGAGGCCCGGCGCGGGGCCGGGCCTCGGGTGGTGCGTGGCGTGGATTATCCGGCCTGGCCGGGCTCGTAACGCGGGAAACGCTGCGCGATGTCGGTGCCGGTGAAATGGCCCACCCAGCCGTCGGGTTCGGTGAAGAAGCGGATGGCGACGAAGCTCGGCTCCGGGCCCATGTCGAACCAGTGGTGCGTGGAATCGGGCACGGAGACGAGGTCGCCCGCCTCGCACTTGAGCTCGTAGACCTTGCCGCCCACGTGCAGGGTGAACAGGCCGGAACCCGCGACGAAGAAGCGCACCTCGTCTTCCTTGTGGAAGTGCTCGTCGAGGAACTTCCTGCGCATCTCCTCGCGCTGGGGATGGTCGGGCGAGATGCTCACGACGTCGACACTGCGAAAGCCCCGCGCGGCCACCAGGCGATCGATGTCGGCGCGGTAGGCCTCCATGATGCGCTCGGGCGGGTCGCCGGCCTGCACGGGCTGGGCGGCTTCCCAGCGCTCGAAGCCGACGCCCAGCGGCGCCAGCTCGCGGCTGATGGCCTCCGCGTCCGTGGACACGAAAAGCGGCTGGTCCGGGGTGGACTCGTCGAAGATGCGCAGGCGGCTCATGGTGCGTGGTTCCGGTGCGATGGGGTCAGAACGCCGGGTCGACCGGCGCGGCGGACGGCGCCAGGCGCCGCATCTCCAGCTCGCAGGCGAGCAGGAATTCGAAGGCTTCCAGGTGGCGGCGCGCCTCGGGCATGTCGCGGCCCCAGGCGTAGAGGCCATGCCCCTCGATCAGGTAGCCCCACAGCGGGCCGGCATCGAGCAGCGACTCGACCTGGGCAGCGAGTTCGGACATGTCCTGCGAATTGGGCAGCACGGGCAGGTCGAGTGCCGTCTCGTGCGTGGTGTTGCCGGCGAAGGCCTTGAGCAGCTCGTAGCCGGCGAGGCGCACCCGGCCGTCGGCGGCGTACAGGCGCGAGGCGACCGTCTGGGTGAGCGAATGCGTATGCAGCACGCAGCCCACCTCGGGGAAACGCGCATACAGCTGCGTGTGCAGCAGCGTCTCGGCCGAGGACTTCTGCGTGGTGGCGACCGGCCGGCCCTCGATGTCGACGACCATGATGTCGGCCTCGACCAGGCGCCCCTTGTCGCGCCCGGAGACCGTGATCGCGACATGCCGGGCGTCCATGCGACGCGAGAAGTTGCTGCTTGTCGCGGGCGTCCAGCCGAGCGCGGCGAGCTCGCGCACGTTGGCGATGATCTCGCCGGCGCATTCGGCTAGGCGTCCGGAGTCGTAGGGGGTGGGGGCAGTCATGTGCACAGTTTAGGGCAGGGCGCGTGGAGGGCCCGCATGCGCGGCGTGGCCCTCGCTGAAACGACGACGGCGCGGTTGCCCGCGCCGTCGTGACCACTGTCGGTGGCAGGGCCGGTCAGGCCTGCGGACCCTCGTGGAACTTCGGTTCCGGCGGGATTTTCGGGCCGCCGTCCGGGCCGCGGTAGCCCGGCGCGAGGTGGCTGCGGCGATAGCCGTACAGCGCGTACACGATCAGGCCGATGATCGCCCAGCCGAAGAACATGCTCAGCGTGTACAGGGAGAGGTTGAGGAACAGCAGCAGGCAGCCGGCGATGGCGAGCGGGCAGACCAGCCAGACCATCGGTGTGCGGAAGGGACGCGGGCGGTTCGGCTGCTGCACGCGCAGCACCATCACCGCCGCCGCCACCATCACGAACGCGAACAGCGTGCCGGAATTGGAGATGTCCGCCAGCACGCCCACCGGGAACAGCGCCGCGAAGGCCGCCACGAACACGCCGGTGATCACGGTGATCACGTGCGGGGTGTGGAAGCGAGGATGCACCTTCGACAGGCGCTCCGGCAGCAGGCCGTCGCGGGCCATGGTGAAGAAGATGCGCGTCTGGCCGTAGATCATCATCAGGATGACCGACGGCAGTGCCAGGCCCGCGGCGATGCCGATCGCATTGCCCCAGCCGGCGAAGCCGAGCTGGCGCAGCACGTGGGCGAGCGGCTCCTTGCTGCAGACCAGCTCCTCGCTGCCCTTGCAGGCCGCGGCCAGTTCCGGGCTGCCCGGAGGCAGGGCGAGGCCATTGACCATGATGGGGTCGGAACCGGACGCGCCCACGGCGCCGTAGCCGACCAGCAGGTAGAACACCGTGCACACGCCCAGCGAGCCGATCAGGCCGATCGGAATGTTGCGGTTCGGGTTCTTGGTCTCTTCCGCCGCGGTCGACACCGCATCGAAGCCCACGTAGGCGAAGAAGATGGACGCCGCAGCGCCGAGCACGCCGACGCCGCCCAGCGGGCTGCCCCAGCCGGTGGGGAAGAAGGGCTGGAAGTTGCTGTCCTGCGCGGCCGGAACGGCGATGGCGATGAATGCCGTCAGCGCGGCGACCTTGATCAGTACGAGCACCGCGTTGACCTTGGCCGACTTCGAGGTGCCGATCACCAGCAGCCCGGTCACGAGCAGCGCGACGAGGAAGGCCAGCAGGTTGAAGCTGCCGCCGTCCATCGGGCCGGTCTTGAGTGCGTCGGGTAGCCCCATGCCCGCGCTTTCGAGAAGTCCGTTGACGTAGCCCGACCAGCCCACCGACACCGCACCGGCAGCGATCGCGTATTCCAGCACCAGCGCCCAGCCGACGGTCCAGGCCAGGCCCTCGCCCAGCACGCCGTAGGTGTACGTATAGGCCGAGCCCGAGACGGGAACCATCGACGCCAGCTCGGCATACGCGAGTGCCGCCAGTCCGCAGACGACCGCGGCGATGACGAAGGCGACCATCATCGCCGGGCCCGCCTTCTGGCCGGCTTCCGCGGTGAGCACGAAGATGCCCGTGCCGATGATCGCGCCGATGCCGAGCATCGTGAGTTGGAAGGCGCCGAGCTGTCGCTTGAGCGACTTCTTCTCCGCGGTCTCCAGGATCTTGTCGAGCGGCTTGACGCGCCAGAAAAGCATTGCCATCTCCCCAGGGGCTTGTTCGGTGAGGACGCAGCGCGTCCGGTCCACGCACTGCGTGGGCCGGCGGAACATACCCCGTGCCGCCGCGCAGGCACAAGGCGCGATCGTGCCGGATAATCGCGTGCCGCCCGACGGTCACGCGCATGCCCGCATCCGCCGCATCGCATCAATCCCCCGCCGCGCTGTCCGCGATGCTCGACGCCTACGTCGCGCGCTGGCCGGATGAACAGGCATCGGTGGACCACTTCCGCGCCCTGCTGTGCGAGGGCGCGCAGGCCTACTTGCGCGAGCGCCTGGCCGGCCACTTCACCGGCTCGGCCTGGCTGGTCGACCGCAGCGGCGCGCGCGTGCTGCTCACCCACCATCGCAAGCTGGGGCGCTGGCTGCAGCTCGGCGGACATGCCGACGGCGATGACGACCTCGCGCGCGTGGCGCTGCGCGAGGCCGAGGAGGAGTCGGGGCTGGCGGGGCTGTCGGTCGAGCCCGGGCTGTTCGACCTCGACCGCCACTGGATCCCGGCGCGTGGCGACGTGCCCGCGCACTGGCACTACGACGCGCGCTTCGTCGTGCGCGCGGGCGAGCACGAGGACTTCGTGGTGGGCGAGGAATCGCTGGACCTCGCCTGGCGCGTGGTCGCCGAGCTGGTGGACGACCCCGGCGCCGACGACTCCGTGCGGCGCATGGCGCGCAAGTGGCTGGAGCGAACCCCGGCCTGACGGCTCCCGCGCGGCGGTGCGCGCCGCGCGAGGCCGGGGCGGTGCGGCCTGTCAGTCCGCGCGGCCGGCGAACTCGCCCGTCGTGGTGTTCACCAGCACGCGCTCGCCATTGGCGATGTACTCGGGGACCATGATCTCGATGCCGGTCGACAGCTTCGCCGGCTTCGGGCGCTTGGTCGCCGTGCCGCCCTTGAGTTCCGGCGGCGTCTCGACCACCTCGAGCGTCACCGTCTGCGGCAGCTGCAGGCCCACCGGGGCGTCGTCGATGATCTGCACGTAGCAGCCCGACAGGTCGGGCACGATGTAGCCGGCCATGTCGCCGACGACGTCGGCGTCGAGCGTGTAGGGCGTGTAGTCCTCGTCGTCGAGGAAGACGAAGGCATCGCCGTCCATGTACGAGAACGTGGCCTGGCGGCGGGCCAGGTCGACCTCGCGCAGCTCGTCGTCGCCGTCGAAGCTGGCGTCGAGCTTGTTCCCGCCCGGCACGCTGTACATGGTGAAGCGGAAGCGCACGTTGCCGCCGCGGCCCTGCGGGCTGCTGCGCTCGATGTCGCGGATCTGGTAGACGCCGCCGTTGTGTTCGACGACGTTGCCCTTCTTGATGTCGTAGGCCTTCATGGGGAGCCGGGATTCGGGATTCGGGATTCGGGATTCGGGATTCGGGATTGGTAGGAGCGGGATCCGGAGCGGGGACGCGGGCCGCCCTTGCGAATCCCGAATCCCCAATCCCGAATCCCGACCTCGTTACTTCGGCGCCAGCCGCGTCGCGCCGTCGAGGCGGATCGTCTCGCCGTTGAGGTAGGTGTTGCCGAGGATGTAGGCGGCGAGGTCGGCGAATTCCTCGGGCCTGCCCAGGCGCGAGGGGAAGGGGATGGACGCGGCGAGCGACTGCTGCACCGTCTCGGGCATGCCGTCGACCATCGGCGTCCAGAACACGCCCGGCGCGATGGTGACCACGCGGATTCCGAAACGGGCGAGCTCGCGCGCCATCGGCAGGGTCATGCCGACCACGCCACCCTTGGACGCCGAATACGCCGCCTGGCCGATCTGCCCTTCGTAGGCCGCCACCGAGGCGGTGTTGATGATGACGCCGCGCTCGCCGTCCGCGCCGGCCTCGTTGCCCTGCATGAGGGCCGCGCCGGCCTTGGCCACGTTGAAGCTGCCGACGAGGTTGACCATCACGGTCGAGGCGAACTGCGAGAGCGGCATCGGGCCGTCCTTGCCGAGCATGCGGCCGGAGCCGAGGATGCCCGCGCAGTTGACGACCGCGTTGAGCCCGCCGAGGAAGTCGCGTGCCGCCGCGACGTTGGCGGCCACGCCGGCTTCGTCGGTGACGTCCGTGCGGAAATAGCGTGCGTTCGCTTCGCCCAGTTCGGCCACCGACGCGGCGCCCTTGTCGTCGCTGACGTCGAACAGCGCGACGCGGCCGCCCTCGCGCACGAAGCGCTGGGCGACGCTGAAGCCAAGGCCGGACACGCCGCCGGTGATGACGGCACGGACGCTGGAAATCTGCATGGGACGCTCCCGGAATGCGAAGGGCGCGATTCTAGCGGGCGCGCCGCCTCAGAGTTCGCGCAGGTAGAAGGTGTTGCAGCCGCCGTGGCCGGTGTCGCCCATCGGCGCGTCGATACGGTGGAAGCCGCTGCGTTCGTACAGGCGCATCGCCGCGTCCATGCCGGTGAGCGTCTCCAGGTAGCAACGCCGGAACCCGGCGCCACGGGCGGCGTCCAGGCAGCGGGCCATGAGCGCCGTGCCCGCGCCGAGCCCGCGGGCTTCGGGCAGGAAGTACATCTTCCGCAGCTCGCAGGTGTCCGCATCGCCGCCGTCCAGCGGGGCCACGCCGCCACCGCCCACGACGCGGCCACCGGCCTCTACGACGAAGTACGCCCGGCGCGGCGCCATGTACGCGCGCGACATCCAGTCGACCTCGGGGTCGTTGATCGCGAAGCCGTCGCCGCTGGCGCCGAACTCGGGCATCACGCTGCGGATGATCGATGCCATGGCGGCATCGTCGCGCGGCTCGATGGGCCGGATCGAATAGCCCGGGCTCATGCGCCGGCTCCCATCGCGCGGCCGACCTTGCTCGCCGTTTCGCGACCGAGCAGCGTGGCGAGCCAGTGGCCGGTGGCGACCAGCGCCGGCAGGTCGATGCCCGTCTGCACCCCCATGCCGTGCAGCATGTAGACCACGTCCTCGGTCGCGACGTTGCCGCTCGCGCCCTTGGCATACGGGCAGCCGCCGGTGCCGGATACCGCGCTGTCGACCACCCGCACCCCTTCTTCCAGGCAGGCGAGGATGTTGGCCAGGGCCTGGCCGTAGGTGTCGTGGAAGTGCACGGCCAGCGCCTCCATCGGCACTTCGTTGGCCACCGCGCGCAGCATGCGCCGCGCCCGGGCCGGCGTGCCGGTGCCGATGGTGTCGCCCAGCGAGATCTCCTCGCAGCCCATCGCATGCAGCCTGCCGGCCACGCGGGCGACGTCGGATACGCGCACCTCGCCCTGGTAGGGGCAGCCGAGCACCGTGGAGACGTAGCCGCGCACGCGCACGCCATCGGCCTTCGCGCGCTCCATCACCGGCAGGAACCGCTGCAGCGATTCCTCGATGCCGGCATTGGTATTGCGTCGGTTGAACTCCTCGGACGCGGCGGTGAACACCGCCACATGGGTGACCCCCACCTCGCGCGCGCGCTCGTAGCCCTGCAGGTTCGGCACCAGCACCGGATAGTCGACGCCGGCGTGGCGACGTATGCCCGCGTAGACCTCGGCGGCGTCGGCCAGCTGCGGCACCCACTTCGGGCTCACGAAACTGGTGACCTCCACCACGCGCAGGCCTGTGGCCGAGAGCCGGTCGATCAGTTCGATCTTGGCGGCGGTCGGCACGATGGCCTTCTCGTTCTGCAGGCCATCGCGCGGGCCGACCTCGACGATGCGGACGAAATCGTTCATGCCGCGGCCTCCAGCGTCAGCAGCACGGCATCGGCATCGACGAAATCGCCGGCGGCGGCTCGGACCTCGCCGACCACGCCGTCGCGCGGGGCCTTGAGGCTCAGTTCCATCTTCATGGCCTCGATCACCATCACTTCCTGGCCGGCGGAGACGGATTCACCGACCTCCACGCGGGTGACGACCACGCGGCCCGGCATCGGCGCGGCCACGCGGTCGGCGCCGCCTTCCGCACCGGCGCCTTCCAGCGCGTGCAGGGGCAGGCGGGTGACCGGCAGCCGCTGCCGGCCGTCGTGGACCGTCGTCGTGCGCGCGTCGCCCAGCACGCGAACGCGGCGCCCGGCGCCATCCACCCGCAGCGACAGCGCGTCGGCCTCGAGGCGCGCGGCGTCCACGGCGAAGCGGCGGCCCGCGATCTCGATGGCATAGGTTCCTGCCGCGCCCACCACGTCGGCCTCGACGCGTTCGCCGGCGACGTCGTAGACGTGTCGCGAATGCGCCGGCGCACCGAGGCGCCAGCCGTCCGTGGCGGCCCAGGGGGAGGTCGGATCGGCCGACGCCGCGTGGCAGCCGCGCGCGGCCTCCTCGCGGAGCAGGTGCTGTGCCGCGATGGCGACGGCCAGCAGGGCGTCGTCGCGTTCGGGCGCCGCGAGGAATTCGTCGAGGTGGCGGTCGAGATAGCCCGTGTCGATGCTGCCGTCGACCACCGCGGGATGCCGCACCAGCCGCTCGAGGAACTCCACGTTCGACTTCGGGCCGACGATCTCGCAGCCTGCCAGCGCCTCGCGCAGGCGGGCCAGCGCCTGCGCGCGGTCGGCGCCGTGCACGATGAGCTTGGCGATCATCGGGTCGTAGAAGATCGTGACGATGTCGCCTTCGACCACGCCCGAGTCGACGCGCACGCCCGCCGCGGCGCGGGGCAGGCGCAGGCGCTGCAGGCGGCCGGACCCGGGCAGGAAGCCGGCGTCGGGATCCTCGGCGTACAGGCGCACCTCGATCGCATGGCCGGCCTGCGAGAGTTCTTCCATGCGCCGCGGCAACGCTTCGCCCGCGGCGACGCGCAGCTGCCATTCGACGAGGTCCAGCCCCGTCACCATCTCGGTGACCGGGTGCTCGACCTGCAGGCGCGTGTTGATCTCCATGAAGTAGAAGGCGCCGTCCTGGCCGACGATGAATTCGACCGTGCCGGCATTGGCATAGTCGATCGCCCGCGCGGCCAGTACCGCGGCATCGCCCATGGCGGCGCGCAGTGCGGGCGTGAGGAATGGGGAGGGCGATTCCTCCAGCACCTTCTGGTAGCGGCGCTGCGCGGAGCATTCGCGCTCGAACAGGTGGATCGTGTGGCCGTGCCGGTCGGCGAAGACCTGGATCTCGATGTGGCGGGGCTTCTCGATGTAGCGCTCGAGCAGGACGCGATCGCGGCCGAAGGCATTGCGCGCCTCGCGCTGGCAGCTCTCCAGGTTCGGCAGGAACTCCCCGCTGTCGCGCACGATGCGCATGCCCTTGCCGCCGCCACCGTGGGCGGCCTTGATCATCAAGGGATAGCCGATGCGGTCGGCTTCGCGCTGCAGCACGTCAGGGGACTGGTCCTCGCCCGTGTAGCCCGGGACCACCGGTACGCCCGCGGCCTGCATGAGTTCCTTGGCGCCGGCCTTGCTGCCCATCTTGCGCATGGACGCGGCGGACGGGCCGATGAAGACGAGCCCCGCCGCTTCCACCGCGTCGGCGAAGTCGGCGTTCTCGCTGAGGAAGCCGTAGCCCGGGTGGATGGCCTGCGCGCCGGCCCTGAGCGCGACCTCGATGATGGCCTCGCCGCGCAGGTAGGAGTCCTGCGGGCGCGGGCCGCCGATGCAGTGCGCCTCGTCCGCCTGGCGCACGTGCTGTGCGTCGGCATCGGCCTCGGAATATACGGCGACGGTGCGGATACCCAGGGCGCGGCAGGTGCGGATGACCCGGCAGGCGATTTCGCCACGGTTGGCGATGAGGATCTTCGAGAACATCAGGTGTCAGCCACGGATGAACACGGATGGACACGGATCGGATCGCGACCCATCACCATCCGCTTGAACTGGGGACGCGGACCGAAATTGAGAAGCAGGCCCACGTGACGGTCTGTCGCTTTGAGGTAATTGAGCAGCTGCGCTTCATGTTCGCGCGCGATCGATGAGGCCGCTTTGACTTCCACGACCACGTCGCGCTCGACCAGCAGGTCGATGCGGAAATCGCCGACCGCCTGGCCGCGGAAATACACGGGCACCGGGACCTGCCGCTCCACCACGAGCCCTTCGTCGGCCATGCAGATCGCGAGCGCAGACTCGTACACGCTTTCGAGGAAGCCGTAGCCGAGCTCGTTGTAGGTCGCATGGAACGCACGAATGACCCGTTCCGTCGTCGATGCCGAGGCCAGGTGCTCCGCATCCGTGTTCATCCGTGTCCATCCGTGGCTGACGCATTCGCCCATGAGGGGCGACGCTTCTCGAGGAAGGCGCCGAGCCCCTCCTGGCCCTCGTCCGAAACCCGCAGGCCGGCGATGAGGGCGGCGTTGTCGGCATCGAGGCGCTCGCGGTCGGTTTCGGCGGCGACGCGGCGCACCAGGGCCTTGGCCGAGGCCGCGGCGATCGGGCCGGCCTTGAGCAGCAGGTCGGCCTGGCGGGCCACGGCGGCATCCAGCGCGGCCTCGTCGCCGGCGATCTCGTGCACGAGGCCGATGCGCTGCGCGGTGGCGGCGTCGAACATCTCGGCGGTGGCGAACCAGCGTCGCGCCTCGCGCGGGCCGATGGCGGCGATGACGTAGGGCGAAATGACCGCCGGCAACAGGCCGAGGCGGCTTTCGGTCAGGCCGAACCGGGCATTGGGCGTCGCCAGCGCGATGTCGCAGCAGGCCACCAGCCCGACACCGCCGCCGAAGGCCGCGCCATGCACGCGGGCGATGGTCGGCTTGGGCAGCTCGTCCAGGGTGCGCATCAGGCGGGCGAGGGCCAGCGAGTCGCGGCGGTTCTCCTCCTCGCTGGCGGCGGCCATGCCGCGCATCCAGTTGAGATCGGCGCCCGCGGAGAACGACGCGCCCTCGGCCTCGAGCACCACCACGCGCACGTCCGGGTCGTGGGCCACGGCCTCGAGGGCGCCGGTCAGCGCGGCGATCACCGTCGCATCGAAGGCGTTGTGCAGTTCGGGGCGGTTGAGCCGCAGGCGGGCGACCGCCCCGTCGCGCAGGTGGAGGAGGGGATGGCTCATGAACGGACGCCCGGGGAAAGCCCGCGATCATAGCGGCTGCCGCGTCGCGCCCGGTGCTAGAATCGAGAACGATTCCCATTTGGACGACGCTCCGCCGTGCGACTGTCCGAGCTGCCCTACCGTACGCCCGCCACCGTTACCCGCGTGGAGGATGCTGCCCCCCAGGACCCGATCGCGCGCCGCCTGCGCGAGCTGGGCTTTGTCGGCGGCGAGCCGGTCGAAGTGCTGGCCGCGGGCCCGGTCGGCGCGGAGCCGCTGCTGGTGCAGATCGGCTTCACCCGCTTCGCGCTGCGGCGGCAGGAGGCGGCGCGCGTCCGCGTGCAGGCGGCCGCGGCGACGCAGCCCGCCGTGGCGGCGCAGGCCGTGCGCGACACGGCCGTGGCCTGAGGCGCCGATGGAGACGACCCTGCGCCTGGCCCTCGTCGGCAACCCGAACTGCGGCAAGACCGCGCTGTTCAACCGCCTTACCGGCAGCCGCCAGAAGGTGGCGAACTACGCCGGGGTCACGGTGGAGCGCAAGGAAGGCCGCTTCGCGGCGCCATCGGGCCGCGAGTACGTGGTGCTCGACCTTCCCGGCGCCTACAGCTTCCATGCCGCCAGCCTCGACGAGGCGGTGACCCGCGACCTCTGTCGCGGCTTCTACCCGGGCGAGCCGGCCCCCGACGTGATCGTCTGCGTCGTCGACGCCACCAACCTGCGCCTGCACCTGCGCTTCGCCCTCGAGGTGCGCGAGCTCGGCCGGCCGATGGTCGTCGCGCTGAACATGATGGATGCGGCGCGCCGGCGCGGCATCGAGATCGACATCGATGCGCTGCAGCGCGAGCTCGGCGTGCCGGTGGTGCCGACGGTAGCCGTGCGCCGCGGCGGCGCCGCCGAGCTGGTGCGCCTGCTCGACGCCAACGGCGCCGTGCAGCCGCATGCCGCACCCGCGGCGCAGGACGTGGACGCGCTGCATGCGCGCACGCGCGCCATCCTCGAGGCCGCCGTGCGCATGCCGCGGCGCACGGCGGCGGTCGACGACGTCCTCGACCGCTGGCTGCTGCACCCGGTGTTCGGGCTGCTCGCGCTGGGCGTGGTGATGTTCCTGATCTTCCAGGCCGTCTATGCCTGGGCTACGCCGGTGATGGACCTGATCGACGCCGGCACGGCCTGGCTCGGCACGTCGACGGCCGCCGCATTGCCGGAGGGCCCGCTCGCGAGCCTGCTGGTCGACGGCGTGATCGCCGGACTGGGTGGCGTGGTGGTCTTCCTGCCGCAGATCCTGATCCTGTTCGCCTTCATCCTGGCCCTCGAGGAATCGGGCTACCTGCCCCGCGCGGCCTTCCTGCTGGACCGCACCATGGCCGCCGCGGGCCTGTCGGGGCGGTCCTTCATTCCGCTGCTCTCGAGCTTCGCCTGCGCGATCCCGGGCATCATGGCCACGCGCTCGATCCAGGATCCGCGCGATCGCCTCGCGACGATCCTGGTCGCGCCGCTGATGACGTGTTCGGCGCGGCTGCCCGTCTACGCGCTGCTGATCGGCGCGTTCATCCCGCAGCGGCAGGTGGCCGGCGTGCTCAACCTGCAGGGGCTCGTGCTGTTCGCGCTGTACGCCGCGGGCATCCTCAGCGCGCTCGCGGTGTCGTGGGTCATGAAGAAATGGCGCCGCGACAAGGGCGAGCATCCGTTGATGCTGGAGCTTCCGAGCTACCGCGTGCCGCACGCGCGCGACCTGCTGATCGGGCTGTGGGAGCGGGCCTGGGTGTTCCTGCGCCGGGTGGGCGGCATCATCCTCGCGCTCACGATCCTGCTGTGGTTCCTGCTCAACTTCCCGGCACCGCCGGCGGGCGCCACGGGCAATCCGATCGACTACAGCCTCGCGGCCCGCATCGGGGAGGCCATGGCCGTGGTCTTCGCCCCGCTGGGCTTCAACTGGCAGATCTCCGTCGCGCTGATCCCCGGCCTGGCCGCGCGCGAGGTGGCGGTGTCGTCGCTGGCGACGATCTACGCGCTGCAGGCGGCCGCCGACGATGCGGCCGCGCAGGCGCTCACGCCGGTCATCAGCGACACCTGGTCGCTGGCCACCGCACTGTCGCTGCTGGTGTGGTTCATCTACGCGCCCCAGTGCCTGTCCACGCTGGCGACGATCCGCCGCGAGACCAATTCGTGGAAGCAGGTGGGTATCGCCGCCGGCTACCTGTTCGCGCTGGCCTACCTCATGTCGATGCTGACCTACCAGCTCGCGCGGGCGCTCGGAGGCTGAGCATGGGCGCCGGGCTGCTGCTGCAGTACGTGCTCGTCGGGCTCGCGGTGGTGGCCAGCCTCTGCTACGTCGTCGCCACGCGCTGTCCGCGGCTGGTCCGCCGGCTGCGTGGCCGCCTGGCGCTGGTGCTCGTGGACTCCGGGCGGCCGTCGCTCGCGCGCCTGGGCCGACGTGTCGCGCCAGCGCCCACCGCCTCGCGCTGCGGCGGCTGCTCCGGCTGCGACTGACCCCTCAGGCCGCGCGCCGGGCCGGATCGCGCCGGCTTGCCGGGCGTTGCGGCAGGCGGCCGCGGCTGCTGCGACGCCGCAGCCCGCGGCGTTCGAGCCGTTCGGCGATGCGGCCCTCGGCCTCCAGCACGGCCAGCCACGCGATCACGCAGCCCAGTGCGCCGACGGCGGCGATGCCGCGGGCGGTCGATTCCAGGCGTGTCGCCGCGGTGACGAACAGGGCGGTCGCCACCGCGAGCAGGGCGAGCAGGCCCCGAAGGCGGCGGAGTCGGCGGTGCGGGGTGCTGTGTGGCATGGGCGCTCTCCGTGTCGGCGACAGTCTGCGAACGCGACGTGACACGCAGGTGAGGCGTGCTTGACGCTTCGATGACGACGGCCCGCCGCACCGCAGGCGCTAAGCTGTCGGCCCGCGCCGCCCACCCGTGCGGCCGCAGAAGGAATGCACGGCGTGCCGTCCCCCACGTTCGCCCGAACCTGTCCCCGCCCGCGGCCGTTCGAAGCCGTCCACTCCGCAGCGCGCCGATCGACGCCCGCCGCGGCCGTGCCGCCCGATGCCGCGTGCGGTGCACGCCGTCGTGCAGCGCCCCGCACCTGCCGGATGGGGGGCTGAATGTCGGAGGCCTTCCACATGGCCGACGTCCGCGGCAAGCGGCCCACGCGGCGTCGCGCGGTCGCCGTCGGGGAACTGCGCGCGGGTGCCGATGCCTATGCCGCCATCGTCGAGCGCCGCCTTCCCAAGGGCGATGCGCTGGTGATGGCGGAGATCGCCGGGCTGCAGGGCGCGAAGCAGGCCGCGAACCTCATGCCGCTCTGCCACCCCTTGCTGCTGGAACTCGTGCGCGTGCGCTGCGTGCCGGTCGAGTCCCGCCATGCCATCCGCGTCTACTGCGAGGTGGCCACCGAGGCCCGCACGGGCGTCGAGATGGAAGCGCTCGCCGGCGCCAGTGCCGCCCTGCTGACGCTGTACGACCTCACCAAGCCCGTCGAGCCCGCGCTGTCGATCGAGGCGGTGCGGCTGCTGTTCAAGGAGGGCGGCAAGAAGGGCCTGTGGCTGCACCCTGCGGGCATGAGCGACGAGGAGCGCGCGCACTACCGCCCGCGCTCGACGGCGCGCCTGGACGGCGTCCGCTGCCATGCGATCACGCTCAGCGACCGCTGCGCGGCCGGTGACGCGGACGATGCCTCCGGGCCCGAAATCGTGCGCGAACTCCAGGCGCTGGGCGCGGACGTGGGCCTGGAGGTGCTGCCCGACGGCATCGAGCCGCTGCGCAGCCGCCTGCTCGGGCTCGCCGGGGAAGGCGTGCGCCTGTGCATCACCAGCGGTGGCACCGGGCTTGGCCCGCGCGACTGCACGCCCGAAGCGCTGCTGCAGGCCGGCGGCGTCGAGGTCGAGGGGCTGGCGGAGATGTTCCGCAGCGAGAGCCGGCACTTCACCCCGCTCGCCTGGCTCAGCCGCGCGCGTGCCGTACGCATCGGCCGCATGCTGGTGGTCGCGCTGCCGGGCAGCCCGCGCGCGGCGCGGCAGGGCATCGAGATCGTTTCGCCGCTGCTGGCGCATGCGGTCGCGATGATGGATGGAGCGGGGCACGCGTGATCGACTACGACGAGGCGCTGCGTCGGCTGCTCGCGGGCGTGGATCCGCTGCCTGCCGAGCAGGTATCCGCGCACGACGCCGTCGGCCGCGTGCTGGCCGCGGATGTGGCGAGCGGTGAGTCCCTGCCGCCGTTCGACAACTCGGCGATGGACGGCTTCGCGCTCGCGGCGGGCGTGGACGCGCTCGCACCGGGTGCCGAAATCGACGTCGTGGGCGAGCGCGCGGCCGGTGACGGCTACGCGCGGCTGGAAGCCGGTGCGATCGAGATCATGACCGGCGCGCCGATGCCCGCGGGCGCGGATGCGATCGTGCCGGTCGAGCAGGTGGAGGTCCTCGCCCGCGACGCCGTCGGGCGGCCCGCGCGCATCCGCCTCGCCGCCGCCGTCAGGCCCGGGCAGCACCTGCGCCGCGCCGGCGAGGACGTGCGCGCCGGCGAGGTGCTGCTCGCGCAGGGGCGCCTGCTGCGCGAGGCCGAGGCGACGCTGCTCATGGCCACGGGTATCGCGCACGTGGCCGTGCGCAGGCGGCCGCGCGTGGCCCTCGTCACCACCGGGCGCGAACTGGTGGACGATCCATCCGCCCGCCTAGCGCCCGGGCACATCCGCAATTCCAATGCCCCGTTCCTGGCCGCCCGCCTCGCGGCGGCAGGCGCCGACGTCGTTCTGCGCGAGACCGTCGCCGACGACGCGGCGGCCTTCCGCGCCGCCCTGGCGCGCGCGCGGGCCGCGCAGGCCGACCTCGTGCTCACCACCGGCGCGGTGTCGATGGGGCGCTACGACTTCATCCCGGCGGTGCTCGAGGCCGAGGCTGCGACGCTGCTGTTCCACAAGGTCCGCATCCGGCCCGGCAAGCCGATCCTCGCCGCCCGCCTGGCCGAAGGCACGCGCTTGGTCGGGCTGCCCGGCAATCCCGCGTCGACGGCGGTAGGCCTTCGCTTCTTCGTCGAACCGATGCTGCGCGCCATGCTCGGCCTGCCGCGCGAGCGCCTGCCCAAGCTCCCGCTCGCGCGGGCGTACGCCAAGCGCGTGCCGCTGCGCATGCACCTGAAGGCGCGCGTCGCGCTCGATGCCGAAGGCGGCCTCCGCGTGCACGTCCTCGGCGGGCAGGAGTCGTTCCGGATCCGGCCGCTCGTCGACGCCAATGCCTGGGTGGTGGTGCCGGCGGACGTGGAGGCGCTGGATGCCGGCGCCCTCGTCGAAGTCGCCGGCCGCGGCCATCTCGAACCCGTTCCCCTGGAGGCCTGATGCGCTTCGACATCCAGCTCTTCGGCGCCCTACGCGAGGCCGAGCCTTCCGGCCGCCTGGTGCTCGAGGCCGACGCCGCCGACATCGCGGCGCTGCGCATGGCCATCGCGGCGCATGCGGAGTCCGCCTGGCCCGTCTCGGCCCGCGCGCTGCTGACGCGGTCGGCCTTCGCCAGCGAACGCAGCATCCTGCGCGACGCCGAGCCGGTGCCCGGCGACGGCCGGCTCGCGCTGCTGCCGCCGGTGAGCGGGGGCTGACGTGTCCCGCCATCACTTCGCCGTGGTCGATGCCGCCGAGGCCCCGCTCGACATCGGCGCCGCCTTCGATTTCGTCTCCGACCCGGGCTTCGGCGGGTACGCCGCTTTCGTCGGCCGCATCCGCGACCTCAACCACGGCCGCCGCGTCATCGGCGTGAGCTACGACCTGTTCGACGCGCTGGCGATGAACCGCTTCGCCGACATCGCCGCGGAGGCCGAAGCCGCGGTCGGCCCCGGGCTGAAGCTGTGGATCGCGCATGCCAAGGGCCGTCTTGCGGTCGGGGGCGTGGCGGTGGTGATCGCCGCCGGCACGCCGCATCGCGACGAGGCCTTCCGCGCCTGCCGGCAGGTGATCGAGGCGGTCAAGCACACCGCCCCCATCTGGAAGCGCGAGCACTTCGAGGACGGCGACAGCGAATGGAGCGAGGGCTGCTCGCTCTGCGGTCATGGCGGCTGAGTTCCAGGCCATCCTGCTCGCCGGCGGCCGCTCCACGCGCATGGGCCGCGACAAGGCCCTGCTCGCCTGGCAGGGCAGGCCGCTGATCGACCACATGCTCGATCGCCTGCGCGAGGCGGGCGCATCGCGCGTCCATGTGAGCGGCGACCGCCCGGCCTATGGCGGCATCGCCGACGCCTGGCCGGGCAGGGGGCCGGTGGCCGGCATCGCAAGCGTGCTGCCTGCCTGCGGCGACGGGCCCGTGGTGGTCGTCCCGGTCGACCTCCCGCTCCTGGGCTCCGGCCGCGTCGCCGAGCTCGTGCACG